>DDTA01000062.1 GCA_002344285.1 Myxococcales bacterium UBA2376
CTCCTCGGGCGGCAAGGCCTCGTCACCGTACGCGTCGGTGACGAACGTGGTGGCGTCGATCTGGCCGGGCAGCGGCGCGACCTCGGTCGGCTCGGTGCCGGCGACGAACACCTCCATCATCGTCGAGCTCTCGGGCGCGCCGTCGGCGGCGAGGAGGCCGGTCACCAGATCGATGCGCGCGGCGCCGACGTTGCTCGGCCTGGGGAAGGGACGGTTCTTGGCGCCCACGGCCTTCATCGTGTCGACGAACGCGGGCAAGGCGGTCACGCCGCCGGCCTCGCCGCGGCCGAGCGGCGTGTTGTCGTCGTAGCCGATCCACACGCCGACGACGACGTCGGCGGTCATGCCGACGAACCAGGTGTCCTTCGAGTCGTTCGACGTGCCGGTCTTGCCCGCGATCGTCAGCTTCAGCGACCTGGCCTTGGTCGCCGTGCCCTGCTCCACCACCGACCGCATCATGTCGGCGACGACGTAGGCCACCTCGGGCGCGAGCACCTGCCGCTCGGCGCCCGGCGCCTGGGCCTCCTCGTCGATGCTCGCGACGAAGCGCGGCGCGCGCCACACCCCGCCCGCGGCGAACGTGGCGAACGCGTTCGTCATCTCGAGGGGCGTCACCTCGCCCGACCCGAGGGCGAGCGAGAGCGTGCGCGGCAGATCGCCGGAGATGCCGAGCTGCTTGGCCAGCTCGACGGCGTTGTCGGGACCGACGTCGTGCAGCACCTTGATCGCGACCGTGTTGGTCGACTTGGCGAGGGCGTGGCGCAGGCGCATGGGACCCTCGAACGCGCCCTTCTTGTAGTTCTGCGGTTTCCACAGGTCGTAGACCTCGGGGGCATCGTTCACGATGGTCGCCGGCGTGAAGCGGCCGGTCGCGACCGCGGCGGCGAACACGATGGGCTTGAACGCCGAGCCCGGCTGGCGGCGCGCCATCGTCGCGCGGTTGAAGCCGCCGGCGCGGACGTTGTAGCCGCCGACCATCGCCCACACCTCGCGCGTGTGGGGATCGAGGACGACGATCGCGCCCTCGGGACCGGGCGCCAGGACGACGATGTTGTCGCCGTGCTTGGCCTTGCGCGGCGACTCGCCCTCGGCCAGCGGCGGCGGGAGCGCGACGCGGATGACGTCGCCCGGCGCGAAGCGCTCGCCCGGCTGCTTCCGTGCGCCACCCGCGCCCGGCGGGTTCCAGCGCTCGTCGTCGGCGCCGCCGAGCACGAGCGCGGCGGTCCAGCCGCCGAGATCGACGACCAGCTCCTGGTCGCGGTCGTGCACCGAGGTGACCACGGCCTCGTAGGTCGCGCCCGGACGCGGCTTGCCGCCCAGCTTGCGCGCGAGCTTCGCGGTCTCGAGCGGGATCTTGTCGGCGGGCACCTTGCGGATCGGGCGTCCGAGCTTGTGGCGCGTGTCGACCGCGCGCAGCGCGTCGCGCAGGGCGTCGCGCGCCGCCGCCTGGATGCCGGGCCGCATCGTCGTGCGCACCGAGGCGCCGAGCGTGTCGAGCCCCGCGGCGCCGTAGCGCGACGTCAGCTCCTGCTTCACGCCCTCGAGCCACTCGGGCGCGTCGCCGAGGTGCGGGAACGGATCACGCACGACCTGGATCGGCGCGTCGATCCACTTCTTGGCCTCGTCGGCGTCGATCTTGCCGTGCTTCACCAGCTGGTTGAGCACGTACGCCTGGCGCTCCTTGGCGCGCTGAGGGTTCTTGCGCGGCGAGATGTTCTCGGGCGACTGCGGCAGGCCGGCGAGCATCGCGGCCTCGCCGATGGTGACGTCCTCGATGTCCTTGCCGAAGTAGTAGCGCGCCGCCTCCTGCACGCCGTAGCGGCCGTGCCCGAAGTAGATCTGGTTCATGTAGAGCGTGAGGATGTCCTTCTTCGACAGCTTCCGCTCGAGGCGGCGGGCGAGGATGATCTCCTGGATCTTGCGCTTGAACGTGCGCTCGGGCGAGAGCACGAACGTCTTCACCACCTGCTGGG
The DNA here is from genome assembly GCA_002344285.1 of Myxococcales bacterium UBA2376. Lineage (GTDB taxonomy): Bacteria > Myxococcota_A > Polyangia > Haliangiales > Haliangiaceae > UBA2376. Next base: position 1,974 of record DDTA01000062.1, read on the forward strand.
TGATCGTCGACGCGCCCTGCTTGGTCTTGCCCGAGCGCAGGTTGGTGAAGAAGGCGCGCATCATGCCGCGGTAGTCGATGCCGCCGTGGGTCCAGAAGCTGGCGTCCTCGGCGACGACGAAGGCGTCGACCTGGATCTGGGGCACGTCCTCGTAGGCGACGTAGCTGCGCCGCTCGCTGAAGATCTCGGCGATGCGCTCGCCCTTCTTGTCGAGGAGGACGGTGACCTGCTTGGGGTGGTAGTCGCCGACGCTGTTGATGCTCGGCAGGTTCTTGTCGCGGCCGTAGTACCAGAAGACGGTGGCGACCGTGGCCATCACCAGCGCGGTGGACACGAGGAGGCCGAGGCCACCCCACAGGGCGATCTTGATGGCCAGGCGCTTCCGGCGCTCGCGGGTGCTCGTGGTCATGCTGGGCTTGGTGCGCTTCTGCAAGGTCGGTACCCGTCGCAGCCAGCGTGAAGCTGCGTCTGCCGTGAGGTTAGGGCGACTGCGGCTCCGGTGCCACATCGCCGTGTGTCCGCGCGGACACGGCGCGCTCGATCACGCCGGCGGCGCCGCGGACCTTGAGCGCATACCAGCGCGCGCGCAGGTGGGCGACACGCGCCGGGTCGAGATCTCCGTCCGCGCCGAGGAACGCGCGGCGGCGCGCCGCGAGCTGGCTCGTCGCGAGCGCCGCCGTCACCGACAGGTTGAAGCTCTCGGTGAAGCCGAACATCGGCAGGACGACGGCGCCGTCGCACGCGGCGATCGTGGCCTCGGGCAGCCCCGCGTGCTCGTTGCCGAAGACGATCGCGACGGGGCGCGAGACGTCGACGGCGTCGAGCGGCATCGCGCCGCGCGGCGTGGTCGCGAGCACGGTGAAGCCGCGCGCGTGGAGCGCGTCGACACAGGCGCGCGCGTCGCGCCAGCGCGCGAGATCCATCCAGCGGTGGCAGCCGCGGGTGATGCCGCGCAGCGCCTGGAAGCGCACGCCGGTCTCGAGGACGTGCAGCTCCTGGAGGCCGAGCGCCTCGGCCGAGCGGATCACGGCGGCGCCGTTGTGCGGCTCGTAGACGTCCTCGACCACGGGGAGGATGCTGCCCAGGCGCGCCGCCAGCACCTGCTCGATCCGCGCGACGCGCGCCTCGGTCAGGACCGGCGCCAGGATCGCGCAGATGGTCGCGGGGCCGTGCTCGGCGATGAGCCGATCGATCGCGTCCGGTGCACGCGGGCCGACGGGAGGAGGCAGCTCCTCCTCCGGCGGCTTCTCGAACGGCTGCTCGCGGAACTTGCGCACGGGGAGGCCTGTGAGTGCCACAGATCCGGCCATGGCGCGACAACATGTGCCGTTGCGTCACAGGCGCGGCCGGAGTAGATCCGGGCCCATGCGCTGCCCTGCCCTCGTCGCGCTCGTGCTCGTCGCGCTCGCGTCCGGCGTGGCCGTCGCGCAGCCCTCGCCCTACGGCATGGGCGACGAGCGCGCGGTCCCCGCCGAGCGCGCGCCGCGCAACACGGGCGCGAACCCCGAGCCGGTGCCCTGGGCCAAGCCGCCCGAGGAGGGCTCGCAGATGCGCGCGCCGCAGATGCTCGACAGCCGCCCGTCGGGCTTCTGGACCTCGAACCGCCCCGCGAAGGGCGGCCCGTACCGCTGGCGCATCATGGCCGCCGGCGGCGTCGTCCTCGCGATCACCATGTTCTTCGTCCTGCGCCTGCTCGTGCGCACCGCCCGCGCCGCCGACCGCTCAGGACGAGCGGCGGCGTGACGCGACGGCGTTCGGCGCCTTCTGGCCCTTGCCCGGCGTCTTCTTGCGCGCCGCCACCTTCTCCGCGGAGCTCGAGCGGCTGCCCTCGGCGCGGCGCGGGCGCTGGCCGCGCAGCTCGGCGACGAGCCGGCGGCCGCGCATCGTGAGCGCGTGCGGCCGCAGCCGCTCGTTGCCGTCGGGCGCCGAGAACGCGGCGACCAGGCCGGCCTCGCGCAAGGCGGCCAGCGCGCGGCTCGCGCTCGACTTGTGCTTGCCCATCGCGGCGGCGATCTCGGTCGCCGTCTCGGCGCCGTCGGCGAGCGCCGCGAGCGCGCCGCGGTACGGCTCGGTCTTCACGTAGTGCAGGATCTCCCGCTCGCTCTCCTCCTCGCCCAGCTCGGTCTGGAACGAGCGCAGGAGATCCTCGAGCGCGGCGATGTAGCCGGCCTGGAAGCGCGCGTCCGCCGGATCGCGATCCTCGGGGCGCCGCATCACCGCCTGCATCGCGCCCAGCACGCGATCGAGGTGATCGAGGCGCCGCCGCGTCAGCTCGATCCCCATGGCGCTGGCCAGCGAGCGCAGCCGGTGCGCGTCGCCGGGGGCGTCCGCGTACCAGGTGAGTAGCTCTTCCAGCTCCATGACGGCCTCCAGATCGGGGCCTGCTCACAGGCTAGCGGCGCTGCAACCGTTGCGCAATGGTTGATTCTGGCAAAGGTATCCCGCCTTACGGCCAGGGCATCGCGGTCTGCGGGAGCGACGTCAGATCCACGGTGCGGGTGCCGCCGCCCTCGGCCTGCACCCAGCGGTCGGCGTCGATCCAGGCGGCGCCGTAGAAGCTGTACGGCACCCAGACGTCCGACTCGTACCGGATGATGCGCCGCTTCCGCGGATCGAGCCGCGCCATGGCGCGCATCTCGGGCACGCCGCTCGCGAGCCCGACGCCGCTGTCGTCGACGCTCGCCACGTCGAAGATCGTCGCCTGGCGCAGCTCGCCCGCGACCCTGCCGTCGGGCAGCTCGATCCACACGGCGCGCGACGCGCGGTCGTTGACGTCGGCGTGGCCGATCGTGACGACCGCCAGGTGGCGCGACGGCGAGAACACGAGATCGCGGATGCGCTCGTCCGGCTCGACGCAGTAGAGCTTCGTCACCGGCGACGGCGGCGCGATCGCGACGCGCACCAGGCAGCCGCCGTCGGGCAGCTCGTGGCCGCTCTGGACGTAGAGGTGGCGACCGTCGCGCGACAGCGTCATCTTCCAGCCGTCGATGTCGCGCACGTTCAGCTTGCGTGACGGCGCGCCCGCCGGCAGCGGCGCCACGAACGGCATGTAGTTGCCGTGGATGCCGTCGAGCCGGCCCTGGTGGCGCGCGTACACGAAGAACGAGCCGTCGTCGGAGACGTGCGGGTAATAGGACGCGTCCTTGGCCAGGCGGTCGCCGACCTTGCCGGTGCGCGTGTCGACCATGTAGAGCCAGTCGCCGAGGTTGAGGACGCTCGCGTCGCGCGCGACGCCGAAGCGGGGCTCGAACGGCGCGCCCGCCTCGAGGAGCGCGGTCGCGTGCTGCGCGATGTCGGCCTCGAGCGCGTCGCCGGTCGTGTCGGGCTCGCGCAGGACGCCGCCGCCGTCGCGCAGGGTCTCGAGCGGCACGCTCGACAGCGCGGGCTCGCGCCACTCCTCGACCACCCGCTGCGTCGCGATGTCGACCCAGCGGTACATCGGATCGACCCAGTGCTCGGGCTGCTGCTCCAGCTTGAGGAGCGCGCGCCGCCGGTCGACGCTCACGCCGAGGAGCGTCGCCCTGCGGCCCGGCGGAGGATCCGCGGGCGGCACGTGCGCGCGGGCCGGCGGCGCCGGCCGGGACGGGGCGGCGACGTCGAGCGGCTCGTCCTTGCCGGGCGGACGGAGCTCGTCGGGCGGCAGCGCCGACGGCGGCATCATCGTCGTCGGCGGCGACGGTTCGCCGCCCGGCGGCACACCACAGCCGGCGCCGGCGCCAGCGCTGGCAATGATCAGCACGACGAGGGAGAACGTTCCCCGGCACATGGCCCGAGGCTGACACGGCCGGTAGGCTCGCGCCCATGAAACGCCCATGGCTCGCCATCCCCGTCGTGATCGCCGCCGCGCTGGCGCTGGCGCTTGCGGCGTGCCGGAAGAGCACGGGACCGGGCGCCGACGCGCCGACCGCGATGGCGCCGATGCCGGCCGAGGTCTTCGCGGTGATGACCCTCCCCTCGGTGGGCGAGGACCTGCCACGCGTGGCGGCCTACATCGATCAGATCGCGCCTGGCCAGGGGGCGGCGCTGCGCGCCGAGCTGGAGGAGACGCTCCGCCCGGACCAGATCGACGCCACGCGGCCGGTCCACCTGGTCGTCCTCACGCCCCCTCCCGGAGACGACGATCCCCAGCTCGTGGTCGTGGCGACCGCCCGCGACGTGCCCGCCGGCGCCGACGAGTGGGTCATGCGCTCCGGCTCACCCGACGCCGTCGCGCTCGTCTTCGACTGGGCGACGACCTCGCTCTTCCCGACGCCTGCGCCGAAACGGGCGACCGGCGTCCTGTACGCAGCGCCGATCCGGGCCCGCTGGGCGGACGAGCTGCAGACGATCGCGAGCACGCGGAGCACCGACGTACCGGCCGCGGTCCGCGACGTCCTGCTCGCCCTCGTCGAGCAGACCGACAACGTCCGGGGCTTCGTCGAGCTCGCCTCGGGCGACCTCGTCGCGGAGATCGTGCTGACGCCGCGACCCGGAACGACGCTGGCGAGCCTCGTCGAGGCCCAGCGGCCGTCGACGTTCGCCCTGCTGGAGCGGCTGCCGCTCGAGCAGCCGCTCGGCGCGATGGCCGGCCACCTCGCGCTCGGCGACTTCTCGCGGCAGCTCGAGGATCTCGCCATCGCCTTCATCGGCGCCGAGCTCGCGGCGACGTCGCCCGAGCTCAACCAGCGCCTGATCGCGCTGGTCGAGGCGCTCTTCGACCTCGGCACCGGCGAGTACGCCGGCGTCACCGACATCGCCGCGAACGCCGTCGTCAACGCGTTCGGCGTCCAGGACGCGGCGCGCGTCGGCGTCGCGATCGATCGCGTCGTGGAGGCGGCGCGCAGGCTCCCGATGCCGCCCGGCATCCAGCTCGACGTCCAGCGCTCGACGCACGCCGGCGTCGCGATCGACGTCGGCACCCTCTTCGCCGGAGCGATGGCGGCCGCCTCCGGTGCGTGGGCGGCGTGGGACGGCACCGTCGTCTTCGCCCTCACCGATCCGGACGGTGAGCTCGTGCGCGCGACCGTCGACGGCACACACAAGCCTCCCACCGTGGCGCCCGACCTCGCGCGCGCGCTCGCCGACGCCCGCGAGCGCGGCGACAGTCTCCTCTCGCTCTTCGACGTGCTCCCGGGCGACGAGTATCCGATCGCGCTCTCGCTCGGCGTCCGCGCGGGAAGCGCCTATCTCTGGGCACGCGTGCCCGCCGCCCAGGCCGCGGCGCTCGCGCAGTTCCGCGCGCGCGACGGCGGCGACGACTGAACGCGTTCCTGCGACGGCGCGAGGACGTGCCTCGCCGGTCGAGCGTACCGTCCGTCACCTGCCCCGGCCCTTGACGGCCGGCGGCGGGGAGAAGTCCGTACGTCGGCGGATGGTCGACGCGGCGACCGTCTCCGTCGATGTGTCCTGGTCGTAGCGGACGACCCACGACTTCTTGGCGGAAGGCTTCACCAGCCTCGCCTCGTACCACCCGGCCCCCTCGTACTCGACCATCACGCCCTGTCCGGCGGCGAGGTCTGTCGCCGGGGGCGGCATCGCCTTGACCTTCGTCATGGGCACGGTCTCGTCCCATGATGCGTCCCATCCGACGTAGTGAACGCGCGCCCGGCCATCCCCCAGCGGCGTGACCTTCGCGGTCCACCATCGCCCGCTCTCGGCGTGCCACGCGAGGCCGGCGTTCGTGACCTGCTCGGTCGCCGTACCGAGGTCCCCGCGCGTCCCGCTGGTCTTCGACTTCCCCCGCTGACCGCGTGCGTCGGCGAGTGCGGCATCGAACACGGGGTCGTTCGTGTCCCGTGCTTTCGCGTTGCTCCTCCCGGGGAAGCCGAGACGCTGATAGTGCGCGAACACCGGCGCGCCTGGCGCGCGCCCGGCCTCGACGCTCCAGTCGTCCCAGGGATGGCGCGGCGAGGGCCAGCCCTCGATTCGCCCGCCAAAGACGACCTCGGCCAGGGGCGCGACGCGATGAATCGCACGCGCAACATGCTCCAGCGCGTCGAAGAACGCCGCTCTCGCGCGCCCGTCGATCTTCTTGGATGCGGGCGACACCAGCATCAATGCCCAGCCCTTCGCCCACCGCCAGGGCACGCCGTCGTCGCGTAGCGCGTCGGCACGCTCCTTCAGCACAGCAGCGAACGCCTTCGCGATCGCCGCGCGCACCTCCGGGCTCTGGTCGCTCCGCACGAACCGGATCTCGAAGGGTTGGGCTTCGTCCGGGCGGAGGTCGGCGATAGGACAGCGACCGAAGAAGCGAAAAGGGTAGCTGTGTGTCTTCGAACGAGCCACGTTGCGATGATGCTACCCGAGGTGTGGATCGCCAGTCGCGACCGACGCGGCGCCCGCGGCGCTACGGCGCCGCCGGGCGCAGGCGCAGGACGACGCACGCCGGCGGCGCGACCTCGGAGCGGCGGACGACCTCGGTGAGCGCCCACGGCACCGGGCGCGTGACGATGACGACGGCGGGGCCCTCGGGCTCGGCCGGGTTGTTGCGCGGCACGCCATCGGACTGCGGGAGGTCGGTCTGGTTGACGACGACGCAGGTCGCCTGGGTCGCGCCGGTGAGGCCGACGGCGTCGGCCTCGAACACCGCGGTGCGTTCGGTGAGCGCCGGCACGACGATGAGCGCGGGCCGCGCGGCGACGAGCGCCTGGTGCGCGCCCGGCGACAGGAAGTCCTTGCACACGAGCACGGCGAGCGACCAGGCGTAGCGACCGGCGTGATCGATCGCGCCCCGCACCACGACCTGCGCCGGCGCGCTGGCGATGCCCTCGACCAGATCGCCGAGCACGAACGGGTTGAACTTGGCGCTCGTCCAGCGCGCGCCTCCCGCGATCACCGTCGCGACGTTGCGCGGCGACCCGCCGACCACCGCGTGCCGGCTGCCGGCCACGACCACGACGTCGCGCCCCGCCACGAGCTCCTCGATCGCGTCGAGCCCGGCCGCGGTCACCGAGAGCTCGGGGAAGACGACGAGGCTCGCGCCGGCGGCGAGCGCCTGCGCGACCAGCGCGCGCACCGAGGCCACCGCCGCCGCCTCGTCGCGCGGGCGCACGCCGAAGAACTGGCCACGCGCGGCGTCGGGATCGAAGTCGAGCTCGCGCGCCGGCGCGGCGTGCGGCAGACACGCGGCGATCACCGCGGCCTCGCCGGGCACCGCCAGCGGCGCGTCCAGATCGACGACGAGCTCGACCCCATCGGCGTACGGCGCCAGCGCGAGCCGCGTGGTGCGGTCGATGGGCAGGTCGCGCACGTCGGGGTGCGTCGTCAGGTGGCGACCGAACACGTCGCGCAGCGGCGGCTCGGCGACCGGGAACGGATCACCGGGCTGGAGCCGCCAGCGCGCCCGCCGCCGGTAGCAGTCGACGAAGCGATGGCCCACCGCCTCGTCGAGCGCGTCGGCGACCACGCGCGCCACGAGCACCGCCGCGATGTCCGGGCGCTCGGGGAGGCTCGTGTGCAAGCGCTCCCACAGCACCTCGAGCGACGTGCGCGCGCCCAGCCCCTCGAGCGTCGCCACCGGCGTGCGCAGGACCGTGCGGAACGCGTCGGCGAGCGTCGCGCGCCAGCCGGCGAGGCTGCGATCGAGCCCGGCCGAGCGCGCCTCGCGCAAGGCCGCCGCGTTCTTCCGGCACTCGCGCAGGAAACACGCGCACAGCTCGTCGAGGTCGAGGGCCGCGGCGGGACCGAGCCCGCCGAGCCATGCGCTCAGGGTCCGCACTTCACGGGGCGTGGCTTCGGGAAGTCGAGGCGTGGCTTCGCCGGGTCGTGGTACGTCGACGGCGACAGCTTGCCGCCCCTGGCGCCCAGCCTGGTGAGCGCCTCGGCCATCGCGTCGCGGATGAGCACGTCGGTCATCTCGATCGAGCCGTCGGGGAGCTGGAGGCGTCCGATCGAGCCGCCCGAGGCCAGGAAGTCCGAGGTGAGCAAGGTCAGCGTCTGCTCGTCCTCGATCACCTTGCCCGCGCGATCCTTCATCACCAGCTGGAGCTGGCCGCCCTTGCACGTCGCCTTCACCGACAGCCCGCCCCACGAGTTGAACGCCCCGCCGCCGTAGAGGTTGTTGCTGATCATCTTGCGGACGTGCTTGCCGTTGAGCGTCACCACGGCGAAGCGGTTGTCGAACGGCATCGCGCGATAGAGCGAGCCGTAGGTGAGCGGCCCCGGCGGCAGGTCGGCGCGCAGGCCGCCGCCGTTGGTCATGGCGACGTCGGCGCCGCTCACCGACAGGAGCATGAGATCGGTGAAGAGGTTGCCGAGCGCCGACTCCTCGCCGTAGCTCGCCTTGACCTCGCCGGTGAGCTCGACGCCGAGCGGCTTCTGCTCGAGGTCGCGCGCCTGGACCCCGGCCGGCGCGATGATCGACTTGACCTCCGCGCTCACCTGCACCGGCGCGCCCTCGTACTCGCCCGGCGCACACGTCTCGGCGGGCACCGGCTCGCCGTTGTCGCCGAGCGGGCACAGGTCGCGTGGCTGCGAGATGGTCACGCCGGTCACGACGCCGCCCGGGTTGATGCGCAGATCGACGCGGCCGAACGACCGCCCGTTGGCGTACGACTCGATCACGGCGATGTCGTTCACCCGGTGCGCCATCGCGGCGTGGGTGTGGCCGGCGACGATCACGTCGACCGCGCCGGCCGGCAGCGCCTCGATCATGCCGAACAGCTCCTCCTCGCGATCACACGACGACAGGTCGTTGGGATCGGTGAGCTCCTTGCACTTCGAGCCCACGTGCGCCGCCACCACGACCACCTGCGCGCCGCGCTTGCGCAGGTCGGCGGCCTCGGCGGCGATCGCCAGCGCCGGCTTGCTCATCTCGAGGCCGAGGAAGTTGGCGGGCATGGTCGCGAACGGCGTCGCCTCGGTGGTCACGCCGATGAGGCCGACGATGACGGGCCCCTTCTCGATCATCAGCGAGCCCATGACGTTGTCCCACGCCGGTCGCCGGCCGGTGTCGCTGTCGAGGACGTTGGCCATGAGGAAGGGGAACTTCGCCTCCTTCGCGCGCGCCCGCAGCGCGCCGCGCGGATCGTCCTTGGCGGTGAGCGCGGTCGCGGCCGGCCCCTCGGGGCCGAAGTCGAACTCGTGGTTGCCGATCGCCGCGGCGTCGTAGCCGATGTGGTTGTAGGCGGCGACGACCGCCGCGCCCTCGGTGAGGTTCGACGCGAGCGTGCCCTGGAACATGTCGCCGGCGTCGACCAGGAGCAGCTCGCCGCCGTCGGCCGCCAGCTTGGCCCGCACGTTGGCGACGTAGCCGGCGAGGATCGGGAGCCGGTCGACGGCGCCGTGCAGATCGTTGGTGCCGATGATCGTCAGCGTGATCGTGCCGGTGCGCGTCTTGACCGGGCCACGCGGCGGCGCCTGCTCCTTCTTCGAGGGGCACGCCGCCAGGGCAAACGCGAGCACGGCGACGTACAGGGCCGGCCGGTTCCGGAGACTCATGGCGGCCATGGTAGCGCGGAGCGCTGATCACTGCGCGGCGGGGGCGGCCCCTTCGTCGGCGGCGCCCTCGTCGGAGTCACCAACCGCCTGCGCGCTGTCGAGGGCGCGCGATCGCGCCTCGAGGTCGTCGACGTCGAACTCTTCCGTGCGCGCGCGCACCGCGTCGGCGCCGACGACGACCTCGAGGCCGAGCCCGCCGTCGGGCAGGAGATCGACCCACGCCATCCCGTCGTCGAAGCGACACGTGATGCGCGACACCTCGGGCGTGGCGGCGACGAGCGCCGGGCCGCAGTCGACGGGGGCGTCGATGCCGAGCTGCACGAGCTCGGTGCGAACGTACGCGGCGATCACGGCGGTCCGGATGTGCTCGTCCGCTTCCCACGAGACGTCGCGATCACCGGTCACCCGGACCGCCATCGTGATCCCGCCGGCGAGCACGACATCGCAGCGCGCGTGCGTGCAGCGCACGCTGGTCACGTCGACGCCGAGCTGCGCGCGCAACCCGGCGGCGACCGCGCGCGCGACCGGGTCGCCGCCGCCGCGATCGCCGCGGCAAGCGGCGGCCGCGACCAGGGTGGCCAGGACGACGCCACGCATGAAGGCAGTATGACCCGTTCGTGGCGCGATCGGCCGACGGGCTGGCGCACTTCGCTAGTGCGCCGTCGCGACCGAATGGCTATCGTCGCCAGCGGGTTCGAGATGGCACCTCCCTCCGCGTATCCGGTCAGCCCGGCGTGGCTCCTGATCATGCGCGACCTCGGCATCCATCCCGGCGACGTGCTGCGCCGCGCCGGCGTCGCCGCCGATCTGCTCGCGCGCGAGCACGCGACGATCCGCGGCGAGGAGTTCTGTCGCCTCCTGTGGGCGCTCGACGCGGAGGTCTCCGATCGCACGCTGCCCATCAAGATCGCCGAGGCGCTCTCGTTCGAGATGTTCGATCCGCCGGTGTTCGCGGCGATGTGCAGCCCGGACCTCGACACCGCGCTCCGGCGCCTCAGCCACTACAAGCGGCTGTGCGCGCCGGTCGCGCTGCACGTGACCGTGGGCCCCGAGGTCACGCACGTCCGCCCGGCGTGGACCGAGGCGCCGCACGAGCCACCGGCACTCCTCTACGCGATGGAGCTCGCCTACTGCGTCAAGCTCGCGCGGCTCGGGACACGCACGCGCGTCGTCCCCCGCGCCGTCACGTCGACGATCCCGCTCGAGCCGGCGGCGGCGTACCGCGCGTACTTCGGTGTCGACGTCACCGAGGGCGCCGAGATGGCGGTCGAGTTCGCGGCGGTGGACGCGCGCGCGCCGTTCCTGACCGCGCGCGCCGGCATGTGGAGCTTCTTCGAGCCCGAGCTCCGCCGCCGGCTGGCCGAGGTCGAGGCCAGCGCGACGACCCGGGCCCGCGCGCGCTCGGCGTTGCTCGAGCTCCTGCCCAGCGGACGCGCGTCGGTGCAGGCGGTCGCGGCGTGCCTCGGGATCAGCGCGCGCACGCTGCAGCGGCGCCTCATGGAGGAGGACACCACGTTCCAGCGCGTGCTCGACGGCACGCGCGAGGAGCTCGCCCGCCACTACCTGGGCTCGACGGCGATGGCGGGCGCCGAGATCTCGTTCCTGCTCGGCTTCGAGGATCCGAGCTCGTTCGTCCGCGCGTTCCACGACTGGACCGGCAAGACGCCCGAGCAGGTGCGCACGCAGCTGCGGCGTCAGGAGGCCTGACCATGCGAGGTAAGACAGGAGTGACCGTCGGCGCGGTGATCGCCGCGTCGGTGATGGCGCGGACCGCGGCCGCCGACGATCCGCCGTTCACGATCGGCGCGCGGCCGGTGTGGTTCGTCACCGCCGGCGCGACCGCGGGCGGCACGGTGGCGACCGGCGCGCGCGGCGGCTTCGTCGGCGGCGAGGTGAGCCTGTCGCGCACGGTCGAGGCCCACTACCTGGGCCTCTACGTCGACGCGTACCGCGACTTCGGCGTCGACGGCACGTACCTGACGTTCGGCCCCGAGATCGGCTGGATCCGGCGCGCGCGCTTCCTGCCGCTGTCGATCGGCGTCGACGGCGGCGGCGCGATCCGGTTCGCGGACGAGCGCGCGCTGGGCGCGACCGGCCGTGTCTTCTTCGTCGCCGCCGGCACGTTCGCGGTGTTCGCGCGCTACGCGTACCTCGACGCCGCCGAGGACGACCACGTCGTCCAGCTCGGCGTCACCGTCAAGTTCCCGCTCGCCCCGCCCTTCGGGCCGGCCACGAGGAGATGATCATGAAGCTCGACGTCAACGGCAAGACCACCGAGGTCGACGTCCCGGCCGACACGCCGCTCCTGTGGGTGCTGCGCGAGGAGCTGGAGCTGACCGGGACCAAGTACGGCTGCGGCGTGGCGCTCTGCGGGGCATGCACGGTGCTCGTCGACGGCAACGCCCGGCGCTCGTGCGTCACGGCGTGCGGCGATGCGGTCGGTCATCAGGTGACGACGGTCGAGGGGCTGGCGGCCGGCGGCGTGCTGCATGCGGTGCAGCAGGCGTGGATCGAGGAGAACGTGCCCCAGTGCGGGTACTGCCAGTCGGGGCAGATCGTGTCGGCGGTGGCGCTGCTCGCGCAGCGGCCGCAGCCGACCGACGAGGACATCGACGCGGTGATGTCGGCCAGCCTGTGCCGTTGCGGGACGTACCCGCGCATCCGGCGGGCGATCGTGCGCGCCGCCGAGCTGGCGAAGGGCGCGCCCGGAGGTGAACGATGACGAGCGCGACCGACGGGATCTCGCGCCGCGCGCTCTTGCAGGGCGCGCTCGCCGGCGGCGCGCTGTGCGTCGCGGCGCCGCTCACGGCATGCGGCGGCGGCGGCCAGCGGATGGTGCGCCGCGCCGAGGCGACCGGCGAGCTCGCGCCCAACGCGTTCATCACGATCCTGCCGACCGGCGTCGTCGCGCTCGCCGTCCACAAGGCCGAGATCGGCCAGGGCATCGCGACCGCGTACGCGACCCTGGTCGCCGAGGAGCTCGAGGTCGAGCCCGGCGACATCGACTTCCACTTCGGCGATCCGGTGCCGGCGTTCAAGACCACGACGGTGCCCGGCGTGCCGCTGTTCGCGATCCAGGCGACCGGCGGCTCGACCAGCACGGCCGAGGGTTACCTGCTCCTGCGGCGCGCGGCGGCGGCGGCGCGCGAGATGCTCGTCGGCGCGGCCGCGGCGGGCTGGGGCGTGCCGGCGAAGGAGTGCGTCGCGCGCGCCGGCGCCGTCCACCACGAGGCGAGCGGGCGCACGAGCGGCTACGGCGAGCTGACCAGGGCGGCGGCGCGCCAGCCGGTGCCCGAGGCGCCGCGGCTCAAGGCGCGGCAGGACTTCCGCGTCATCGGCAAGCACGGCGCGCGCGTCGACAACCGCGACAAGGTGACGGGCGCGGCGATCTACGGCATCGACGTCGTGGTGCCCGACATGGTGTGCGCGTACCCGATCCACGGGCCGCAGTTCGGCGCGCGGCCCAGGGCGGTGCGCGACGAGGCGGCGCGCAAGAGCGTCGGCGTCCTCGACGTCGTGTCACTGCCGTGGGGCGTCGCGGTGGTGGCGCAGAAGTACTGGCAGGCGCGGCGCGCGGCGAAGCTCGTCGAGGTCGACTGGCACGACGGCAAGACCAAGGGGCTGTCGACGCGCGAGCTGATCGCGGCGGCGCGCGCGTATCGCGGCAAGGGCGCGGCCGTGCGCGACGACGGCGATGCCGCGAAGGCGATCGCCCGCACCGATGGCAAGGCGCTCGACGTCGTGTACGAGGTGCCGTACCTGGCGCACGCGCCGCTCGAGCCGCAGAACTGCGTCGCGCACGTGCGCGGCAAGCGCATCGAGCTGTGGGCGCCGTGCCAGTCACCGGACGCGCTGCGGGAGGTCGTCGGCGCGGCGCTCGACGTGCCGACGGGCAACGTGCTCGTGCACACGACGTACGCGGGCGGCGGGTTCGGCCGGCGCCTGCTCGGCGACTACGCCGTGCAGGCGGCGATGGTGTCGCGCGAGGTCGGCCGGCCGGTGAAGCTCATCTGGTCACGCGAGAGCGACATGACCCAGGGCTACTACCGGCCGGCCGCGGTGACGTTCGTGAAGGGCGCGGTCGACGCGCGCGGGCGCGCGACGGCGCTGTCGTTGCACCAGCTCTCGCAGTCGATCACCGTCGACTCGGCGGAGACGCTGCGCGGCGGTCAGCCGACGTGGCTGCCGGCGTTCATGAAGAGCAACACGGCCGAGAACATGATGGCGCTCACCGCGAGCAACACGGCGATCGACCTGCTCCAGGCCGAGGGCGCGTGGGACTCGCCGTATCGCATCGGCAACGTGCGCGTCGCGTACACGCCGATCGACACCGGGATGCCGGTGGCGTCGTGGCGCTCGGTGGCGCATGCGGTGAACGCGTTCTCGATCGAGAGCGCGATCGACGAGCTCGCGCACGCGGCCGGCGCCGACCCGTATCAGTTCCGGCGCGCGCACCTGCCCGACGGCAAGCGCGAGCAGCGCGTGCTCGACGCGGTGGCGAGGCGGGCGGGCTGGGGCAGCGCGCCGCCGGCCGGGCACGCCTGGGGCATCGCGCGCCACACCGCGTTCTTCACCGAGGCGGCGGAGATCGCGGAGGTCACGATCGTCGACGGCCGCATCCGCGTGACGCGGGTGTGGTGCGCGGTCGACTGCGGCATCGTGGTCAACCCCGACATCGTGCGCGCGCAGGTCGAGGGTGGCATCCTGTTCGCCTTGTCGGCGGCGCTCGACCAGGCGATCACGATCGAGGGCGGCGTGGTGCAGGAGCGCAACTACGACACCTTCCCGTGCCTGCGGATCCACGAGAGCCCGCAGATCGACGTGACGATCATGGAGAGCGACGAGCAGCCGACCGGCATCGGCGAGCCGGCGGTGCCGCCCCTCGCGCCGGCGGTGGCCAACGCGCTCTTCCGGCTGACCGGCAAGCGGCTGCGCACGCTGCCCTTGCAGGCGGCGCTCGGCGCGGCGCTCGTGGTGCTGCTCGCGCTCGCCGGGTGCACGCGAGCGAGCGCCGACGAGGGACCGGCGGCGGGGGCGACAGCGACGGCGGCCGAGGGTGCGAAGGCGTTCGCGACGGTGGCGAAGGTGCTGCAGTCGCCGCGCTGCATGAACTGTCATCCGGCGGGTGATCGTCCGCTGCAGGGCGACACGGGGCGGCCGCACCGGCTGTGGATCAGCCGGCGCAGCGCGGAGGCCGGGCTGCCGTGCAGCGCGTGCCACCAGGAGCGGAACTCGGAGGCGATCGGCGTCGCCGGCGGTCCGCCGGGCGCGCCGCACTGGGGCCTGCCGCCGAAGGCGACGCCGATGGTGTTCCAGGGCAAGGCGCTGCGCGCGCTGTGCGAGCAGCTGAAGGACCCGGCGGCGACCGGCGGCAAGGACCTGGCGGGGCTGCTCCACCACGTCGAGGAGGATCCTCTCGTCCTCTGGGGCTGGAACCCGGGCGGCAAGCGGACGAAGCCGCCGGTCACGCACGCGGCGTTCGTCGGCGCGTTCCGCACCTGGGTCGCGTCGGGAGGCGCGTGCCCGTGAACAAGGACGTGCGCGACATCCTGGCCGTTCGCCCCGAGCGAGCGGAGCGAGTCGAAGGGCCCGAAGATGTCCACACCCTCGCCACGCTCGTGCGCGTCGTCGGCTCGTCGTATCGCCGCGTCGGCGCGCGGATGCTCGTCCACGCCTCGGGAGTCATCGCGGGCAGCGTGAGCGGCGGCTGCCTCGAAGGCGAGATCGCACGCAAGGGCCGCTGGTGGGCGGAGCGCGGACCCGTGGTGAAGCGGTTCGACGACGAGGAGATCGGGTGCGGCGGCGCCATCGACGTGCTGATCGAGAACGTACGCGACGAGGATCCGCACGGCCCGCTCGCCGCGCTCCGATGGATCGCGGCGCGGCGGGTGGCGGCGCGCATGGTGACCGTGATCGACGGCGCGCTGCTCGGCGCGCGCCACGTGGCGACCGCGACGGAGACGTGGCCCGGCAGCCGTCCGCTCGCCGGCGAGCAGCTCGTCGAGGAGCTCGAGGCGCCGCGCGAGCTGCTCGTCGCGGGGCGCCACCACGACGTCGCGCCGGTCGTCCGCATGGCGCGCCTGCTCGGCTGGGAGGTGACGAACGCGTCGCGCGGCGTGAGCCGGAGCGCGCTGGGCGACCCCGATCACGTGATCGAGCCGACGACGGCGGCGGCGGCGGCGTGGGCGACGGCGAGACCGGGCGCGGCGATCGTGCTCATGACCCATGACCTCGCGCTCGACGGGCGCCTGCTCGCGGCGCTCCTGACCGCGTCCGCGGCGCCCGGCTACCTGGGCGTGCTCGGTCCCGCGCACCGCACCGCGCGCATCGTCGACGGTCTCGACGCCTCCGTGCGCGCGCTCGCCGCCGCCGCGCGCACGCCGGTCGGGCTCGATCTCGGCGGCGACGGCCCCGAGGCGATCGCGCTCTCGATCGTCGCCGACGTGCAGGCCACGTGGCACGCGCGCACCGGCAGCCGCCTGTGCGCGCCGGGCGCCGGCGCGTGGAGCCAGCGGCCACGCCTCGTCGACGCGTCATGACGACCGCGGGCGTCATCCTCGCCGCCGGCGCGGGGCGTCGCTTCGGCGGCGGCATCAAGCAGCTCGCGCGCCACGACGGCGAGCCGCTCGTCCGCCGCGCGTGCCGCACCGCGCTCGACGCGGGCCTCGCGCCCGTCCTCGTCGTCCTCGGCGCCCACGCCGACGTCGTCGGCGACGCGCTGCGCGACCTCGACGTGATCCCGATCCACAACGCGCGCTGGGAGGACGGCATGGGCACCTCCCTCGCCTGCGCCATCCGCGCCCTCGACGAGACCGTCGTCGACGTCGCCGTCCTCCTCGCCGATCAGCCACTCATCACGCCCGCGCACGTCCGCGCGCTCACCGCCGCTCGTCTCGCCGCCGCCGCCGACCTCGCCGCCACCGACACCGGCGCGACGCTCGGCGTCCCCGCCGTCTTCGCCCGCGCCCTCTTCCCGACCCTCGCCGCGCTCACCGGCGACCGCGGCGCCCGCGACCTCATCGCCCGCACCGACCGCCGCGTCACCGTCCCCTTCGCCCCCGCCGCCGTCGACATCGACACCTGACGGGGGACAGGATCCTCCCCTCCAACCCCTGGCGATCTCGATCGTTTTCGCGCGGACCGCGACTGGGCCCCACGCGAAGGCCCAGTCGCGGTGCGGCCGAAAAGCCCCGTGGATACGGACGCCTGCGACCCAGGAACCTGTCCCCCGATCAGCGGGCGCCGGTGAAGGTCGCCGGCGCCGAGCGGAGGCCGTTGCCGACGTCGAGGCGCGCGGTCCACACGCCGTCCTCGATCACCGAGCAGACGTTGTCGGAGAGGTTCGCGTCGTACATGCGGGCGGTGCCGGCGTCGAGGGCGAGGGGCTGCACCTGCGCCGACTCGACCTTCTCGCGCACCTTCTGGACGGCGTGGTCGAGGCCGGCGTTGCAGATCGTATTCAGCTCGCTCTGATGGCCGACGCAGACACCGAGGTAGCAGCGGGTCGCGACGTACGCAGCCATGCCGGCGCAGTTCACCTGACGGCCGAGCAGGCCGCGGAGGTCGGTGCCGTAGCGCGCGCGCACCTGATCCTCGATCGCGCGCCACACGATCTTGCCGTACGGGAAGCCGAAGCCGTGCGCGCCGATGGTGAGGACGTCGCCGGCGCCGACGGTCGCGCTCACCGGGACCTCGAGCTCGACGCCCACGGTGGCAAGCGGCGCCACGTCGTACGAGAGCGACTGCCCCTGGAGCGCCAGCGTGACGGTGTCGAGCCGGTGCACGCCCACGCCGTCGTGGATCGAGAGCGTCGAGTCGAGGCCGATGTGCGCGAGGTCGGTCTGCGCCGCGCCGACGACGGTGTCGATCACCTGCGCGAGCGTGCCGTCGCCCGTGGTGATGCCCTGGATGTAACCGTCGATCCAGCCGTAGAGGCGCGACTCGAGATACGACGGCAGCGCATCGCGGATCGTACCCACCGCCGGCACCCCCGCGTCCTCGGCGAGATCGAACAGGGTCTCGGCCGGATTGTCGCGCAGGCCCTGGAGGATCTGCACCGCCTCGTACGCCGTGCCCGGAAGGAGCTGCTGCGCCTCGACGTCGACCGTCGACGCGAGCTGGTACGTGCCGTTGGTGGCGAGCGGGCCCGGCGGCGTCACCTGGCCGAACTTGCCGAGCTCGAGCACCAGCACCTGGTTGGTCGAGAGCGCCGTCTGCTTCTCGGTGCCCTCCACGCTGGAGACATCGCCGTCCGGCGTATCGACGCACGCCGCAGTGGTGATGCTCAGTACAGCCGTACCCAGGAACGCGCGAACCGAAATCGACATGGTGCCCCTCATGCCTGGATCCAGATTGCACTGGTTGGGCCACTCGGATCCATGCAATAAGCACATGGAATCAAACATGTAGTCGTCATCTGCACAGTCACCTCGACCGTCCGAGCACTGACGCTCCCGTCAGATTATGTCGAACAGCATATTTTATCCTTCCAAGATTATGCCGATCGACATATTCTCGAGCTCATGCACCGCAGCCCGCTCGCCGAAACTCTTCATCTCCCCGCAGGCGTTTCACTTCCCAACCGGATCGCCAAGGCCGCCATGAGCGAGGTGCTCGGCGATCCCGAGACCGGCGCGCCGACGGACGAGCTCCTCCGCGTGTACGAGAGGTGGGGAGGCAGCGGCGCGGGTCTCCTCATCACGGGACATGTGATCGTGGATCCGGCGGGGCGCGGCGAGGCGGGCAACGTCGTGGTGACCGACGATCGTCACCTGGCGGCGCTCACGCGCTGGGCCGCGGCGGCGCAGGCGGGCGGCGCGCATCTCTGGATGCAGCTCAACCACGCCGGCCGCCAGAGCCCGCGCCGGCTGACGCCGCAGCCGGTGTCGCCGTCGGCGGTGGCGGTGCGCGGCTTCGCCGGCGCGTTCGCGCGACCGCGCGCGCTCACGGCGGACGAGATCGAGGGGATCGTCGGCCGGTTCGCGACGACCGCAGCGGTGGCGCAGGCCGCCGGTTTCCGCGGCGTCCAGGTGCACGGCGCCCACGGCTACCTCGTGAGCCAGTTCCTCTCGCCGCGCACCAACCAGCGCGACGACGGGTGGGGCGGCGACGCCGAGCGGCGCGCGCGCTTCCTGCTCGCGATCGTCCGCGCGATCCGCGTCGCCGTCGGCCCGCGCTTCCCGATCGGCGTGAAGCTCAACTCCGCCGACTTCCAGCGCGGCGGCTTCACCATCGAGGAGTCGATGGCGGTCGCACGCGCGCTCGACGCCGCCGGCGTCGACCTGCTCGAGATCTCCGGCGGCAACTACGAGAGCCCGGCCATGGCCGGCTCGGGCGAGCTGCCCGCGCACCAGCGCGACACCTCGCGCGAGCGCGAGGCGTACTTCCTCGACTACGCGCGCCAGATCCGCGCCGTGACGAAGCTGCCGCTCATGCTCACCGGCGGCATGCGCTCGCGCGCCACGATGGAGCGCGTGGTCGCGGAGGGCGCGGTCGACGTCGTCGGGCTCGCGCGCCCGATGACGCATGCGCCCGAGCTGCCCCGCGCGCTGCTCGACGGCACCGCCCCGGCCGCGCCGGTCGTGCGCGTGCGCAGCGCCATCCGCCGCATCGACGACGCGCTGCAGGTGTTCTGGTTCCAGGAGCAGATCCACCGCATGGGCCGCGGGCTCGAGCCGGACGAGCGGCTCTCCCGCTACGGCGCGCTGTGGCGCGGCCTGCGCGCGCTGGTGTTCGCGTCGGCGAAGAGCCGGCCGGTGTCATCCGCGCCGGGTACCGTCGAGGCCGCTGCATGACGGACGCCGCGACCAAGGGTGAGCGCACCCGCGCCAAGCTCACGGCCACCGCCGCCGCGCTGCTCCAGCGGCAGGGCTATCACGCCACCGGCCTGGCCCAGATCGTCGAGGAGAGCGGCGCGCCGCGCGGCTCCCTCTACTTCCACTTCCCGGGCGGCAAGGAGGAGCTCGCGGTCGCCGCGCTGCGCGACGCGGGCGCCTTCTGGAAGCAGCGGATCGAGGCGGCGATCGAGGCCGCGCCCGACCTCGGCGCCGCGGTCGTCGCGGTGTGCAGGCTGTTCGCCGACGAGCTCGCCGCGTCGGACTGGCAGCTCGGCTGCCCGCTCGCGACCGTCGCGCTCGAGACGTCGGGGTCGAGCGAGGCGGTGCGGCGCACGTGCGCCGAGCACTTCGCCGGCTGGGAGGCGTCGATCGCGGCGCGGCTCGCGGCGAGCGGCGTCGATCCCGAAGCGGCGATGCGCATGGCCATGTTCTCGCTCGCGACGATCGAGGGCGCGCTCATGCTCGCGCGCGTCGAGCGCTCGGCGCGCCCGCTCGAGATCGTGGGCGAAGGCCTGCGCGGCCTGGTCGGCCTCGCCTTCAGAGCAGGCTGAGCGCCGGCGCGACCACCGGGGTGCTGGCCCAGCCGAGGCCGAGCTCGCCAGCGTCGTTCTTGCCCCAGCAGAACACGCGATCGTCCTCGAGGATCGCGCAGCTGGTGTGATGACCGGCGCGGACGCGGCGGGCCGGCCCCGGCAGCGCGACGCTCACCGCCTGCTGCCAGGCCGCGATGTTGCCGTTGCCGAGCTGACCGTACGTGTTGTTGCCCCAGCAGCGCACGCTCTTGTCGGTGAGCACGGCGCACGCGTGCCGGTAGCCGGCGTCGACGTCGATCACGGTGCCGATGTTCGGTACCTGGTGCGCGCCGCGATCGGTCGTGTCGGCGTAGAAGCCGGTCTGCGCGTGGTCGTTCGCGCCCCAGCACAGGACGCGATCGCTCGCCGACAGGAAGCAGCCGAAGTCGCCGCCGACCTCGACGCGCTTGGCGGTGGTCCAGCTCATGCGCGTCGGCGTGGCGCCGTCGCCGAGCTTGCCGCCGCCCCAGCAGTACGCGTAGCCGTTGGACACGACGCAGGTGCCGGTGCGCCCCGCGCCGATGTCGGTGGCGTCCGCGGGCAGGCCGAGCACGGGCGTCGCGGTGCCCGAGGCGCCGCCCTCGCGGCCGAGCTCGCGATAGAGGTTCACGCCCCAGCAGTGCACGTCGCCGTCGGTCTGGATGGCGCAGGTGTGGTCGTTGCCCGACGCGATCTGCGCGCCCGCGGAGAAGCCGGGTGTGGCGGAACCCACCCCGGTCGTCGAGTTGAAGGAGACCGCGGTTCCGTCGCTGCCCTTCAGGACATACGCCCTCGCCGCTTGCATCGAGAGGCCGGAAGCGTCGGGGGCCTGCCCGAGCGCCGTCGGCTGGAGCGGCGCGGCGTTGCCGCCGAGCGCGCCCACGCACGCCGTCGCGCCGTCGCTGCCGAGCCGGCAGCTGACGCCTTCACCGAGCTGCAGGTCGCGGATGCGCGAGAACGTCTTCGTGGGGAGCGAGAACGCGAGCTCGGACTCGTCGGCGGTGACCTCGAGATCGTCGTCGGTCTCGACGCAGCCGGTGACGAGCGAGAGAGACGTGGCGAGGGCGAGCGGGAGCGGGAACAGCGGGGCGCGCATGGGAACCTCCTGGAGCCGCGGCCCTATCGCAAGCGTCGTGCCCGCCGCGCCGCACCGGCAATCACGCGCTTGCGCGTGCCGCGAGCGCGATGCCTCGACGATCTGCCCAGGCAGAGACAGCATCCGCCATGGCGGATGAACATCTTTCATCGTTGACACCCGACCGACGGACCGGTATCCGTTATAGCGGATGCACGCTACGGCCCAGGTCTCGCCCGCACAACCCGTCGTCTCGCCGCGACGGCTGACGCATCTGCGCCAGCTCGAGGCCGAGAGCATCCACATCCTGCGCGAGGTCGCCGCCGAGTTCGACCGCCCGGTGATGCTGTACTCGATCGGCAAGGACAGCTCGGTGATGGTGCGGCTGGCGCAGAAGGCGTTCGCGCCGGCGCCCTTGCCCTTCCCGCTCTTGCACATCGACACGACGTGGAAGTTCAAGGCGATGATCGAGTTCCGCGATCGGTTCTGCCGCGAACAGGGCTTCGACCTGCGCGTGCACACGAACCGGCGCGCGGTCGCCGACGGCATCAACCCGTTCGACCACGGCAGCAACAAGTACACGCAGGTGATGAAGACGCACGCGCTGCTCGAGGCGCTGCGCGAGGGCGGGTACGACGCCGCGTTCGGCGGCGCGCGCCGCGACGAGGAGCGGTCGCGGGCCAAGGAGCGCATCTACTCCTTCCGCGATCGCCACGGCCAGTGGGATCCCAAGAACCAGCGCCCCGAGCTGTGGAACCTCTACAACGGCAAGGTGAAGAAGGGCGAGACCATCCGCGCCTTCCCGCTGTCCAACTGGACCGAGCTCGACGTCTGGCAGTACGTCTGGCTCGAGAACATCCCGATCGTGCCGCTCTACTTCGCAGCGCCGCGGCCCGTGGTCGATCGCGACGGCACGCTCATCATGGTCGACGACGAGCGCATGCGGCTCGAGCCCGGCGAGACGCCGCGCGACGAGGTCGTGCGCTTCCGGACGCTCGGGTGCTACCCGCTGTCGGGCGCGATCAAGAGCACCGCGACGACCCTGCCCCAGATCATCCAGGAGATGCTGCTCGCCCGTCACAGCGAGCGCCAGGGCCGCCTCATCGATCACGACGAGGACGGCTCGATGGAAGTGAAGAAGCGCGAAGGCTATTTCTGAGATGTACCTCGCCGAGCAGGAGCACATCGCGCGCGACGTCGAGGGCTACCTCCGCCGCCACGAGCACAAGGAGCTGTTGCGGCTCGTCGTCATCGGCTCGGTCGACGACGGCAAGTCGACGCTGATCGGGCGGCTGCTCCACGACAGCGGCCGCGTCTACGACGACCACCTGTCGGCGGTGCAGCGGGCGAGCGCGCGCGGCGCGACGCGGGGACAGGGCTCGACGGCGGTGCTCGACCTGTCGCTCCTGACCGACGGGCTCAAGGCGGAGCGCGAGCAGGGCATCACGATCGACGTCGCGTACCGCTACTTCTCGACCGAGAAGCGCAAGTTCATCATCGCCGACACGCCGGGGCACGTGCAGTACACGCGCAACATGGCGACCGGTGCGTCCACGGCGGACGTGGCCGTGATCCTGATCGACGCACGCCTCGGCGTCTTGCCGCAGACGCGGCGCCACGCGTACATCGCGGCGCTGCTCGGCATCCCGCACCTGGTCGTGTGCATCAACAAGATGGACCTGGTGGCGTGGGACGCGGCCACGTACCGGAGCATCGCCGGCGTCATCGAGGCGCACGCGACGAAGCTCGGTATCCCGGACGTGCGCTGCCTGCCGGTCTCGGCGCTCGACGGCGATCAGATCGTGCGGCGCGGCGACGCGGCGCCCTGGTACGACGGGCCGACCCTGATCGAGCACCTGGAGAGCGTGCCGCTCGCGACCGATGCCGGCTTGCCGGAGCTCCGGTTCCCGGTGCAGTACGTGATCCGTCCGAGCCTCGACTACCGCGGCTTCGCCGGGCAGATCGCGGCGGGCGTGGTGCGCGCGGGCGACGAGGTCGTGGCGCTGCCGTCGGGCAAGTCGAGCAAGGTGGTGTCGATCGACACCTACGAGGGACCGATCGAGGAGGCGTTCGCGCCGATGAGCGTGACCCTGCGGCTCGCCGACGAGATCGACGTCTCGCGAGGCGACATGCTGGTCCACGGCGGCGCCCGCCCGACGGTGACCGATCGCCTCGACGCGCGCGTGGTGTGGATGGCGGAGAAGGCGCTCGATCCCACGCGCACGTACGTGCTCAAGCACACGACGCGCACGACGCGCGTCGACGTGGAGCGGATCGACGGCATCATCGACCCCGAGACGCTGGCGACCCGGCCGGCGGCGCGGCTCGAGCTGAACGACATCGGCCGGCTCACGCTGCGCGGTCACTCGCCGCTGTTCGTCGACGCCTACGCCGCGAGCCGCTCGACCGGCGCCTTCATCCTCATCGACGCGCTCACCAACGACACGGTCGCCGCCGGCATGCTCGAGCCGCCGCGTCCCGACGCCGCGCCGCTCGAGGAGGTCGACCGCGTGACCGCCGCCGATCGCCGCGCGCGCCTCGGCCAGGGCGGCGCCGTCATCGAGATCGGCGGGCGCGACGCCCTCGCCCTCGCCTACCGCCTCGAGCGCGCCCTCTTCGAGCGCGGCCGCGTGGCCGCCGTCGTCGCCGCCGACCACGCCGCCGCCTTCGCGGGCGTCGCCCTCATCGCCATCGTCCCCCGCAGCGACCTCCCCGACGGCGTCACGCTCGACGGCGCCCCCATCGACGGCGACCCCCTCATCGCCGTCCTGGCCAGCGCGGGCCGCATCGACGCGGCGCGCGCCGATCACCGTTAAGTTGTCAAAGTTGACACCGTCCCCAAATGGAACGCGTTCTATTTGGGGACGGTGTCAACTTTGACAACTTTAGGGGCTCAGCGCGCGAGGACCTCGCGCAGGCGCGCGAGGGCGCGGCTGTGGAGCTGGCAGACGCGCGAGGTGGAGACGCCGAGGACCTGGCCGACCTCGACGCTCGTGAGCTCGTCGCCGTAGAGGAGCCCGAGGATCATCGCGTCGCGCGGTTCGAGCGCGGTGAGCGCGGCCTTGATGCGGGCGTGCAGCTCGCCACGCTCGGCGTGCTCGGAGGGTGACTCGTGGGCGGGCGCCGCCGGGGCCGTGTGGGTCCCGTCATCGAGCGAGCTGATCTTGGCCTCGCTGAGGAAGGCGAGGTCGTCCCGGTAGACCTGAAGGGTCACGCCCAGCGCCGTCGCCATCGCCTCGTCCGCCGGGGTCCGGCCGAGCTGGCGCTCGAGGGACCGGCGCGTCTCGTCGACCTTGCGCGCCATGCGGCGCACGCGGCGCGGCATGATGTCGCCACGGCGCAGCTCGTCGAGCACCGCGCCCCGGATGCGCTTGGTCGCGAACGCGATGAACGGCTCGCCGCGGCGAGCGTCGTAGCGCATCGCTGCCTCGGCCAGGCCGAGCATCCCGGCCGCGACGAGGTCATCCTCGCCGATCCACGACGGGCAGCGACGGGCGACCTTGCCCGCGATCCTGCGCGCCAGCTCGATGTGGTCGGTGATGCGACGATCGCGTTCGACGGCGGGAGCGCTGACGTTCATGACCAGCGCGAGTTGCATCCGTCGGGCCAGGGCCTGCCGCGCGTTTCGCCCCTTCGACTTCTCCGCGGGCGGTCGATACGACCGATGTGCCCCCTCCCTGGGATCCGACCGCCGCCTACGACACCTCCGACGCGTACAGCCTGAAGGTGGCGCAAGCGCGCCGCCGCCTGGCGCGAGGCACCTATCAGGTGGATCTCGACGTCGTCGCGGCCCGGCTCATCGACGCCGTCTTCAAGCGCGGCGCGCCGCGCTGAACCGGCCCCTGTCCCCGGGTGCGGCCGGACCGGGTACCGGCAAACCCGGGTGCCAGCGTACGGTTCCCGGAGGCGGAGTCAGCCGTTCAGCAGCGCGAGGATCGCCTCGAGCCCGGGCTCGGCCTCGGCGCGATGACGGGCTTCGTCGTCGCAGAGATAGGCGCCGTCGTCGTCGCGCGGCACGGCCGTGATGCCCGGGAACTCGCGCTCGAGCGCTTCCAGCACGCGGCGGCGCCGGACCACGGTGAGTCGCTCGCTGGCGACGTCGGCGACCTCGCGATGGTGCTCGACCGCCGCCGCCACCTCGCGCTGGAGCACGTCGGGCTGGAACGGCTTGCACAGGAACCGGAACACCTCGCCCACGTTGATGCCGGCGACGGCCGTGTCGATCGTGTTCCGCGCGGTCAGCATCATCCGCACGGTCTCGGGCTGGAGCTCGCGCGCCCGCGCCGCCAGCTCGACGCCGGTCATCTCCGGCATCTCGTAGTCCGACAGCAGCACGGCGATCGCCTGCTGGCCGAGGATGCCGAGCGCCTCCGTCGGCGACGTTGAGCCGAGCACGTGATAACCGGCGGTCCGGATGGTCCGCACCACCGCCGCGAGCATGTCGGGATCGTCGTCGACACACAGCACCACCGGGTTCGTCGTCGCGGGCATCGCGGTCTCCTAGGGCGTGAGGAAGCGACGCCACCCGCCCACCGTGAGCGTCTCCTCGACGTCGACGAGCGCGGCGTGGAAGGACGCCATCGAACGGAAGCGCGCACCTGGCGCCTTGCCCAGGCTGCGTTGCACCACGCGGACCAGCTCGGGCGGCAGGCCGGGCGTCGGGATCGACGGGATCGGCGCGCTCAGGTGCTTGACGCACAGCTCGCGCACGTTCGTCGCGCGATAAGGCGGCTCGCCGGCGAGCATCTCGAACAGCACGGCCCCCAGCGAGTACTGGTCGCTGGCAGGTTCGGCGTTCAAGCCACGGATGATCTCGGGCGCGATGTACGCCGGGGTGCCGAACACCATCTCCGACGTCTGGCCGGCGGCGAGCCGCGATGGATCGTCGAGCGTCTGGGCGAGCCCGAAGTCGACGAGCTTGGCGGTCTCGCCTTCGATCAACACGTTGGACGGCGAGACGTCGGCGTGGATCACGCCGGCGGCATGCGCAGCCACCAGCGCCGACGCCAGCTCGCGCGCGATCTTGACCGCGAGCCGTGGGTCGAGGGCGTCGCCGTCCATGCGCTCGCCGAGCGACTCTCCGTCGAGCAGCTCCATGACCAGGTAGGGCCGCCCATCCGAAACGTAGCCGAAGTCGAAGACGTCGACGATGTTCGGGTGCTTGATGCGCGCGGCCGCCCGGGCTTCGCGGAGGAAGCGGGCCACCGCCTCGGGTCCCTTCCCGTCGTGGTTCAAGATCTTGAGCGCGCACTCGCGGCCGAGCGCCCGGTGCGTCGCCTTGAACACCTGGCCCATGCCGCCGGAGCCCAGGCGCCCCTCGATCGTGTACTGGCCGAGCTGCACACCGGGCTCGATCTTGCGCGGCGCGGTCGCGCCCACCTGCGGCCCGCGCGACAGGTTGCGAACGAACACCTCGGCGCGCGGCGAGCGCCCCGGCCGGGTCGTCACGACGATCTCCGCGCTCGACTTGGGCAGCCGGACAACGCAGCGGCCGCTCGCAGGTCGGCGAGACACCAGGTCGACCTCGGCGAGGAGGGCCAGCCGCGCGACCACCGCGGCGCCCATCGCGCCGTCGAGCGTCGACGCCGCGATCTCCTTGCCTTGCTTCTCGATCGACACCTCGTATCGATCGTCGCCGGTCGTCCGCGGATGGAGCCACAGCGTGTCGGCGTCGGCGGTGATCGCCGCGTCGAGCAACACATCACACAGGCTGGCGGGCGCCAACGACGAGCTCATGTGGATCCTCCAGCGGAGATCTCGACCGCCGTTCGCGATGATTGAGGGGCGCGACCCAGAAACCCGCGCGAGGTGCTGGCACGGGGATCGCATCAGACGCAGCGCATGAGCGCGAACTCGAACCAGACGGTTGGAGAATCTTTCGGCGAGCTGACGCCCAGCGTCACCCTGCTGCAGCGCGTGGTGCCGCCCGGCGTGCGCGTGCTGGTCGCCGACGACGAGCCCCAGATCCGCCGCGTCGTGACCAGCGCCCTGCGTCGCCTGGGCTTCGACGTGCGCGCGGTCGACGACGGCAGCACGGCAATGGCCCTCGCCGAGCAGATGCCCTTCGACCTGGCGCTCGTCGATCTCGGCATGCCGACCGGTGGGCTCGAGGTCGTGCGGCGGCTCAAGCAGCTCTACGGCCAGGCGATCCACGTCGAGATCCTGAGCGGTCGCGGCGATCAGGACATCAGGCTCGAGGCGTTCGATGCCGGCACCGATGGCTTCCTCATCAAGCCG
Source organism: Myxococcales bacterium UBA2376 (assembly GCA_002344285.1). GTDB lineage: Bacteria > Myxococcota_A > Polyangia > Haliangiales > Haliangiaceae > UBA2376. Next base: position 29,090 of record DDTA01000062.1, read on the forward strand.
ATCTCGATCAGCGAGCTCCAGAAGCGGGTCACCGCCGCCGCACGTGCGCAGCAGGCCTACATCTCCGCCCGCCAGTCGCGCGAGCAGGCCGACCGGCTCCTCGCGTGGGGCACCGAGGCAGCGGCGCTGCTCGCCCATGACCTCAACAACGGCCTGGCGATCGCGCTCTCGAACATCACCTACCTCTCGCAGGTGCTCCAGGTGGGCGACGACGAGCAGCAAGCCCTCCTGGCGACCGTGCGCGCGCTCCGCCGCATGTCCGGTCTCGTCGCCAACTTCGTCGACGTGTCGCGCTTCGAGGAGGACGCCCTTCGCCCGCGCCCCGGGAAGGTCAAGGTGCGCGAGCTCCTGCTCGAGGTCATGGGCGTCCACACGCCCTCGATCACGCGCGGGATCCGCCACGCGGTCTCGTGCGATCAGGAGGTGATCGGGAACTTCGACGAGGCGCTCATCGCCCGTGTCCTCCACAACCTCGTCGGCAACGCGGTGCGCTACTGCAATCCCGGCGGTCTGATCCGCATCTCGGCGAAGGAGATCCTGCGGGGAGGCGAGCCCGCGCACATCGAGATCGCGGTCCACAACACCGGCCCGCAGGTCCCGCCGACGCTGGTCCCCAAGCTCTTCGGCAAGTACGCCCAGGGGAAGGACGGTCAGCGCGGCCTGGGCCTCTACTTCTGCCGTCTCGCGTGTGAGGCCCACGGCGGGTCCGTCCGCTACGACGCGACGCCCGAGGGGCCCGCGTTCGTGCTCTCGCTCCCCAGCGGCCAGATCACCCCGGCAGGGTGAGCACAGGTTACGACCGGTTAACCCTCTCACCACGCACGCCTACCTGTCCCTGCGCGGGGTTCTCAGGCATCGTTGAGGGGATGCTGGGGACGCCGTTGCGGGTGCTCGTCGTCGATGACGATCACGTTGTCGCGCGCACCCTGCAGCGCGTGCTCTCGACCCGCGGCTACGAAGTCGAGCACGTCGGCACGCCGGCGGAGATCCAGGACCTGATCGATCGGCGCGCCGCGCTGGGGCATTGGGACGCGATCGTGCTCGACGTCAACATCGGCGAGTACAGCGGGCTGCACGTGCTCGCCGCGCTCCGCGAGGCGGGCAATCGCACGGCGATCGTGATGCTCACCGGCGACGACACGGCGGCGACCGCGACCACCGCCCTGCGCGGCGGCGCGTTCCACTACCTGGTGAAGCCGATCAACCCACCGATGCTGATCGAGGCCGTCGACCTCGCGGTCCGTCACACGGCGGTGCACCGCGAGCTCGCACGCCCGTCGAGCGGCGCCGCCGCGCCAGAGCTCGTCGCGGGCCGGAGCCCGGCGATGGCAGAGCTCCGCCAGATGGTGCCCCGCGTCGCGGCGACCACCGTCAGCGTGCTCATCAGCGGCGAGAGCGGCACCGGCAAGGAGGTCCTCGCGCGCACGCTGCACCAGGCCTCTCCGCGCGCGAAGAAGCCGTTCGTCGCCCTCAACTGCGGCGCCATCCCGGAGGGGCTCATCGACAGCGAGCTCTTCGGGCACACCCGCGGCGCGTTCACCGGCGCCACCCACGCGCGCCCCGGCATGTTCGTCGAGGCCGACGGCGGGACCCTCTTCCTCGACGAGATCGGCGACATGCCCTTGCCGGTCCAGGCTCGCCTCCTGCGCGCGCTGCAAGAGCGTGAGGTCCGGCCGGTCGGCTCCGACAGCGTGCGCGCCGTCGACGTCCGCGTCATCGCCGCGACCAACGTCGACCTGACCCGCGCGGTCGAGGCCGGACGATTCCGCGCCGATCTCTACTTCCGCCTCAACGTGGTGGGGCTGCGCATCCCGCCGCTGCGCGAGCGCCCCGAGGACATCCCCGGCCTCATCGCCACGCTCCTGCAGCGTCACGCCGGCGCGCAGCGACCGGTCCTGGCCGACGACGCGCTGGAGGCGATGGTCGCGTATCCCTGGCCGGGCAACATCCGCGAGCTCGAGAACGCCATCCTGCACGCCCTGGCCCTGGCCAAGGGCGCCGCGATCGATCTCCAGTCCTTGCCGAGCTCGGTGGCCGGCAAGCGCAAGTTCGCGCGCGCGGGCACGGGGGGCGGCCCCGAACCCGAACCCGCGCCGGGCAACGCCGAGGCCACGCCCTCCGAGGCCGACGACGAGCTCGACCTCGAGGTGTCCCTCGCCGAGGCCAAGAAACGCGCGGCCGCCGAGTTCGAGCGCGCCTACCTGCTCCGGCTCCTCGAGGATGCGCGGGGGAGCGTGTCGGCCGCGGCGCGCGTCGCGGCGATCGATCGCACCAACTTCCGCCGCCTGCTGCAGCGCCACAACATCGACCCCGCCAAGTTCAAGGTGTGACCACCACCCGGGTCCCGATGCACCCAGGTGCCGGAGCACCCGTCACGGGGTCGGGGGCATCACCGCGGCCATCGAGCCCGAGCGCCGCAGGGCGATCTGCAGCGCCATGACGAGCTGCTCGTCGTCCCAGGGCTTGAGGAAGAAGCGATGGACCGCGCCCTCGTTGAGCGCGCGGATGGCGACCTGGATGTCGGTGTTGCCCGTCACGAGTAGACGCGTCGTCTCCGGGTAGAGCACCCGCACGAGCTGCAGCAGCTCGAGGCCGTCTCCCTGTTGCACGCCGAGGTTGAAGTCGCTCACCACCGCCTGATAGCGGCGCTCGCGCAGCTCGGCGAGGGCTTGCTCCATCGACTCGACCGCCGTCACCTGGAAGCGATGGAGCGTGCGACGCATCGCGGCGCGGATCTCGGGCTCATCGTCACACACGAGGATCTGGTAGTCGCTCATGCAGGGATCTTCGGCCGCCCTCGCCGGAGTTGAAGCCCCAACTCCACGGCTGCACGACCGCGCCGGGCGGACGAGTCAGTCCTCACCATGGTCCTCGTCGGAATCCTTGTCGTCTTCGGCTGCGTGATCGGCGGCTTCGTCATGGCCGGCGGTCACGTCCCGATCCTGATCCAGCCACCAGAGCTGGTCGTGATCGGCGGTGCCGCCATCGGGACGCTGTTCATCTCCACGCCCGGGCAGATGCGCGCGCGCATCAAGCACGTCTTCTCGGTCGCCTTCAAGGACACCATCCCCAAGAAGAAGGACTACCTGGACCTCCTCAAGCTCCAGTACGAGCTGTTCATGGTCGCCCGCCGGCAGGGCGTGCTCGCGCTGGAGCCGCACGCCGCCGAGCCGCAGAAGAGCGACATCATCCGCAAGTACCCGTACCTGGCCAAGAACGACCTCTATCGCACGTTCCTCGCCGAGGCCTTGCAGCACATGGCCAACGGCGTCTCCGCGGACGACCTCGACGCGCTGCTCGACGCGGAGCTCGACACGTTCGACAAGGTCAACCACCTGGCCGGCGGCCTCGTGCGCACGGTGAGCGACGCCCTGCCCGGCATCGGCATCGTGGCGGCCGTGCTCGGCGTGATCGTCACGATGGGTCACATGGACGCACCTCCGGCGGTCATCGGCCACCACATCGCCGCCGCGCTCGTGGGCACGTTCCTCGGCATCCTCCTCTCCTACGGCATCATCTCGCCGCTCGTGTCCGCGTGTGAGATCCAGGAGGTCCATCACCGCCGCTACCTCGAGGCGATCAAGGCGAGCGTCATCGCGGTGATGCGCGGCGCGGCGCCGGCCACGGCGGTCGAGTTCGGCCGCAAGATGATCTTCCCGGACGAGCGCCCCTCGTTCGCGGAGCTCGACAAGGCGCTCCAGAACCTGAAGGGAGTCTGAGGTGCCTCCGCCCCCGCCCGCGGCCGGCCGCCGCCGCGTCGTCAAGAAGGTCGCCGGCCACGGCCACCACGGCGGCGCGTGGAAGATCGCGTACGCCGACTTCGTCACCGCCATGATGGCGCTCTTCATGGTGCTGTGGCTGCTCGCGTCGACCGACCAGCAGTCGCGCGAAGAGATCTCTCGCTACTTCCGCACCGGCATCATGCCCGACGGCGAGCTGGCCATGAACGGCGGCGCCCAGCACGTCCCGTCGATCATGGAGAAGGCCCCGGCGCCGCCGCCGCCCAACCAGCAGAGCATCGAGGACGACATCAAGACGCTGCGAGAGGCGATCGAGCACGTCGCCGAGAACCACATCTCGATCTCCGACGTCGCGGCCCGCGTCCGCGTGGTCGCGACCGACGACGGGCTGCTGATCGAGATCGTCGATCAGGAGGGCAACCAGGAGCTCTTCTTCGACACGTCCTCGGCCCAGCTCAAGCCGCCGCTCGTCGAGTTCCTGAAAGGCCTCGCGCCGGTGCTGGCGGCCCGCAAGGAGACCATCGAGCTCCTCGGCCACACCGACGCACGACCGTTCCCAGCCGGCGCGACGCGCACCAACTGGGAGCTCTCGTACGAGCGCGCGGCGGCGGCCCGCAAGGTCCTCGAGGGGAGCGGCGTCAAGGCCGAGCGCATCGTCGGCGTGATCGGCCGCGGCGCGTCCACGCCGCTCGTGAGCAACGACCCGTACGCGGCACAGAACCGCCGGCTCTCGGTGCTCCTGCGCTACCGGCCCCCGGTGGTGGTGCCGCTTGACGGCCCGCGCCAGCCCCGCCGACAGCTCACCGCCAAGTAGGCGACGGCGCACGCGCGCGACGTGGCACGTCGGTTGCTGAGCGGGGATGCATGGCTCGTGCGTCCTGTCTCGGGGCTCTCGTCGTGGTGATGGCGATGGCGTCCACGGCTCGCGCCGAGCCGTCGCTCGGCAGCGCGGAGATGCGCCTGTCCTACGGCCTCGCCGCGGGCGGCGGCAGCGGCCGATCTTCGCTCGGCGCGACGCCGCTGGTGCTCTCCCTCGGCGGCTCGATGGCGATCCGCGAACAGCCGCGCGTGAGCGGCTTCGCCGCGATCGTCGTCGAGACCTTCGATCGCACGGGGGCGGGCGGTGAGGCCGGGCTCATGCTGACGCCGGGAGCGCACCTCCGCTTGCGCGCGGGCGTCATCGGCATCGCCGCGCCCTACACGATCTGGGGCGGCGCCACCGGCGCCAGCGTGTGCTGGCCCGTCGCCGGCGTCCGCGCGTGCGGCGATCTGTCCGTCGACGTGCTCGTCGGTGGGACCGATCTGCCCTCGGGCTCGGCGCTCCTGCAGGTCCGCCTCGGGCTCGGCGCGGTGTTCGATGTGGGGTGACCGCGCGCCGCCGACGCTCGCCCTCGTCCTCGGGCTCGTCGGCGCCATCCTCGCCGGCGGATGCGAGCCGTCGTGTGTGCGGAACAGTGACTGCCCCGTCGGCTCGAGCTGCGGAGCGGCAGGGACCTGCACCTTCGACGTGTACCCCGTCGATGCGGCCGAGGACGGCCCGGACGACGCGTCGGAGGACGCCGCGTCCGACGCCGCGTCCGAAGACGCCCCGACCGACGCCGCGTCCGAGGACGCCCCGACCGACGCCCCGACCGACGCCGCGTCCGAAGACGCCCCGACCGACGCCCCGACCGACGCCCCGACCGACGCCCCGACCGACGCCCCGACCGACGCCCCCGTGCCGCGACGTGCACCTGCGGACGAGCCAACGACCCCGGAGGTCTCATGTCGACTCCCGAGCCTTCGATCGATCACCTGACGAAGCTGACCCAGCTCCTCGACAACCTGCCGACGTTGCCGATCGTGGCCGTCCGGCTGGGCGAGGTGCTGCACTCGCGGCGCTCGTCGGTGAAGGACGTCGCGGAGCTGCTCGGCGCGGATCCGTCGCTGTCGGCCAAGCTCCTCCGCCTGGTGAACTCGGCGTACTTCGGGATCCCCGGCGGCGTCACCGACATCGCCAAGGCGATCCCGTTCGTCGGCTTCAACACGCTCTACCAGCTCGTCCTGAGCGTCTCGGTGCTCGACACGCTCAAGACGCCGGACGGCGGGATCTTCGACGCTCGCCCCCTGTGGCTGCACTCGATCGCGGTCGGATCGGCCGCGCGCGTGCTCGCCGAGGAGGTCCGCCACCCCGACCCGGGCGCGATGTTCACCGCGGGGCTGCTCCACGACATGGGCAAGATCGCGCTCGCCAAGGTCGCCCCCGACGCGTTCCTCAGCGCGATCGCCGCGCAGCACGATCAGGGTCTCACGTCGGTGGACGCCGAGAAGCTCGCCGGCCTTCCCTGCCACGACCGCGTGGGCGCGGATCTCGCGCGGCGCTGGCGACTTCCTGCGAGCCTGAGCGTACCGATCGAGGCTCACCACGCCGTCCTCGCCCCGGGCTTCCGGGACCGCCTCACGAGCACGTTCCGGGTCGGCGCCGAGATCATCGCGGTCGCCAACCTCACCGCGCGCCGTGCCGTCGTCACCGCCGGCGCCGACGACGAGCACGCCGAGGACCCGCGCACGCTCGAGCTCCTCGACGCCCTCGGCATCGGCGACCGCGACCTCGACGATCTGCACCGCCGGGTGATGCATCAGCTCGAGCGCTCGCGGCCGTTCCTCGACCTCCTCGACGGCTGACCCGTCACCGGCGCGCAACCGCGCGCGCGGTCACGCCCCGGCGTCGTCGGGATCGCCGGGCAGGCTCACGATGATGCACGCGCCGCGTCCCGGCGCGCGTCGATAGGTGATGCGGCCTCCCTGGACCTGCAGCGCGTACGCGGCGATCGCGAGGCCCGCGCCGACGTCGTTGGGCCGCTGCCAGGTCAAGGGCTCGAACATCTGCGCCACCTGGTCCTCGCGGACGCCCGGACCATCGTCGGTGACGACGAAGGCCACGGCGTCTCCGTCCCGCTGGACCTCGACGTCGATCGCCCCGCTCCGGTCGTCCGGGGAAGCGTCGGCCGCGTTCTTGATGACGGCGACCAGGACGTGCACGGCGAGCGCCTCGGCTGCCTTGACCGAGAGCGGCGGGGCCGTCGCGACCCGGAGGGTGGCGCGTGCCCGGGCGAGGCCACCGGCCTGACGCAGCGCGCGCGCGACGAGGTCGCTCGCCGGCACCGACCGGATCGCGACCTGCCCTTCGCGCAGGAACTTGCGCATGGTCAAGAACAGCTCGAGCGCGTCGTTGCTCGCGAGGGTGAGCTCCTCGGCGACGGCCGCGAGCTCCGGATCGGCGCGCACCTCGGCGAGCACCTGCAGCTGCGAGATCGAACCGTCGACGCCCTGCAGCATCCCCGCGAGGTCGTGGAGCAGGGCGCCGGTCATCGCGCCGAGCGTCGCCTGCCGCATGAGCTCCTCGATCCGCGAACGGCTCGCGCGGGTCACGTCGACGCCGGACGTCGCCGTGGCGGTGAAGACACCGACGTGCCGCTGGGCCAGCTGGATCAGGAACCCGAGCAGCTCGCGCGCCTCGGGATCGGAGCCGCCGGCCGCCAGGTGCAGGCGGCCGCGCGCGTCCACCGGCAGCCGTGTCTGCCAGGAGCAGCCAGCGCCCGGCCGCTCACCCGCGACGAGCTCGCCGTCGAGCTCGGCGGCGCATGCGCCGAGCCCGGTGATGGCGCCGGCGCGCAGGACGAGGACCTCGGCCAGCTCCTCGAGCGTCCGGGTCGCCGCGAACGCCGCCTCGACCTGCCCGATGCTGAACGCGGCCTCGAAGGACGCGGTCAGCATCCGGGTCCGCTGCCGCTGCTCGAGCGCGCGCGCGAGCACGACCTCGATCTCGTCGTACCAGGGCTTGCCGACCTTGTACGGCGCGCCCGGCTTGAGCAGCGCGGTGTGCGCGCGATCGTCGGCGTAGCCGGTGAGCAAGATGCGGACGATGCCGTCCTGCTGCGCCTGCGCGAAATCGAGGACCTCGATGCCGTCGTGGTCGGGCATGCGCAGGTCGGAGATGACGACATCGAAGCGGTGCGCGCTCAGGAGCGCGAACGCCTCCTCGCCGCATGCGGCCTCGGTGACCACGTAGCGTGGCGACAGCTCGTCGAGCAGCGCGGCACGCACGTCGTCGTCGTCGTCGACGACCAGGATGGACACGTCGTTCATGAGCACTCCTGGAGCCGCAGGCCGGCGGGGTCGGTGGCGGGTACCTCGATCTCGAACCGCGTGCCCACGTCGCGCGGCCGGTGGACCAGATCGCCGCCCCACAGCCGTGCGAGGCGTTGCGCGGTCGCGAGGCCGAGCCCGCCGCCGCCGCCGCCACCGCGGGCGGCCGCGATCGGATCCTCCAGCATCGCGGCGAGCTCGGCGGGGACACCGCGACCCGAATCCTCGACCGCCATCACCCACCGGTCGCCGCGCCGCTCGACCGCGATGTTGAGCTCGCCGCCGCCGGGCATGGCCGTGATCGCGTTGTCGATCACGTTGCCCAGCACGTGGTGCAGGGGATCTTGCGGGACCAGGGCGTCGATCGGGCCGCGATAGGTCCGGCGGACGACGATGGCGCCGAGACGACCGGTGAAGAGGGTCAGGGCGTTGTCGATCTCGTGCGCCAGATCCAGCCGGCGCGCGGTCGCATCCTGCGCGCCGGCGCGGTGGAGCCGGACCACCGCGGCCACGTGCTCCTCGATCCTGCCGGCGGCGGCGCGCGCCCGTTGCAGGAGCTGCTCCGTCCCTATCCGCCGCTCTGGATCGAGATCGCGCTCGAGGCGAATGCTCAGCGTACGCAGGGTGCTGGTCAGGGCGGCCACGGGGTTGTTGAGGTGATGGGCGATGCCCGCCGCGAGCTCGCCGATCGCGGCCCGCCAGCCGACGCGCGCGACCTGACCAGCGAGCACCGCGATCTCGCGGTTGCGCTCCTCGAGCGCGGCCTGCGTGGCGCGCAGCTCGGTCACGAGTCGCTCGAGCTCGGCGTGGGCGGCGAACAGCGCGGTGTGCTTGGCGAGGAGATCGCGCTCGAGCGCGCGGCGCTCCGTGGTGTCGCGAGCGAGGCATGCGGCCAGGGGCCCGAGCTGGGGGTGCTCGACGTGGGCGACCGTGAGCTCGACGTAGAGGGGATACCCGTCGACCTGCACGAGCGCGATGTCCTCGTAGCGACCCGGGTGATCGACGATCGCCGCGCCCCCCCGCAGGTCCCCCTCGGCGAACAGCTCGTCGACCGGCCGACCGAGGAGGTCGTCGGCGCGCCGGCCGAGCAGGTCCTCCCCGCGCTGGTTGACCGACACCACCGTACGCCCGGACCGGAGCACCACGAAGGCGCCGTCCGAGACCGACTCCGAGAGCACGCCGAACACGAACGCCGCGAGCGCGCGACCTCGATCGGCTAGGTGGTCGTTACTGGCCATCGTGCTCATCGATCGACCGGAATCGGAGTCGGTGTAGCGTCAACCGTGGCGACGGTGTGGCGTCGTCCGCACGAGAGGCTCGGCGAATCGGCACCTTCGCCGGGCACGCGCCCTGCAAGCAGCCGGTTCGTGACCCGCGTATTCGACGCCGTCGACCGCCTCGCCAGTGCGATGTCGTACCACCGCGACCGTCACGGGGTCCTCGCTGGCAACGTCGCCAACCTCGACACGCCCGGGTACCGTCCTGCCGACGTCCAGCGACCGGCCACGGCGGGCCCGGCGTCGATGGTCCGGACGCACGCCGAGCATCTCGCGGCGGGAGCCGCGCCGGACACGCGCGTCGTCTTCGATGACGGCGGCGCGCTGGTCGGCCCCAACGGCAACGCCGTGGCCCTCGAGCGCGAGCTGGCCAAGATCGACGCCAACCGCGTCCGGTACACGACCTCCGCCGAGCTGGTCTCGCGCCGGCTCGCGCTCCTCCGCTACGCCGCCGGCGACGGCAACCCCTGATCGGAGCCAACATGGACTTCTTCACCGCGATGGAAGTATCGGCGTCCGGCCTCTCGGTCGAACGCACGCGCATGAACGTGGCCGCGTCCAACCTGGCCAACGCGTCGACGACGCGCGCCGCCGGTGGCGGACCGTACCAGCGCCGGGACGTGGTCGTGCAATCGCAGCCGATCGCCGGCGCCGCGCCGGGTGTCGCCGGCGTCGCGGTGACGGCCATCCGCGCCGACGCCTCGCCGCCGCGGCTCGAGCACGACCCGGGGCATCCCGACGCCGACGCCCGCGGCTACGTCGCCTATCCCAACGTCAACCCGGTCGAGGAGATGGTCGACATGATCACCGCCTCGCGCGCCTACGAGGCCGGCGTCACCGCGCTCACGACGTCGGTGAGCATGGCCGAGCGCGCGCTGGGGATCGGGCGCTGATCGTGAGCGCGATCCGTGCCATCGATCTGCCGGCGACGCTCCAGCGCACCGACGAGATCCGCGAACGGACCCCGGCGCGCGAGGCCGGCGGCGCAGCGGCGACCGGCTCGAGCTTCGCCGCCAGCCTCGCCGACGCCGTCTCCCAGGCGCGACACGCCGAACGCAGTGCCAGCGAGGCTGCGGCCGGGTTCGCCGCCGGCGACCCAGGGGTCGGGATCCACGAGGTCGTGATCGCGAGCGAGAAGGCCAACATCTCGCTCCGCTACGCGACGACGCTGAAGAACAAGCTCCTCGATTCCTACCGCGAGCTGATGAACACCCAGGTCTGAGCGACGAGTGATCCATGGCCGACGAAGCTCCTCCACCCACGACGCCCACCCGCGAGCTCGGTAGCCAGCTCCGCACGCAATGGCAACGCATGCCGCGGACCGCGCGTCTCGGCGGCGTCGTCGTCGCCGCGGTGGTCCTCGGCCTGGTCGCGTGGACGGCGCTGCGTGCCGGAGACGAGAGCTGGAAGGAGGTCGCGACGGCGATGCCACCCGAGGATGCCGCCGAGCTGTCGTCGGTGCTCGCCGGACGTGGCATCCCTCAGCGGATCGGCGCCGACGGCAAGAGTGTCATGGTGCCGCGTGAACGCCTCGCCGAGGCGCGCCTCGCGGCCGCGGCCGCCGGGCTGCCGCGGGGCGGCGTCGGGTTCGAGCTCTTCGAGGGCGTCTCGCTGGGGCAGTCGAGCTTCGCCGAGCAGGTCAACTACCGGCGGGCCCTCCAGGGCGAGCTGGCGCGGAGCATCACCGCGCTGGCGCCGGTCGAGGGTGCGCGGGTCCACGTCGCGCTCGGCAAGCGGTCGGTGTTCAAGGACGCCGACGAGCCGCCCAGCGCGTCGGTCGCGCTCCGGGTCCGCGCCGGCGCCCGCCTCACCGCGGAGCAGGTCCGCGGCGTGATGCAGCTCGTCGCCGCGTCGATCGACGGCCTCGACGCCGACAAGGTCGTGGTCGTCGATCAGAACGGCACCGTGCTGTCGGCCGACGATCGCGGCGGCGCGAGCGATCAGGGGGCGATCGAGACCGCGATCGCGGCGCGGGTGCGGGCCATGCTCGAGCGCGTCGTCGGCCCCGGCCACGTCGCCGTCGTCGTGACGGCGCAGATGGACCGCCGCAAGGTCAGCGTCTCCGAGGAGATCTTCGACAAGGATCGCAGCGCCGTCCGCAGCGAGACCCACGTCGGCGTCGCGCCCACGGCGGGCGCCGCGGTCACCGGGGGCATCGCCGGCGTCCAGGGCAACCTGCCGGGCGCGCCCGCGGCGGGCGCCGGCGGCGCGGCTGGCGGCGCCGCCGGCAGCGGCTCGTCGACCACCAACTACGAGATCTCCCGGGTCGTCCGCCAGGTCGACGAGCCGGCGGAGAAGCTCGCCCGTCTCCACCTCGCGATCCTCGTCGACCACCGACCCGACGAGGACGGCGAGCCCCAGCCGCTTCCGCAGGAAGAGCTCGACCAGCTGGCGAACCTGGCGCGCCAGGCCGCCGGCTTCGATGCCGCGCGCGGCGACGCGCTCGAGATCCGGTCGTTCGCCTTCGCGCCCGACGAGGCCGCGGCAGCGGCGCCATCGCCGGCGGCGCCCGCCGCGCTGCCGCTGCCGCTGCCGGCGCTCGTCGGCGCCGGCGCCGTGCTCCTGATCGTGATCACGCTCCTGTTGCGCCGCTCGCGCGGCAAGCGCGACGCCGAGCGCCCGCTCGCGCTGCCGGCCCCGCTGGCCGAGGTCGAGCGAGCCCTCGGCACGCGTCCGGGCGCGATCGCCTCCCTGCCGCCTCCCCCGCAACTCTCGCTCGAGCGTTCGCTCGAGGAGCGCGTGCTCGGCGCCGTCCGATCCGACGTGACGCGCACGGCCCGCGTCCTCGCTGGCTGGCTCAGCGAGCCCGATCCCAAGGCCTCGAAATGAACCCCGTCATCACCCGCCTCGGCACACCGATCGGGCCCCGTCACAAGGCCGCGATCGCCGTCCTCGCGCTCGACGACGATCTCGCCGGCCAGGTCCTGTCGGCGCTCGACGACGGCGAGCTCCGTCAGCTCGCCTCCGCCGTCGACGAGCTCGACCTGGTCCCGGGCGACGCGCTCCTCCACGTGCTCGAGGAGCTCGAGGTCGCGCTCAACGGTCCGCTCGCCGTCGCGCGCACCGCGGGCGGCGCCTATCTCCGTCAGCTCGCCCACCGCTCGCTCGGTGAGGAGCGCGCGCGCCGCCTGTTCGCGCCGCCGCCCGAGTCGCCACCGCCGCAACCGATCGAGCAGCTGCGCGGCGCCCGCACCCAGGCGCTCGCCGACCTCCTGATCGAGGAACACCCGCAGATCGCGGCGGTCGTGCTCACCCAGCTCCCGGCCGCCACGGCCGCGCGCGTGCTCGCCGCGATGCCGCCGGAGGTCGCCGCCGATCTCGCGACCCGCCTGTCGGCGATCGACGAGGTCCCCGATCGCGCCGTGCTCGAGGCGTCGGAGACGCTCGTGCGCGCGCTCGCCGCGACCGGCGCCCTCGCGTCGTCCGATCGGCGCTCGGACTTCGACGGCCTCGCCTTCGCCGCCGCGATCGTCAACGAGATGTCCGGCGAGAACGGCGACGCCCTGCTCGATCGCATGGCCTCGCTCGACGACGCCGCGGCGGCCCGGGTCCGCGAGGCGATGTTCACCTTCGAGGATCTCCTCCGCATCGACAGCCGCTCCATGGCCCCGCTCCTGCGCGCGGTGCAGAGCGAGACCATGGTCACCGCGCTGCAGACCGCGGCCGAGGCGCTCCGCAACCACTTCTTCTCCGGCCTGTCGCAGCGCGCCGCGGCGACGCTCCGCGACGACCTCGCCGCCAGCTCTCCCCGACGCGTGTCCGAGGTCGAGGCCGCGCAGCGGGAGATCGTCGAGACCGCGATGCGGCTCGCCGCCGAGGGCTCGCTGCAGCTGCCGCCGCGCGGAGGTGAAGCGTGAGCGGGCGTACCCCCTGGCTCGGCGCACGCAGCAGCGGCGCCGTGCCGTTCGGCGCGATGCTCCCTCGCGCGGGCGCGGCCCACGGCACGACCTGGCCGCGCGCGGAGGACCGCGCCGGCGGAGACGATGCGTCGCGCGCCGGCGCGCCCGATCACGGCGCCGCCGCCGGGAGCCACGACCGCGACGACGCCCAGGCGGCGCTCGAGCGCGCACGCGCCGAGGCGATCCGCGAAGGGCGCGAGGCCGGCCGACGCGAGCTCGCGCGGGTGCGTGACGTGCTCGCGGCTGCGGCGACCACCCTCACCCGCGCCGCCGCTCACCGCGACGAGGCGATGACCGAGCTCGTCGTCGATCTGGCGCTCGGCCTGTGCGCCGAGCTGGCGCCGGCCGCGGCGGCGATCGATCGCCGTGGGCTCGTCCAGCTCGTCCACCGCGCGATCGCCGACGCCGGCGGCCAGAAGGCGCGCGATCTCGTCCTCCGCATGTGCGCCGAGGACGTGGCGGCGGTCGGCGATCAGCTGCCGAGCGGGGTCACGTGCGAGGTCGGCGCCGATCTGGTACCGGGCGAGGTCTGGATCGAAGCGCCGCGGCTGGTCGTCGACGGCCGCTGGTCGCCGCGGCTCGCGGCGCTCCGGGAACCGCTGATCGCGCTGGTCCGCGACGCGGAGCCCGCGTTCGAGCTCGCCACCCCCGATCCGGAGACCGGCGATGGCGCCTGATCTGCGCAACGCCGCCGATCCGTACGACGGCAAGAGCCGGCGCATCCCGACCATCGTCGAGGCCGTCTCGGCCCACGACGCGTTCGCGGCGAGGCTGGCCGCGCTGGCGCGCCACGGCGGCGGCCCGGTGGTCGGAGGCCGCGTGCTCGAGGTCTCGGGGCTCGTCGTGCGGATCTCCGGGTTCCCCGTTCGGGTCGGCGACGTCGTCGAGGTGGACGCCGGCGCCGACGGCGCGCTCCCCTGCGAGGTGGTCGGGTTCCGCGGCGACGATCTCCTGGCGGTGCCGCTCGGCGCGGCACGCACGCTCACGCCCGGCGCGCCTGCCTGGCGCTCCGGCGCGCGCTCCCAGGTCGCGGTCGGCGACGGCCTCCTCGGACGCTTCATCGATCCGTTCGGCGCGCCGCTCGACGGAGGTCCGCGGCCGGTCGCGCTCGAGCGGGTCCCGGTCGAGGGTCCGCCCCTGGCGATCGCCCAGCGCGCGCAGGTCGACGCCCGGTTCGCCACCGGCGTCCGCGTCATCGACGGCATCCTGCCCTGCGGCCGGGGCCAGCGCGTCGGGATCTTCGCCGGCGCCGGATGCGGCAAGAGCGTCCTCGTCGAGCAGATCGCCAACCACGGCGACGCCGACGTCGTGGTGATCGGCCTCATCGGGGAACGTGGGCGCGAGGTCCGCGAGCTGATGGCCTCGCCCCGGCGCGACCGCCTCGTCGCGGTCGTGGCCACGGCCGATCGCTCCCCGCTCGAGCGCGTCCGCGGCGCCGCCGTGGCGTCCTCGATCGCCGAGTGGTTCCGCGCCCAGGGCAAGCACGTGCTCCTCGTCATCGACTCGCTGACCCGGTACGCGATGGCGCTGCGCGAGATCGGCCTCTCGCTCGGCGAGCCGCCGGCGACCAAGGGCTATCCCCCGAGCGTCTTCGCCGCGCTGCCCCGCCTGCTCGAGCGCGTCGCCCCCTCGGCGTCGGGTGGTTCGATCACCGGCTTCTACACCGTGCTCGTCGAGGGTGACGATCTGAGCGACCCGATCGCCGACTCCGCACGATCGCTCCTCGATGCCCACATCGTGCTCGCCCGCGAGCTCGCCGACCGAGGCCACTTCCCGGCGGTCGACGTGCTCGCCAGCGCGTCGCGCGTCGCGCGCCGCGTGGCCACCCGCGAGGCGTGCACGCTCGCGGATCGTGCGCGCGCCGCGCTATCGATGCGTCGACAGGCCCTCGAGCTCCAGGCCCTGGGCGCGTACACGCCGGGCGCGAACCCCGACATGGATCGAGCGATCGCCGCCGGTCAGCGGCTCGACACGTGGGCTCGACAGGGCCCCGAGACCGCCGTGCCCTGGACCGACAGCTTGCGCGGCCTCGCGGTCGCGCTGGGAGATCCTCCATGACCTTGCGACCCCGAACGATCCGCGCCGCGATCGCGGCGCGAACCAGCCTGCGCGATGCCGCCGCCGCGACCGAGGCACGCGCCCAGGCCGAAGCCCGCGCCGCGCACGAAGCGCTCGTCCACGCCGCCGCCGAGCTGGACCTCGCCGTCGGCGCCGCGAACGAGCGGATGGCCCGCAGCGGCAGCGTCGCCGAGCTCCTCCGGATCGCCGAGGAGCTGGAGGGCGAGCGCGCGCTCGCCCGGGACGCCGCCGCCGTGCGCGCCACCGCGGCGGCCGCGCTCGACGACGCGATCAGCAACCTGCGCTCGCGCGAGCGCCAGCTGCGTACCGTCGAGCGCGCGCTCGATGTCCTGCTCGAGCACCGCGCCACGGGCGCGGCGCGCGACGAGCAACGCCTGACCGACGACCTCGGCGCGCGCAGGCGGGAATCGTGAGGGTCGAGCCCGCGAGCCCGTCGCCGATCTCCGCCGGCACGGGCCGCGCGCGCGATCCCGAGGCGATCCGCGAACGCGATCACGAGCGCGATCGCGAGCGCGACCGTGACGACGCGTCGCGACCGCGCTTCGCCGACGCGATCGAGCAGGCCTCCCAGCGACGCGACGACGGTCCCGGCGTCGCGCCGTCGGCCCAGCTGCCGCCGCCGCCGACCGTCGCACCGTCGCTGGTGATGCGAGCTCCCGCCCCGGCCACCGTGGCCGCGGCCACGCCGGGCGCGCCGGCCGCCGTGATCGGGAGCGCGGTGGCCACGACCGGCACCGGCGGTGACGCGCTCGCCCCCGCCCTGGCCGAGGCGAGCCCCGGCCGCGGCGAGATGGTCCTCGTCGACGCGACGTTCTCGGTGACGTCGGGGAGCGTCCCCGCCGCCGACCCGGACGCGTTCTCGGCGTTCGCGCTCGAGCTCGCGGGCGCGGCGGACGGCGGCGGCGCCTCCTCCCCCTCGCCGTCGAGCCAGCCCGCCGTCTCTCCAGCGGTCGCGGCCGTGCCGGCGCCAGTCCGCGCGTCCGCCCCCGAGCCGCCCCCGGGGATCCAGGAGCTCGATCTCGGCGCCTTCGATCCCGATCCCGCGCCGACCGCGCCGGTCTCGCACGCGCGCCTCGTCCTCGACGACGCGCAGGAACGCGTCATCGTCACGGTCGCGGTTCGCCACGGCTCCGTCGACGTCGCGGTTCGCACCGGCAACAGCGAGCTCGCCGGGGCGGTCGCCCGCTCGCTCGACGAGCTCGACGCGGCGCTGCGCGGTCACGGGCTCGCGCTCGGCGATCTGGTCGCCCGCGATCACCGCGAGCCGCCGTCCTCACCTCCACCGCCGCGGGCGACCCGTTCGTCGTCCGCACCCGACGTCGACGCTCCGGTCGACACGGCGCACACCCCCGGCACGGCGGCAGACCCTCGCCTCCGCGCCCTCGCCTGAGGGAGCCCCATGATCGAACCGACCTCGTCCACCTCATCCTTGCTCGGCGGAACCGCGCCGACGACCGGCGGCCTGGGCGCGACGCCCGCGGCCAGCCGCGACCAGTTCCTCCGACTCTTCGTCGCCCAGCTCGAGCACCAGAACCCGCTCGATCCGCAATCGGGCGCCGAGATGGTGGCCCAGCTCGCGCAGTTCTCCGCGGTCGAGCAGGCGGTCGAGACCAACCGACGCCTCGCCGATCTGATCTCGGCCGAGGACGCGGCCGGCACCGCGGCGCTCGCCGACCTCGTCGGCCGCGAGGTCACGGCGGACGCGTCGACCCTGTCGCTCGACGGCCCGCCGCCGCCGATCCAGGTCTCCGCCGGCGCGCCGATCGCGTCCGGCGAGCTGGTGATCCGTTCGGCGTCGGGCGCCGAGGTGCGCCGCGTCCCGTTCGAGGGAGGCACGTCACCGCTGCCGGTCGCCTGGGACGGCACCGACGCGCGCGGCGTCCCGCTCGCCGCCGGCACCTACTCGATCGAGGTCGTGGCCCGTGGGGCCGACGGCGCCGCGGTCTCGGCGCGCCCGCAGACCCGCGCGCTGGTCGACGCCGTCGAGCTCACCCCCGACGGTCCCCTGCTCCGTCTCGGCGGTACCCGGATCTCCCCGGCCGCCATCACCACCATCGCACGAGGAACCCCATGAGCATCTTGAGCAGTCTCTACACGGGCGCCAGCGGCATGGGTGCCCATGGCGGCGCCATCAGCGTCGTCGGCGACAACATCGCCAACGTCTCCACCATCGGGTACAAGCGCTCGCGCGCCGGGTTCTCCGACGTGCTCGGCGGCAGCCTGCGAGGCCAGCGCCTCGGCGCCGGCGTGCGCCTCGGCTCGGTCGATCAGCAGTTCGAGCAGGGCGCGATCCAGGCCACCGGCGGCGCGCTCGACCTCGCGATCCGCGGGCGCGGCATGTTCGTCGTCAGCGGCACCCACGACGGCCGCGCCGCGCAGTACTACACCCGCGACGGCCGCTTCTCGCTCGACAACAGCGGCCACGTCGTCGATGCCCGAGGCCTCCGGCTGCAGGGTTACCTGGTCGATTCGGCCGGCGTCACCTCGACGGCGCCGAGCGACCTGCAGCTCGCCGGTCAGTCGACGCCCCCGGTCGCGACCGCGCTCGCCAGCATCGGGCTCAACCTCGACGCCAGCGCCGTGCCACCGGCGGCGTGGGATCCCGCGAACCCCCAGACGACCTCGAACTACGCCACCTCGGCGACGGTCTACGACTCGCTCGGCACCCCGCACCGTGTCGACCTCTACTTCCGCGCCCAGGGCGGCGGCGCCTGGGAGTGGCACGCGATGGTCGACGGCGGCGAGCTGACCGGCGGCACCGCCGGCACGCCGACCGAGATCGCGAACGGCACGCTCGGGTTCACCACCGCGGGCGCGCTCGACACCGAGACCACGGTCGCGTCGAGCGCCAGCTTCCTCGGCGCGACCGCGGGACAGGCGATCACGTTCGACTTCGGCGACGCGATCACGACCGACGGCGGCACGGGTCTCTCCGGCTCGACGCAGTTCGCCGGCGCGTCGTCGGTGAACCGCCTCGACATCGACGGCCACGCCTCGGGCTCGCTCGTCGATGTCGTGGTCTCGGAGGACGGCACGATCTCCGGCCTGTTCGACAACGGCGAGACCCGCGCCCTGGCGCGCGTCGCGCTCGCGATGTTCGGCGACGAGGAAGGGCTCGGCCGCGTCGGCGACGGCCTCTACGCCCAGACCTCGGGCTCCGGCGAGCCGCTGCTCGCCGCCGCGGCGACCGGCGGGCGGGGCGCGCTCACCGGCGGCGCGCTCGAGGGCTCGAACGTCGAGCTCGGCGACGAGCTGGTCACGCTCATCGCCTACCAGCGCGCGTTCCAGGCCAACGTCAAGACCGTCACGACCGCGGACGAGATGCTCGCCGAGATCGCCTCGATCAAGCGCTGAGCAGCGGACGGCGGGCGGCGGATCACCGGAGCTCGCGGGCGCCCAGCTCCTGGATCGGGCGCGCGTTGCTGCCGAAGCGGTCGCGCAGGCCGGCGATGCGCGTCGGATCTTCGGTGCGCGTCCGGCGCATGACGATCCAGCGAACGCCCTCCGAGCACGGCGGCGTCGTCAGCGAGCCGTCGTAGCGATACGCGCCTTGCTCGCGCGGCAGGATCGTCGACGGATCGAACTTCGACTTGAGCCGACGCTGGCCCGTGCTCCGCGGCGCCGACTTCCACACCGGTGCCAGCGCCGTCGAGGGTTCGCCTTCGGCGAAGAGCACCCCGACGACGGCGAGCGCACCGGCCTGGCTCTGGTGCACGAGGTGGACCTCGAGCGGGAAGACGTCGCCGGCGATCGTGTGCTCGCTCGGCGTGTGGACATGGAACTGCACCAGCTCGAAGCGCTCCCCGTCGACGACCGCGTAGCTCCCACGCTCCAGGTCGACCTGGAGCGTGTGGCCGTTGTCGACCACCGCACCCGCGGTGGCCTGATAGACGAAGACGACGTCGGGCGGACGCGCCCGCTGCGGGAGGATGTCGATCGGCGACTGCGCCTCGCCGCTCGCGCACTTCCCGAAGGACGGATCGAGGCCGCCCCACGCGTCCGGCCCCCGTTCACCTCGGTAGCTCCACGGCACCGGGCCATGGGCCTGGGCGGGAGGAGGACCGAGATCGTGCGCGGCGTGGGTCGCCGGCGAGGTCGCCGGGCCGGGCTTCTCGGGCTTCTCGGGCTTCTCCCCCGGACCCGTCTTCTTCTTCGCCTTCGGATCGGCCTTGGGCTTCCGCTTGCCCGCGGCCTTGGCGTCCTCGGGCTCCTCGGGCTCCCCGGCGAGCGCGTCCACGCGTTCGCCGAGCTCGTCGAGGCGCTGCTCCAGCGCCGCCACCTTCTTCGGTTGATCGACATACTGGCAACCAGTCGCCAGCGCGAGGAGAACAGGAACGCGACGCACGTGATTCGTATCGCCCGCGCGGCGCGCCCGTCGAGGGGTCAGCGCGCGGCGGTCGCCGACGTCGCGTCGCCGCGCGCTCCGGGCGGCAAGGCGAACGCGATGTCGGTCAACGCGCGCGCGATCTCGACCATGCGCGGTCGCATGCCCGGCTCCTTGGCGAGCATGCGCGACACCAGCCGGTCGAGCACCTCGGGCACCTGGCGTCGCGCCGACATCGGCGTGGGCAGGAGATCGCAGTGCGCGCTCATCACGTTGGCGATCGAGCCCTCGAAGGGCGCCGCGCCGGTGGTCAGCTCGTACAGCAAGCAGCCGAGCCCGTAGACGTCCGAGCGTGGCTCGGCTTGGCCCCGCCACTGCTCGGGCGCCATGTAGCAGGGCGTCCCCGCCACCTGCTCGACACGCGAGCACTCGCCGAAGCGCGCGACCCCGAAGTCGAGCACCTTCACCCGCGGCCAGCCCGCGAGGCCGTCGCGGTAGAGCAGCATCACGTTCTCGGGCTTGAGGTCACAGTGCACGATCTCCGCGGCGTGCATGGCCGCGACCGCGTCCGCGATCTGCGCGCCGATCGCGGCCACGGCCCCCAGCTCCATCCGTCCCCGCTCGAGCAACTTGGCGAGGCTCTCGCCGTCGAGCATCTCCATGACGAGGTAGGCCGCGCCCGAGGACGAACGCGCGGCATCCGAGATGTGCACCAGCCCGTCGTGCGGGACACGCCGCGACACCTCGATCTCGCCGAGCAGGCGCGCGACGATCTCCTCGTGCTCGGACCAGCGATCGTCGAGGACCTTGAGGGCGATCCGCTGTCCGGTGACGGCGTGGGCGCCGAGAAAGACCCGACACATCCCACCTCGGGCGACGAGCTCGAGCACCTGGTGGTGGCCCAGCATCGGCAGGAGCGCCTCGGCCGGAACGCGCTGGATGGGCTGGCTGCCGGCGGCGAACGCGGATGCGGTCATCGGCGCGGTCGCCTGACCGCGGATCACGCGCAGCGACGGCGCGAAGTGACACGCGAGAGTGCTCTTCATGACTCGGCTCGGCTCGGCTCGGCTCGGCTCGGCTCGGCTCTCTGCATCCGCGATGCCAGCCCCCGAGGCTCGCCATCACGAGATTCGAAGTGCTAGGTCGTCCAGGTGGTGGCGATGTTGACGATCGCCGTCAGGCTGCGCCCGTTCGACTCGACGGAGCTACCCGGCACGCGGCGGCGCCTCACGCGCCGAGGCGGGCCGCTTCGGCCATCTCGAGCACGGGCACCCGGCTGCCCGCGTGGCGGGCCGTGAGCAGGGTCGCGCCCACCGCGACGGCGACGTTGGCGATGTCGGTCGCCGTCACCTGGACGTGGCGGAAGCGCTCGCGCACCAGCGCCTGGTAGGCGGGGACGAGCGAGCTACCTCCGATGAGGACGACCTCGTCGACGAGCTCGTCGCGCCACCCCGCGCGCGCCATCGTGTCGTCGACCGCGAGGCTCGCGCGCGCGAACGCCGGGGCCCAGAGGGGCTCGACCCACGCCCGCTCGAGGATCACGTTGATGTCGCGGCTCAGGCCGCCCTCGAGGTAGGCCTCACGCATCATGAGGCGCGTCTCGAGCGCGCCCGACAGGGCGCGCTTCGCGCTCTCGCAGCGCTGGGCGAGCATCTGGCGGCGTACGGCGTCGCGCAGGAGGTCGTAGCGGGCTCGCCGGTACACCAGCCCGGCGAGGGCCTGGACGATCGCCTGATCGAGATCGTCACCGCCGAGGAACGGATCCCCGCCGATGGCGAGCACGTCGAAGCGCTGGCCGGTCTGCACGACCGCGCTGACGTCGAACGTCCCACCGCCGAAGTCCAGGATCAGCACCCGGCGCGGGACCTCGGGCGCTCCGCCCCGGCCGTGCAGCCCGACGGCGAGCGCGCCCGCGATCGGCTCGGCGATGATCTCCAGCACGTCCAGGTGCGCGATCCGCGCCGCCTTGCGCAGCGAGGTGAGATAGCCGTCGCTGGCGACCGCCGAGGCGGTCATCACCACGCGCCGCACCTGGGCGCCGAACCGCTGCTCGGCGAGGGCGCGTACCCGATCGATCACCGTCGCGGCGATCTGCTCGACCGCCCAGTCCTGGTGCCCGAGCTTCAGCACGACCGTCCCGCCGGGGCCGGCCGTGATCCGGTACGGCAACGTCGGCGCGATGCGGCGTACCGCGCCGGCCTCAGACAGATCGCTGCCCATGATCCGCTTGGCCGACGCCACGGTGCAGGCGGGGTGCGAGGCCAGCCCGGACACGGCGGCGTGGCCCACCACCGGCGGCCCGCGGTCCGACACCTGGACGACGCTCGGGATCATCGGATCACCGTTGTCGACGACCAGCTCGACCTTGCCATCGACCAGGGCGCCGGCGGAGGTGTAGCTGGTGCCGAAATCGATCCCGAGGATGATCTCCCGCGCCACGACTCCCGAACCGACCGAGTTGCGCATTCCGAAAGTCCTCGATGAATCGCGGGCGCGGCCGACACGTTCCTTCGAGCCGCCGCCCCGATCCGATCCGTCATGTCGCCCGAACCGTCCTCGCCCGAGCCCCACGCCCACAAGCTGGAAGCGATCGGCCAGCTCGCGGCTGGCGTCGCGCACGAGCTGAACACGCCGATCCAGTACGTCGCCGACAACATCGAGTTCCTGAGCTGTGCGATGGACGAGCTGCTCGCGGCGGTGCGGACCACTCTGCCGGGCCTGCCAGCCGCGGCGGCCGTCGACCTCGAGCGGCTGCTCGACGAGGTCCCGCGGGCGCTGGCCGACGCCATCGAGGGCCTCGGGCGGGTCACCGCGATCGTCTCGGCGCTGCGGAGCTTCTCGCACCCGAGCCGTGGCCAGCGGGAGGCCTTCGATCTCAACCAGACCGTGGTCACGACGATCGCGCTCGCCCGCACCGAGTGGCGGTACGTGGCCGAGGTCACGACCGACCTCGACCCCGCCGCGCCCCCGGTCGTCGGCATCCGCGACGAGCTCGCGCAGGCGTTCCTCAACGTGATCGTCAACGCCGCCCACGCCATCGCCGACGTCCGCGCGCGGGGGCGAGCCAGCCTCGGACGGATCGACGTCTCGACCCGGCACGTCGGCGACGACGTCGTCATCGCGGTGAGCGACGACGGCGGCGGGATCCCGGAGGCGATCCGCGACCACATCTTCGAGCCGTTCGTCACGACCAAGCCGGTCGGTCGTGGCACCGGCCAGGGCCTCGCGCTGACCCGCGCCGTCGTCGACAAGCACGCCGGAACCGTGCGTTTCGAACCGCGCCCCGGGGGAGGCACGACCTTCGTGATCACGCTGCCGGTCCGCCAAGGTGAAGGGACAGATCCATGATGAAGGTGCTGCTCGTGGACGACGAGCCTCGCGTCGTCCGTGCCCTCGACCGCGTCCTCCGCACCGCCGCGCCGCGCGACTGGGTGGTCACGACCGCGACCTCGGGCCGCGAGGCGCTCGAGCACCTCGACCGCGAAGCCGCCGACGTCGTGATCTCGGACATGTCGATGCCGGAGATCGACGGGACCGCGCTGCTCTCCGAGGTCCGCGATCGATGGCCGGGGACCGTCCGCGTCGTGCTCTCCGGGTATTCCGATCCCGCGGCCGCCGCGCGCGTCGCCACGATCGCGCACCAGTTCTTCGAGAAGCCGGCGCCGGTGAAGGAGCTCATCTCGGCGCTGCGCGAGATCGAGACCGGCCGCGCGCGCGTCCCGTCCGGCCTCGGGGACATGCTGAACGCGATCGGCGTCCTGCCGGCGCCACCGTCGACGTTCCTGTCCCTCACCGCCGCGATCGCGGACGATCGCACGCACATCGACAAGCTGGTCGCGATCGTGCGTCGCGATCCCGAGCTCGTCGCCAAGGTGCTCCAGATCGCCGGCTCGACGTTCTTCACCCGCGGACAGCCGACGAGCGACCTGCGCACCGCGATCGGCCGGATCGGTGTTCGTCTGGTGACGGCCCTGGCGCTGGCCGCGAGCGCCTTCGAGGTCGCCCCCGAGTCCGGCCTGACCCAGGAGGCGTTGACGACGCACGCGATCTCCGCCGCCACCGAGGCCGCACAGCGCGTCGGGGTCCCGCGGCTCGCCGAGGACGCCTTCATCGCCGCGCTGCTCGCCGACGTGGGACTGACCGCGCTGGCGTGCTGGACGCCCGACCGCGTGCGCGCCGCTCGAGCGCGCGCGGTGCGCGACGGCGTACCCCTCCATGTCGCGGAGCAGGCGCTGTTCGGGTTCGACCACGCCGACGTCGGGACCCACTTGCTCCGGCTCTGGCGGCTGCCCGCCGACATCGTCGCGGCGGTCGCCGCCCATCACACGAGCGACCGGGCGAGCCTCGCGGACGATCCGGTGAAGCTCGCCGTGTACGACGCCCACACACGCCTCGACGAGATCCTCGGCTGACGGGCTCCGTCAGCCCCGCCGACAGCGCGGCGCCCGGCGGCCCGCGTCCCAAGCTTGTCGAGACGTTCGGCGTGGCGCACCCGTTGCAATGACCCGCCGGAGTGAGCGATCTCCCCCTCGACCCACAGGAGCTCGAAGCGATCCAGGCGGCGATCCGCCAGGCCGCGCCGAGCTCATCCACCGCCGCGCCGGCGCCCGTGGAGGCCGTCCCGCTTCCGCTGATCGCCGCCGACCGCGAGGCGCAGACGGCGCGGCCTCGGCTGGCCGAGCTCGCGCAGCGGTGGGCGCGACGCCTCGCGCGGTCCCTGCGCGGGTTCGTCGGCGAGGTCTCCGTCGATGCCATGGGCGCCGAGGTGGTCGACGGGACGGCGCTGGGCGACGAGCTGCGCGGCATGTGGACCGCGCTGGTCGCTCCCGAGGGCCGGGGCGCGTTCGTCGTCGCCTTCGGCGGCGACCTCGTCGAGGCCGCCGCCGCGCGGCGCTGCGGCGCGACCAAGAGCAAGCCGCTCGGCCGCGAACCGTCCGCGCTGGCGCTGCGCCTCTTCGGCCCCGTGGGCGACGCCGCCCTCACCTCTCTCGATCACGCGTGGAGCGAGCTCGAGCGCGCCGCCCTCGAGCGTCCGCCGATCAACGCCGACGCCATCGCCGCCGCCCTGAGCGGCGAGACCGTCCTCGCCGCCACCCTCAGCGTCACCGGCGCGGCGAGCGGTCGCGTCCGCGTCTTCGCCCGGCCGTCGGTCGTCCTGCCGCCCGCCGCGCGCAACCCGACCGTCCCCGCCGACGCCGCGACCATCGCGGCCGCGCTCGGCGCGGTGCCCGTCGAGGTCCGCGTGGAGCTCGCGACCGTCTCCATCCGCATGTCCGAGCTCGGCGCGCTCGGTCCCGGGACGCAGATCCCGCTCCCCGTCTTCGTCGATGACCCCATGCCGATCTACTGCGGCGACGTGCTCAAGGCGTGGGGTCGCCCGATCGTCACGCGCGGCGTCCTCGCCGTCGAGATCGCCGCCATCGCCACGCCTGGAGGAGGCCGTCCGTGACCGAGCCCGCACCCGACGTCAAGCGTCTCGAGACCCTGCTCCACGACGTTCCGCTCGAGCTCACCGTCGAGCTCGGCCGGATCCGTCTCAGCCTCTCCGAGCTCGCCGGCCGCCTCGGCCCGGGCTCGGTCATCACCCTCGACAAGGTGACCGGCGCGCCGCTCGACGTGCGCATCAACGCGCGCCTCGTCGCGCGCGCCGAGGCGGTCGCCGTCGGTGATCGCTGCGCGATCCGCATCCTCGAGATCGTGGAGAAGGAGTAGCCCATGCGCGTCCTCATCCCTGCTGTCGTCTCCGCGCTGTGGCTCGCCAGCCTGTCCATCGCCGCGCCCGCGCTCGCCGCCGCCGAGCCCTCACCCGCCTTCGACATCGTCGATCGCGGCGGCGAGGTCGAGATCATCGCGCGTGGCGCCACCGCCATCACGGGCGCCCGGGTCGACGTGGTCCGAGAGCGCCTCGAGATCGAGCTCGACGGGACCGCGCGTCGCGCCAAGCGCTCGAGCGAGGACGCCACCGTCCGCCGGGTCGAGATCCGCGGCGACGGTCGTCGCGTGCTCAGCATCAAGCTGCGCCACGATCACGCCCGCGTCGCGGCCATCGCGGGCGGGGTTCGCTTCGTGCAGGTGGGCGACGCGATCCACGTGACCATCCCGCGCACGGCGCCGAAGCCCGCCGCGCCCAGCCCGCCGGCGCCGGGCGCGCCCCCGTCGCCACCGGCGACCGCGGCCACGCCGCCGCTGCCCGCCGACGCCGACGCGATCGAGCTCGAGCCCGCCGAGGCTCGGACCGCCGATCCCGCGGCGGCGGCCGTCGCCGGCGCGAGCCCGCCGCCACCGACCGGTGCGAGCGCGGCCGTGGCCCGCGGCACCTCCGGCGCGACGTCGTCGCGCTGGTGGATGCTGCTCGGAGGCCTCGCGCTCGTCGGCGGCGGCGTCGCGGCCTTCACTCGTCGTCGCCGCCGCGGCGCGCCGACCGGCGACCAGCTGGAGATCCTCGCCGCGCGTTCGCTCGGCGGCAAGTCGCGGATCGTGTGGCTCGCCGCCGGTGATCGCGAGATCGTCGTCGCCGTCACGCCCCAGCAGATCCGCCCGCTGGGCCAGTGGCGTCGCGGTTCCCAGTCCGCCGACCATGGCCCGAGCCGCGGCTTCCAGCGCGTCTTCGACGACGCCGCGCTCGACGGCGTCGAGCCGCCGGCGGCGCGCGGCAGCGGCGAGATCCGGCCCCGCGCGAACGCGTCGAGCCCCGCCGTCTCCGGCCTGCTCCGCCTGCGCGAGAAGGTGCCCACCGTGAACGAAGAGGTCGCGACCGACGACGTCGACGCCGACGCGCAGTGGGCGCGCGATCTCATCGCGGCGACCGGCGGACGGCGCTGATGCCGACCGACGGCGGGCCGGTCAGCGCGCTCACGATGGTGGGCGTCCTGACCCTGGCGACGCTGATCCCGGCCGCGGTCCTCGCCTGTACCTGCTTCGTCCGCTTCGTGGTGGTGCTGGGCTTCGTGCGCACCGGCCTCGCCACGCCGGCGGCGCCGCCCAACCAGGTGCTGGTCGGCCTGGCGCTGTTCATGACCATCTTCGTCTCGGCGCCGGTGGCGACCGAGATGTACGAGCGCGCCGGCAAACCCTACCTCGCCGGTCAGATGGACGAGGCGGCCGCCTTCGAAGCCGCCTCGCCGCCGTTGCGCCGCTTCCTCCTCGAGCGCACGCGCGAGGAGGATCTCTCGCTGTTCTACGAGGTCGCGCGCGCGGAGCGACCGACGACGGCCGACGACGTCCCGCTCCGCATCGCGATCCCTGCGTTCATCGTCTCGGAGCTGCGGACGGCGTTCGAGATCGGGCTGGCGGTGCTCCTGCCGTTCCTCGTCATCGATCTCGCGATCGCGTCGATCCTGACGGCGCTCGGCATGGTCATGGTCCCGCCCCAGGTGGTGGCGCTCCCGGTCAAGCTCCTCGTGTTCCTCGCCATCGACGGCTGGCGCCTCGTCGTCGAATCGCTCCTCCGCGGCGCGATCTGAGGCCCGCGCGAGCACCGTCAGCGCCGCCGACACATCGCGCGGCGAGCGGCAGACCTCGAGCAGATTCGCGTGCTTGACGCTGGCTCGACCGTTGCAAAAGGACCCGCAGGATGCCGAGCACGCTCGATCTCTGGCGCGACGCGCTCACGACGCTGGCGGTGATCTCCGCCCCGTTCCTCGTGACGGCGCTCGCGGTCGGCCTCGTGGTCGCGCTCCTCCAGACCGCGACCCAGCTGCAGGAGAGCGTGCTCGCGTTCGTCCCCAAGCTCGCCGCGGCGCTGCTCGTCATCGCGCTCGGTGGTCACTTCGTGCTCGACCACGCCGGCCGCTTCGCGACGCGCGCGATCTCCCGCGCCGCGGTCGGCTCGACGCAGGCCACGCACACCGGAGCCGACACGCCGTGATCGATCCGGCCTCGGGCGCGTTCGTCGCCGCGCTGGCCCGTGCCGGCGGCTTCGCGTTCACCGCGCCGCTGCTCGGCGAGCCGACGACGCCGGTCCGCGCGCGGCTGGTCTTCACCGTCGCGGTCGCCGCGGCGGTCGCGAGCGCGGCGCCGGCGCGCGATCCGGCGGACGCCGTCGCGCTCGTGCCGCTGGAGCTCGCCGCCGGCATGCTCGCGGGCGTCTCGGCCCGGCTCATCCTCGACCGCGTCGCCGCCGGCGCGCAGCTCATCGGCATCCACCTCGGCCTCGGCTTCGCGGCCGAGTACGACGTCCGCGCCGGCGAGTCGGCGTCGTCGATGCGGCGCCTCGTCTCGGCGCTGGCCGGGCTCGCCTTCCTCGCCGCCGGCGGCCTCGAGGCCGGCGTGCGCTGCGTGGCGACGCCGCTCGCCGCGACCGATCTCCACCACCTGACCGGGGCCGTCGACCTCGCGACGTCGCTCATGAGCCACGCGCTCGCCTTCGCCGCGCCGGCCCTCGTCGCCGCGACGATCCTCAACCTCGGCCTCGCCGTCATCAACCGCGCGGCGCCGGCGCTCAACGTCTTCTCGGTCAGCCTCGCCGCCGTCATGATCGGCGGCGGGCTGGTGCTGCTCGCCGTCGCGCCGTCGACGGCTCGCCTGATCGACGCCCACGCGCGCGCCGCGGTCGACCTGCTCGCGGGATGGAGCACTCGATGAGCGACGCGTCGAGGACCCACAAGCCCTCGCCCAAGCGGGTGAAGGACTTCCGCAAGCGCGGCGAGATCGCCGTGTCGCGCGACCTCACCTCGGCCGTCACGCTCGGCCTCGGGCTCGTCGGCGCCGCGTTCGGCGCGGCCGCGACCTGGAGCGGCTTCTGCGCGATGACCCGCACCGCCACCGCCGGCGGCGCGCTCGACGACGTCGCCAGCGCCGCCCGTGACGGGTTCCTGATCGCCGTGGCGCCCGCGCTGATCGCGGCCGCGGTGGGCTGCCTGATCGCCGGCGGGCTCCAGCTCGGCTGGCCGCCCGCGCTCAAGAAGCCGGGCTTCGACGTCAGCCGCTGGTTCGGCTTCCACGGCGTGAAGGAGGTGCTCTCGCCGGCGGCGATGGCGCGCCGGCTCCTCGGCGCGGTCGCGAAGGTCGTGGTGATCGGCGCGGTCGCCGCGCTCGTCCTCCGCGGCGAGATCGACGAGCTGACCAACATCTCCGATGCGCGCGTCCTCCCCTCGCGGCTCGGCGGCGCCGCGCTCCGCCTGGTCGCGGTCGCCGCGCTCGCGTTCGCCGGGCTCGGGGCCATCGACTTCCTCATGAGCCGCCGGCGTCTCGGCAAGCGCATGATGATGACCCCGGACGAGCTGCGGCGAGAGCACAAGGAGTCCGAGGGCGATCCGCACGTCAAGGGCCGTCGCCGCCGACGCATGCGCGAGCTCGCGAAGCGCCGGCTCGTCGCGGAGACGCGCAAGGCCGACGTCGTGCTCGTCAACCCGACGCACTACGCGGTCGCGCTCCGCTACGACGCCGGCCGCGACGGCGCTCCCCGCGTCGTGGCCAAGGGCACCGACGAGGTCGCCGCGCGCATCCGCGAGGCCGCGCGCGGCGCGGGCGTGCCCGTCGTCAGCCGGCCTCCGCTCGCCCGCGCGCTCCACAAGCTCGTCCCCGAGGGCCAGGAGATCCCGCCGCAGCTCTTCCACGCCGTCGCCGAGGTGCTGGCGTACATCTACCGGCTGCGCGGCGCGCGGGCCGGCGCGAGCGGAGGTCGCTCGTGACCGGCGGCCGCATCCTGCCCATGCTCAAGGGCGACTGGGCGATGGCCGCGGCGCTGGTCGGCGTCCTCGCGATCACCGTCGCGCCGCTCCCCCCGATCCTCTTCGACCTCCTGCTCGGCACCGCGCTCTGCGTCGCGGCGCTGACCTTCCTGGTCGCGTTCTACGTCGAGCGTCCGACCGACTTCTCGTCGTTCCCGGCGCTCCTCCTCTTCGTCACCCTCTTCCGCCTGGCGCTGAACGTCGCGTCGACGCGCCTCATCCTCACCCACGGCGGCGAGGACGGCGAGGCCGCGGGCGCCGTGATCGCCGCCTTCGGTCGCTTCGCGATCGGCGGCGACTTCGTCGTCGGCGCGATCATCTTCCTCATCCTCGTGATCGTGAACTTCGTCGTGATCACGAAGGGCGCCGAGCGCATCTCCGAGGTCGCGGCCCGCTTCACCCTCGACTCGTTGCCGGGCAAGCAGATGGCGATCGACGCCGACCTCGGCGCCGGCCTCATCTCCGAGAAGGACGCCCGCAAGCGTCGCATCGAGATCCAGCGCGAGGCCGACTTCCACGGCGCCATGGACGGCGCCAGCAAGTTCGTGCGCGGCGACGCGGTCGCCGGCCTCTTGATCCTCGGCATCAACGTGATCGGCGGCATCATCATCGGCGTCGCCGATCGCGGCATGTCGTTCGGCGACGCCGCCCGCACCTTCACGATCCTCTCGATCGGTGACGGCCTGGTGTCCCAGATCCCCGCCCTGCTCGTCTCGACGGGCTCGGCCCTCCTCATCACCCGCGGCGACGATCGCGAGCTCGGGACCGCGATGTCCGAACAGCTCCTGCGCCGTCGCCGTCCGCTGATGGTGACCGCCGCGCTGGTCACGACGATCGGGCTCCTGCCCGGGATGCCGCACGTCCTCTTCCTCGCCCTCGGCGGCGCGCTCGGCTGGGTCGCGATGCGCGCGGGCAACGCCCCGGCCGCCGCCGACACGGAGCTCGAGACCTCGCTCCCGAGCAAGGCGGGCGCCGCCGACGAGAGCCACACGGGCAAGAGCGAGATCGCCGCGGCCCTGCCCGTCGAGCTCCTCTCGATGGAGGTCGGCCTGGATCTCCTCGGCATGGTCGACGCCGGGCGCGGCGGCGAGCTCCTGCGCCGCATCGCGAGCCTGCGCAAGCAGCTGGCCAGCGAGCTCGGCGTCATCGTGCCCCCCGTCCACATCCGCGACGACCTGCGGCTGCCGCCCGGCGGCTACCGCGTCCTCCTCTCGGGCGTCCTGCTCGCCGAGGGCGCCGTCCACGTCCATCGCATGCTCGCGCTCGACCCGACGGGCTCGGCCACGCGCGGCCTGCCGGGCGAAGCGACGACCGAGCCGACCTACGGGTTGCCCGCGAAGTGGATCCTCCCGTCGGAGCGGGCCCGCGCCGAGGCCGCGGGATGCACCGTGGTCGACGCGACCGCGGTCATCGCGACCCACCTCGCCGAACTCCTGCGGCGCAACGCCCACGAGCTGCTCGGCCGTCGCGAGGCGCAGGAGCTCCTCGACGTCGCCGGCAAGACCGACAGCAAGGTCATCGAGGAGCTCATCCCGCACCTCATGTCGACGGGCGACGTGATCAAGGTCCTCCGCAACCTGCTCCGCGAGGGCGTCTCCATCCGCGACCTGCGCTCGATCCTCGAGGCCCTCGCCGACCACGCCGGCGCGGTCAAGAGCACCGAGGACCTCACCGAGATCGTGCGCCAGCGCCTCGCCCGCCGCATCACGCGCGGCAACCTCTCCGCCGACGGCGTCCTGCGCCCGCTCGTGCTCGACCCGCGCGCCGAGGCGCTCTTCCGCGAGCAGCACCCGCGCAACGCGCGCGCGCTGTCGCGCCTCACCGATGACCTCGCCGCCAACGCGCGGGACGTCACCCGCAACGACGACCCGCCGGTGCTGGTCGTCGCGCCCGATGTCCGTCGTGCCGTCGCCGGCGTCGCCGGCCGCCACATCCCCGGTCTCGCGGTCATGAGCTACCGCGAGGTCGATCCGTCCGTGCCGTTCGTGACCCGAGCGGTGGTTTCCGCCCTGGAGGCTGCAGCATGAGGATCCTCAAGTTCGAAGGCGCGTCGATGCGCGAGGCCCTGGCCAAGGTGAAGGCCGAGCTCGGCGACCAGGCCGTGGTCGTGTCGAGCCGCCAGATCAAGAAGGGACTGATCGGCTCGGCGTACGAGATCGCCGCGGCGATCGAGGACGATGCGGGCCCGGTCGGCCCGCTGCCCGCGCCGGCCGCACGCCGGGGCGCGAGCGAGGACGAGCTCGAGCGCGCGATGGCGCCGCTCCGCGCGGAGCTGCGCACGCTGCGCGCGATGATGCGCGCCAAGAGCGACGAGCGGCCGGCGAGCGACGTCCGCGGCGAGCTCGCCGCGTTGCGCCGCGCCGTCGACGAGCTGCGCGGCCGACCGGCGACCTCGCCGGGGTCCGCGACGGTGAGGGCCGCGGCGGCCGGCGCCTCCACGTTCTCGCCGGTGGCGCGGAGTGAGGCACGGATCGTCCTCCTCGCGGGCCCGACCGGCGTGGGCAAGACGACCAGCATCGCCAAGATCGCGGCGCGCGCCGCGTTGATCGAGGCCCGCCGCGTCGCCCTGGTGACCCTCGACAACTACCGCGTCGGCGGCGTCGAGCAGATCCGCACGTTCGCCGATCTGATCGGCGTTCCCCTGCACGTCGTGGACGATCCGTCGCAGCTCGCGATCCAGCTCGAGGACCTCGCCGACTACGACCTCACGCTCATCGACACCGCTGGACGGAGCCCGCGTGACCGCGGCGCGATCGCCGCGCTCGAGCGCGGGCTCGCCGCGGCGCCCGATGTCGAGGTGCACCTCACCGTCGCCGCGGGCTCGTCGGAGGCGCAGCTCGACGAGCTGTTCCGCCAGTTCACGGCGCTGCGGCCGCGCCGGCTCCTGTTCACCAAGATCGACGAATGCGAGCGCGCGCCCGAGCTGATCGCCGCACCCGCGCGCCTGCGGCTCCCCGTGACGTGGCTCGCGACCGGCCAGGCCGTCCCCGAGGATCTCGAGGTCGCCGCCGTCCCCCGCCTCAACGAGCTCGCCGAGCGCGGGCTCTCCAACCCATCTACCCGCAACGTCGCCGCGTGAGAGAGGTTCTCGTGACCGACCAGGCAGCATCCCTCCGCGTGATCCGCGGCGATCGCCGCGATCCCCTCTCCCCCGCGCCGCGCCGCGAGCGCGCGATCGCCATCACCGGCGGAAAGGGCGGCGTCGGCAAGAGCACGATCGCCGTCGGCCTCGCCACCGCGTACGCGCGCGCCGGTGCACGCACCTTGATGGTCGACGCCGACTTCGGCATGGCGGATCTGAACCTGCTCCTCGGCGTGGCGCCGTCGCGCAGCCTGCTCGACGCGCTCGACGGCACGCCGGTCGACGACGTGGTCGTGAGCGCCCACGGGATCGCGCTCCTGCCGGCGCTCAACGGCAGCTACGCGCTCGCGATGATGGACGGCGCCGCGCGGCGCCGGACGCTCGAGCTCGTCGAGGCGCTGGCTGGCCGCTTCGACACCGTCGTGCTCGACGTCGCCGCCGGCATCGGCGCGAGCCAGGCGACGTTCGCCGCCGCCGCCTCGGACGCCGTGGTCGTCGTCAACCCGGAGCCGCTGTCGATGGCCGACGCCTACGCCTGCTTGAAGGTGCTCGCGACCCATCACCGCGTCGAGCACGCGTTCGTCGTGCCCAACCGGGTGTCCGGCCAGGCTCAGGCCGACGACATCGTCGGACGACTGAGCGACCTGGTCGCTCGCTTCCTCGATCTTCGCCTCACGCCGTTGCCGCCGGTCCCGGCCGATCCCGCGGTCTCCGAGGCGGCGCATCTCGGCGTGCCGCTGCTCTGCCATCGACCGGACGCGCCGGCCGCTCGCGGCATCGCGCGCGTCGCCCGCGCGCTCGACGCGATCGCGCCGCCCGATGCCCGCGCCGACGCCGCCCGAGGATTCTGGCGCCGCCACCTCGCGGTCGCAGGAGAGATGCCATGAAAGCCTACGCTCAGCAGTCCCGCCGTCCGACGGCCGAACGCGACCGGCTCATCGCCGCGCACGTCGAGATCGCGCGCCGGATCGCGCTGCGGGTCGCCCGGCGCTGCCCGGCCTGGGTCTCGACCGACGACCTCGTCGCCGCCGGCATGCTCGGCCTGGCCGAGGCGGCGGACCGCTACGACGAGTCGCGGCAGGAGCCCTTCATCTCGTTCGCCGAGAAGCGCATCCGCGGCGCCGTCGTCGACGAGCTGCGCCGCGGCGACATCATGCCCCGCCGCGTGCGGCAGATGGCGCGCAAGGTCGGCGCCACGATCCAGGAGCTGGAGAAGAAGCTCGGCGGACCGCCCGAGGACGAGGTGGTGGCGGACGCGCTCGGGGTCTCGCTCGAGACCTACCGCGCGGACCTCGAACAGCTCGTCCACGTCACGGTCGGCGCGCTCGACCTCGTCGACCACGCGCCGGTCCTGGTCAGCAGCGAGTCCTCACCGGCCGCCGAGGCCGAGCGCCGCGAGATCCTCGCGCGGATCCGCGAGGTGCTGACCCGGCTCGACCAGCGCGACGTGCTCGTGCTCTCGCTCTACTACAACGAGGAGCTCACCTACGTCGAGATCGGCGAGGTGCTCCAGGTGACGACGTCCCGGGTCTGCCAGCTCCACGGCCGGGCGATCGCGCGGCTCCGCGCCGAGCTGGAGAAGGCCCGCCCGCGGCCGCGCCACGCCGGCGCCGACGAGCCCTCGCCGGCGGAGGTGGCCCATGGGTGACGGCATCTACATCGCCACCGCCGGCGCGGTCGCGCAGTCCACGGCGCTCGACGTCACCGCCAACAACATCGCCCACGCGTCGACCGCCGGCTATCAAGGCGCGCGCGTCACCTTCTCCGAGGCGCTCGCCAAGGCGCGCTCGCCCGACATGGCGCTCGTCGGCACCAACACCGGCGCGGTCGACGCGACGTCGGGGGTCATCACCCAGACCGGCAACCCGTTCGACATCGCCCTCGACGGACCCGGCTACCTCGTCGTCGACACCCCGCAGGGGATGCGCTACACGCGCGCCGGCGCCCTCGCCCGCGGTCCCGACGGCGCGCTCCACACCGCCGACGGCCACCGCGTGCGCAACCAGGGCGGCGGCGCGATCGTCCTGCCCAGCGGCGCGACCGACATCAGCTTCGCCCACGATGGCGCGGTGCTGGCCGACGGCGCCGAGATCGGCCGCCTCCAGCTCGCGACCTTCGCGCCGGGCGCGATGACCCCCGAGGGGGCGACGCTCTACGCCGCGCGCGGCAAGCCGACCGAGGCGCCGCCGCCGCGGGTCGTGCAGGGCGCGCTCGAGGGCTCGAACGTCAACGTCGTGCGCGGCGTCGTCGACCTGGTGCGCATGTCGCGCACCTACGAGTCGCTGATCCGCGTGATCCAGGGCTACTCGGAGATCGAGAGCCGCGCCGCCCGCGACATCGGCGGCCCCAAGTGAACCACCACCCCTGACCGACCCGACCCGAGGAGACCCACATGCTCCGCGCCCTCGCCACCGCCGCCACCGGCATGGAAGCCCAGCAGACCAAGCTGGACGTCACCGCCAACAACATCGCCAACGTCTCGACCGCCGGCTTCAAGAAGAGTCGCGTCGAGTTCGCCGACCTCATGTACCAGACCTCACGCCCGGCCGGCGCCACCACCGGCGCGGGCACGAGCGCCCCGGGCGGGCTCGAGGTCGGGCTCGGCGTCCGCGTCGCCGCCACCCACCGCCTGCTCTCGCAGGGCGAGATGCGGCAGACCGGCAACCAGCTCGACGTCGCGATCGAGGGCCAGGGCTTCTTCCAGGTCCAGCTGCCGTCGGGCGAC
This sequence comes from Myxococcales bacterium UBA2376, assembly GCA_002344285.1. Taxonomy (GTDB): domain Bacteria; phylum Myxococcota_A; class Polyangia; order Haliangiales; family Haliangiaceae; genus UBA2376. The sequence continues at coordinate 64,015 of DDTA01000062.1, forward strand.
GTCGCGTACACGCGCAACGGCGCCTTCCAGCTGGACGCCGAGGGTCGCCTCGTCACCAGCGAGGGCTACCCGCTCGCCGGCGACCTCGCCGTGCCGATCGAGGCGCAGGCCGTGAGCATCTCGCCCGACGGCACGGTCACGGCGGTCGTCCCGGGCGATCCCCAGCCCCAGAACCTCGGCCAGCTCCAGATCGCGACGTTCGCCAACCCGGCCGGGCTCGAGCCGATGGGCAAGACCCTCTTCCGCGAGAGCGGCGCCTCGGGCGCGGTCGTGCTCGGCGCGCCCGGCGAGGGCGGCACCGGCTCGCTGCTCCAGGGCGCCGTCGAGCTATCGAACGTCAACGTGGTCGAGGAGATGATCGACCTCATCTCGGGTCAGCGCGCGTACGAGGTCAACACGCGCGTGATCAAGGCGGCCGACGAGATGCTCGGCCAGACGGCGCAGCTCCGATGAGGACCCTCGCGTTCGCCGCGCTCACGCTCGGCGCGCTCGCCGGGACGACGCACGCCGAGACGCTCCCCGCGATCATCGGCGCGCGCGCCGCGACGGCCCTGCCCGAGCACCTGGCGCTCGCCGCGGTGCACCTGCCGCGCAACCTCCACGCGATCGACGCCGATCCCGCCGCGGTCGACGTCGAGTTCCCCGCGGCGCGTCCCGGCCGGGCCAGCGTGCGCGTGCGTCTGCGCGGGAAGCGCCCACGCACCGTGTTCGTCCCGGTCACGATCGCCACCCTCGCCGACGTGCCGGTCGCGGTCCGTGCGCTCGCGCCCGGCGAGACCGTGACCGCCGCCGACGTGCGCTGGGAGCGACGGCCGGCGCCGCACGGCGCCGCCGCCGCGTCGCCCGTCGGGCAAGAGGTCCACGCCGCGATCGCCGCCGGCGAGCCGCTCGACGACGCGCGGCTCACGGCGCCGCCGCCGGTGCCCCGCGGCACCGACCTGCGCGTCGAGGTGCGACGCGGATCCGTGATCGTCCGCGCGCGCGGCAAGCTCGAGGTCAGCGCCCGCGTCGGCGGCACGGCGCGCGTCCGGCTGATCGGCGGCGGGCTCGTCACCGGCACCCTCGTCGATCGTTCTCGGTTCGTCGTGGAGGCACCATGAGGATCCTGCTGGCTGTATCGGCCACGTTCGCGGTGGCATGCACCACCCATATCGCGCCCTACCGTGCCAAGCAGCGCACCTTCGATCCCGGGGACTACGCCGCGGCGCCGGCGCCGCGCGGCGGCAGCCTGTACAGCGGCGGCGCGGGGCTGTTCGAGGACGACGTCGCCAGCCGGGTCGGAGACATCCTCGTCATCCGCATCGACGAGCGTGACGCGGCCACCCGCGAGGGCTCGACGAAGCTCGACAAGAAGGACAAGGCGAGCTACGGCCTGCCCGCCGCGATCGGCCTGCTCGCCGCGCTCCAGCGCAAGTACCCCGATCTCGATCCCAGCGAGCTCTTCGCCAGCGGGAGCGAGGTCTCGTTCGCCGGCAACGGCGCGACCCAGCGCAAGGGCGAGCTCACCGCGACGCTCCCCGTGCGCGTCCGGCGCGAGCTCGGCAACGGCGACCTGTTCGTCGAGGGCACCAAGGTCGTCATGATCGGGAACGAGGAGCAGCACATCTACGTGTCCGGCATCGTGCGCCGCCGCGACATCGACCCCGACAACACCGTCCCCTCGTCGCGCGTCGCCGACGCCGAGATCGAGTACACCGGCCGCGGCGACGTGAGCGATCAGCAGCGGCGCGCCTGGGGCAGCCGCCTGGTCGCCAAGCTCTGGCCGTTCTGAAGGAGCCCGCCATGTCCCGCCTCGTCTCCACGATCGTCACCGCCGTCGTCAGCGTCGCCGTCGTCGCCGGCGCCGCCTCCCCGGCCCGCGCCGACCGCATCAAGGAGCTCGCCTCGATCGAGGGCGTGCGCTCGAACCAGCTCACCGGGTTCGGGCTCGTGGTCGGGCTGGCCGGGACCGGCGACGACGCGAGCTCGCCCATGGTGCGCGAGTCGCTCGCCAAGATGCTGAAGCGCCTCGGCGCCACGATCGAGCCGGCCCAGATCAAGTCCAAGAACGTGGCCGCGGTCCTCGTCACCGCCGAGCTGCCGCCGTTCGCCCGTCCCGGCCAGAGCCTGGATGTCCTGGTGTCGTCGATGGGCTCGGCCAAGAGCCTCGCCGGCGGCACGCTGATCGCGACCCCGCTCAAGGGCGCCGACGGACGCACGTGGGCGCTGGCCCAGGGGCCGGTGGCGGTCGGAGGCTTCCTGGTCGAGGGCGGCGCCGGGGCCCAGCGCAAGAACCACGTGACCGCCGCGCGCGTCCCCGGCGGAGCGATGGTCGAGCAGGACGCGCCCACGATGATGCCGCGCGGCGAGATCGTGCTCGTCTTGCGCGAGCCGGACTTCACGACCGCCACGAGGATCGCCGACGCGATCGACCGCGCGCTCGGCCCCGGCACGGCGCGGCCCCGCGACGCCGGCGCCGTCGCCGTGACCGTGACCAGGCCGTGGCGCGACCGCATCTCGTCGCTGGTCGCCACCGTCGAGGCGCTCGAGGTCGATCCGGACGTGCCGGCCCGCGTCGTGATCGACGAGAAGACCGGCACCGTGGTGATCGGTGGCGCGGTACGTCTGCGCGCGGCGGCGATCGCCTATGGCGGCCTGACCGTGTCGATCGAAGAGGCGCCCGAGGTCAGCCAGCCCGGACCGCTCGCCGGCGGGAAGACCGAGGTCGTGCCGCGCACGTCGATCGAGATCACCGACAACGGCGGCGAGCTGCGCCCGATCGCCGACGCCGCCTCGGTCACCGACGTCGCGGCCGCCCTCAACGCGCTCGGCGCCAAGCCCCGCGACCTCATCGCGATCTTGCAGGCGCTGCGCGCGGCGGGCGCGCTGCGCGCCGACGTGGAGGTGATGTGACCACCGCCGCGATCGCCGCGACCGGCGCCGACGCGGCGCGGGAGGCGGAGCCGCCGGCCCGCCAGGCCGCGCGTCAGCTCGAGGCGTTCTTCCTCCGTCAGCTGCTCGCCGAGGCCCGGCCCGAGTCGGGCATCCTCGGCGGCGGCTTCGCCGGCGACACGTTCCGCGACATGCTCGACAGCGCGCTCGCCGACGCCATGGCCTCGGCGGGTGGGCTCGGGCTCTCCGCCACCTTCGAGTCGTCGCTCGGCGGCGAACCGGCCATGCCCACCGCCCGCGCCCCGTCCTTCGCCGCGATGCCCGCGCCGGCGTCGGCCGCGCTCGCCGCCCCCGGCTTCGAGCCCGCGCCCGGCGAGCTCGTCCGTCCCGTCGCCGGACGCTACTCGTCGCGCTTCGGCGAGCGCGTCGATCCCCTCCACGGCACCCGGACCCAGCACCACGGCCTGGACATCGCGGCCCCGACCGGCACGCCGGTGGTCGCCGCGATGGACGGCGTGGTCGAGCGCGCCGGCGCCGCGGGCACCTACGGCAACCTCATCGTGCTCCGCCACGCCGACGGGAGCGAGACCCGCTACGCCCACCTCTCGGCCGTCGGCGTCCAGGTCGGCGACCACGTCCGCGCCGGAACCCCCATCGGCGCGGTCGGAAGCACGGGACGTTCCACCGGACCACATCTCCACTTCGAAGTCCGGCGGGACGGCCGACCCATGGATCCGTGGCCCCTCCTCGAAGACCACGAATCTGGACGTACCCCCTGAACGGATCGGTTTTCGGGCCGATGCTCTCGATCGGAGGCACCATGCGTATCGACCCCACCACCCTCGTCTCGATCACCAACCCGCGCGAACGGGGGGAGACCCCCGCGCCCAAGCCCGCGACATCCCCCTCCGCGGTGGTCTCGCTGGGCGAGGCGGCGAGCGCGGCAGGCGCGGCGGGCGGCGCGAGCTCGGCGGTCACCGCGCGCATCGCCGCGATCCGGGACGAGCTCGCGGCCGGGACCTACGTGGTGGATCTCGACAAGCTGTCGGAGCGGATCCTCGACGACGACCTCGCGCGCGAGGGCGTCTGACGTGTCCGACCCGTCCCCTTCATCGACCGCGATCCTGGTCGACATCCTCGATCGCTTGCGGGGCGTGATGGCGGAAGAGCGCAGCGCCATCTCGCGCCTCGACCTGGCGACGCTCGAGGCCATCACGCCCCGCAAGCGAGACCTCTGCGCCGAGCTGGCCGCCTTGCGGCCGGCGGCCCTCGCCGAGCGCGATCCCAAGCTCGCCCGCCTGGTCGCGCGCGTCCGCGTCGAGATCGGCGCGAACGCCGCGCTCGTCGCCGCCGCGGGTGACGCGATCGCCGCCGCGCTCGGCCGCGAGGAGGGCGACCGCTACGACCGGGCCGCCCGCATCCACTGCGACACGCGGCCGCTGCGCGTGATCGCCATCTAGCCATGAGCGACCTCCTCTCGCTCCTCCGCCTGGGTGCCGCCGGTCTCGCCGCGCAGCACGGCGGTGCGAGCGTCGCGGCCAACAACGCCGCCAACGTCAACAGCCCCGGGTACTCGCGGCAACGTGTCGACCTGCGCGCGCAGCTCGCAGCGCCCGAGGTCGGCGGCGTCCGCAGCGGCGCGCCCACCCGCCTGGCCGACGAGCTCCTCGCCGCGCGCGAGCGCAGCTCGGCCGGCGCCATGGGTTACTCGCGGGCGCTCGCGCCCGCGCTCGCCGATCTCGAGGCGCGCCTCGACGCGTCGAGCGTCCCGCTCGACGAGCTCGTCTCCAAGCTCTGGGTCGGGCTCGAGCGCGTCGCGGCGATGCCCACCGACTCGCTGGTCCGCCGCTCGGCGATCGCCGCGGCGCAGGATCTGGCGGCCGGGATGCGCCGGCGCGTCGCGGAGGCGACGTCCGCCCGGACCGAGGCCGACGCGCGGATCGCCGAGTCGGCCCGGAGCGCCAGCGCGCTGACCACGGAGCTGGCCGCGCTCAACAAGGCGATCCGGACGTCGTCCGACCCCGTGCTCCGCGACCGCCGCGATCTCGCGGCAGGCAAGCTCGCGGACCTCGTCGGCGGCGCCGGCCGCATCGATCCCGACGGCCAGCTGCGCTGGGTCCTGCCCGATGGCGCGGTCCTCGTCGACGGCGACCGCGCCGCCCAGATCACCACCACGCCGGATCCGACCACCGGGTTCCGCAAGGTCGAGATCGTCGACAACCAGAGCCGTCGCGACGTGACCGCGTCGCTCGCGGGCGGACGCATGGGCGCCGACCTCGCGCTCCGCGACGTGCACGGCGCGACCGTCGTCGCCGATCTCGATCAGCTCGCGTTCGACGTCGCCACCGCCGTCAACGGCGTCCACGCGGCCAACCAGGGGCTCGACGGCGCGACGGGCCGCAACCTGTTCACGACCTCGGGCACCGCGACGGGTGCCGCCGCCGCGCTCGACGTCGACCCGACGGTCGCCGCCGATCCGCGGCTCCTCGCCGCCGGCGCCGCCGGCGCTGGCCCCGGAGACAACCGCGGCGCGCTCGCCCTCGTCGCCCTGCGCGACCAGGCGGTCGCCTCCGGCGGCACGCGCACGCTCGGTGACGCCGCCGTCGCGATCTCCACCGATCTGGGCATGCGTGTCGCGGAGGCCGAGGCCGCAGAGACCCGCGACGGCGTGCTCGCCGAGCACCTCACCGGGCTCCGCGACTCGCTCTCGGGCGTCGACCTGAACGAGGAGCTCGCCACGCTGGTGCAGTTCCAGCACGCGTCCGAGGCGATGACCCGGTTCCTCACCACGATCGACGACATGCTCGGCGACATGCTCCGACGACTCTGACCCTCCACGCCACCCCGCCCCGGAGACGACATGCGGATCACCGGTTCACGAATGCTCGAGCTCGCGACCCAGGCCACGAGCCGCGCCCAGACCGAGGTCGCCGACACGGCCTCGCAACTGTCGTCGGGCAAGCGCGTCGATCGCGCGTCCGACGACCCGCTGGCCTGGGCCCAGTCCCGGCGCGCTGCCCTCCGCCGGACGATGAGCGAAGGCCGGGGCGAGGCGATGTCCTCGGCCCGCGAGCACCTCGGCGAGACCGAGCGCGCGCTCGCGAGCATCGGCGGTGCCCTCGCCGAGAGCCGCCAGATCGCCGTGCAGGCGGCGAACGCGGGCCTCGGCGCGACCGATCGCGCCGCGCTCGGACAGCACGTCGCGGGCCTGTTCCAGACCGCGCTCGCCGCGGCCAACACCCGCAACGCGGCCGGCGAGTACGTGCTCGCCGGCGGCGTGAGCACGGCCGCGCCGTTCGACGCGACCGGCGCCTACGCCGGTGACTCGGCCACGCGCGAGCTCGACATCGACGAGGGCGCGCGCGCCAACGTCTCGCTCGCCGGCAGCAGCCTGACCGCCGCCGCCGGCGTCGACGTGCTGCCCGCGCTCGGTCGGCTGGCCACGGCCCTCGCGGCGAACGACCTGACCGCCATCCAGACCGCGATCGGCGAGCTCGACACCGCGCACCGCCAGGTCGTCGAGGCGCGCAGCCACGTCGGCTCGATGCAGGCCGTCCTCGACGAGGCCCAGCAATCGCGCGCCTCGCTCGAGGACGCGATGACCGCGCGCATCGCCGAGCTCACCGACGCCGACGTGATCACCGCGGCCGGTCAGCTCGCGCAGCACACGAGCGCGCTCGCCGCCGCGCAGGCGGTGAACGCGAAGCTCGCGCAGCTGCTCTCGCCGGCGCGTTGATCACTTCGGGCCTCAAAGAATCCGGAAACGGGCGAACCACTCCTGCGAGGCGCAACCAGCAACAACTCAGCGGGAGATACTCAGATGGCACTTTCGATCCTCACCAACGTCGCTTCGCTCAACGCGCAGCGTAACCTCAGCTCGACGCAGTCGGCCCTGTCGGCGTCGATCGGCCGCCTGTCGTCCGGCATGCGCATCAACAGCGCCGCCGATGACGCCGCCGGCCTCGGCATCAGCGAGAACCTCAAGGCCGACCTTCGCAGCCTGGCCCAGGCGCAGCGCAACGCCAACGACGGCGTCTCGATGTCGCAGGTCGCCGAAGGCTCGATGAACGAGATGAGCGGCATCGTCACCCGCATGCGCGAGCTGGCGGTGCAGTCCGCCAACCAGACGCTCGGCGCGACGGAGCGCGGCTACATCCAGACCGAGTTCTCGCAGCTCCGCAACGAGATCAACCGCATCTCGGCGGTGACCGAGTTCAACGGCCAGAAGCTGATCGACGGCTCGGCGTCGGCCGGGCTCTCGTTCCAGGTCGGCAAGGAGAACTCGGTGAACGATCGGGTGTCGATGAGCATCACCCGGCTCACGACCTCGACGCTCGGCTCGACGTCCTTGCGCGTGGCGTCGGCGTCGCTCTCGACCGTGACCGGCGCGCGCAACGCGATGGGCGTGTTCGACAAGGCGATCGAGCAGCTCTCGACCGCGCGCTCGAAGGTCGGCGCCGCGCAGAACCGCATGGTGGTCACGATCTCCAACCTGTCGGTGGCCCAGGAGAACCTCGCCGCCGCCAACTCGCGCATCCGCGACGTCGACGTGGCCTCGGAGAGCTCGCAGCTCACCAAGGCCCAGATCCTGAGCCAGGCCGGCCTCGCCGTCCTCGCCCAGGCCAACCAGCTGCCCAACTCGGCGCTCTCGCTGCTCCGCTGATCCGGTCACGATGATCGCCCCCTGGTGAACCCATGAGCATCACCTTCTCCGGTCTGGCCTCCGGCCTCGACTCCTCCGCGATGATCGACCAGCTCGTCAGCGCCGAGAAGCAGCCGGCCGTCCTCCTCGGCAAGAAGGTGAGCTCGCTGAACCGTCAGGGGACGATCGTCGACGACCTCATCAGCAAGCTGCGCGCCTTCGGTGACCGGGCCCGCGGGCTCGACACGGCCTCGGAGATCCGGGCGGTCAAGGCCGACCGGTCCGACACGGGGCACGTCGGGGTCGCGGTGTCCGGCACCGCCTCGATTTCCACCCACAGCCTGCGCGTCGTCGACACGGCGCGCGGGCAGTCGGTCACGTCACGCTTGTTCACCAGCGACGCCCCGGGCGTCCTCGGCGACGGCTCGGTGACGATCGACTCCGCGAGCGGGGATCCCGTCACGGTGTCGTGGACCGCGGCCGATTCGCTGTCGGCGATCGCCGCGCGCATCAACGACGCCGGCGCCGCCGCCACGGCCGCGGTCGTCTTCGACGGCACGAGCTACCGGCTCGTGGCCACGTCGCGCGAGACCGGCACCGCGGCGGCGCCGACGTTCAGCGAGAGCGGCGACACGCTCGGCTGGAGCGACCCGGCGCGGGTGACGGTCGCCGCGCGCGACGCGTCCTTCGTCCTCGACGGCATCCCCATCACGCGGGGCAAGAACGTGGTCTCCGACGTGCTCGCGGGCGTCACCCTGACGCTGACCGCCGCCCACGGCGCCGCCGAGCCCGACACCACGATCACGATCGCGGGCGACGGCGAGGCCTTGCGCGACAAGGTGAAGGGCCTGGTCGACAGCTTCAACGCCGTCACCGGCGCCCTCGACGGCCAGCTGCGCTACACCGGCACGACCAAGGGTCCCGACACGCTCTTCGGCGACTCGACCCTCCGCCAGCTCCAGGGCGCGCTCGGGCGCCTGGTGACCAGCGAGCACGGCGGCGCGACCCTGCGCGGGCTCGGCGTGAAGCTCGACGCCTCGGGGAGGCTGAGCCTCGATCAGAGCGCGTTCGACAGCGCGCTGAGCAAGGACCCCGCGGCGGTCGAGGCTCTCTTCGTCGGCGGCGGGCTGGCGAGCGCGATCGCGACCCTGAACGAGCAGTACACGCGCGCCGGCGACGGCGTCCTCAGCGCCAAGGCCAAGGGGATCGACGACCGCACGGCCTCGTACCAGAAGGACATCAGCCGCATCGAGAACGCGGCCGCCGCGCTCGGCGATCGCCTGCGCGCGCAGTTCACCGCGCTCGAGCGAGCGATCTCGACGATGAAGACCCAGTCGACCCAGATGCTCTCGATCCTCGGTCAGCTCGGCTGATCGCAACCAGGAGCAGGACCATGTTCGCACGCGCCGCCACCGCGTACCGCCGGGTCGACCTCGACTCGGCCCCCAAGGGCGAGATCGTCGCCCGCCTCTTCGCCCGCTGCCTCGACGACATCGCGCGCGCGCGCGAGGCGATCGCCGGCAAGGACATCGCGGCCAAGAGCGCCGCGATCGACCACGCCCTGCGCATCGTCATCGAGCTGCGCGCCGCGCTCGATCACCAGGCCGCGCCCGCGCTCGCCGCCAACCTCGACGGGCTCTACCTGTTCGTCCACGACCAGCTGTCGCTCGCCAACGTGAACCTCGCCGGCGCGCCGCTCGACGCCGCGGCGCGGGTGATGAGCGAGCTCGGCGCGGCCTTCGCCGCGGTGAAGCACGAGCCGGCGGCGGCCCCATGAGCACCGCGACCGCGGCGGCTGGCAGCGCGACCGATCGCCTGGTCGCGCGCATCGAGGCGCTCCTCGCCGCCACCCCGGTCCCGCCCGCGGACGCCGACCCCGACGAGCTGCTCGCGATGTTCACCGAGCTCGCGAGCGCCCGCGCCGACGTCCTCTCGGAGCTGGCGGTCACCGCGGCCGGTGCCCGCCGCGACGAACGGCTGGCCCGGCTGCACGCCGACCTCGCCGCCAGCGACCGGGTCTGGCTCGACGCGCTCGGCCGCGCCCTCGCGCTGGTCGACCAGCGCCTGCAGGCCGCCCGCCGGGCCCGCCGTCAGGCGTGACGACGGCGCCGCCGAGCCCGGCGGCCAAGTCGGCGGAATCGGTCACGGGGTTCTGGCCCGCGCCTGGCAATAGCCGCGGCCATGGTCTCGCGTCCGGCCTCGGTCCGCATCCCACCTCGCCCGCGCCCGGCAGCCGCGCCCGCCATCCTCCGCCCCTACGGTCGCCAGACCATCGACGACGACGACATCGCCGCCGTCGTGAGCGCGCTGCGCGCCGATCAGCTCACGTGCGGCCCCGGGGTCGCGGCCTTCGAGGCCGACCTCGCCGCCTTCCTCGGCGCCCGTCACGTCACCGTCTGTTCGAGCGGGACCGCCGCCCTCCACCTCGCGTACGCCGTCCTGGGCCTCGGCCCGGGCGACGAGATCATCACGACCCCCATCACCTTCTCCGCCACCGCGTCGGCGGCGTATCAGGTCGGCGCGACGATCCGCCTGGCCGACGTCGATCCGACGACGGGCAACCTGGACGTCGCGTCCGTCGCCCGGCTGGTGGGGCCCCGCACCCGCGCGATCGTCGCCGTCCATCTCGCCGGTCAGCCCGCCGACCTCGACGAGCTCACGGACGTGGCCCGCCGCGCCGGCGTGTTCCTCGTCGAGGACGCCTGTCACGCGCTGGGCGCGACGTACCGCGGCCGCGCGGTCGCGAGCGGTGAGGCCGACGCCGCCGTCCTGTCGTTCCACCCCGTCAAGCACATCACCACCGGCGAAGGCGGCGCGGTCATCGTCCGCGACCCCGAGCGTCATCGCCATGCCCAGCGCCTGCGCCATCACGGCATCGAGCGCGATCCCGCGCGCTGGTCACGCCCGTCTCCCGGCCCCTGGTACCACGAGGTCGTCGAGCAGGGCTGGAACTACCGCCTGCCCGACATCGCGTGCGCGCTCGGACGCGCGCAGCTGCGCCGCCTGCCCGAGTTCCTGGCGCGCCGTCGCCAGCTCGCCGCCGCGTACCGCCGCGCGATCACCGCGTGCTTCGGGGACGGCGCCGACGCGGCCGTGCGACCGCCGCCGTCCACGCCCGATCGCGAGAGCGCGTACCACCTGTTCCCGGTCGCGATCGACTTCGACGAGCTCGGGGTGGATCGCGGCGCGCTCATGACGGCGCTCGCCGCGCGCGGCATCGGGACCCAGGTCCACTACATCCCGCTGCACCACCATCCGTTCCACCACGCGCGGATGGGCGAGCACGCCGGGATGCCCCGACCCGGCGCCGAGGCCTACTACGCCCGGACCCTCAGCTTGCCGATGTACCCGGGTCTCGACCCACACCAGGACGTCGAGATCGTGATCGAGGCGCTCGACCAGTGCCTCATGGAGCTCAGCCGATGAAGTCCGACATCTCCGCGTTCCATCCCCCGCACCTGGCGACCAGCCTCTCGGCGCGCCTGCCCCAGCTCGCCGGCGTCGCCGACGGCAAGGTCGTGCTCGTGACCGGCGGCACCGGCTCCTTCGGCAAGGCGTTCGTGACCACGCTCCTCGAGCTGGGCGCGCCACGCAAGGTCATCGTCCTGTCGCGTGACGAGCAGAAGCACTACCAGATGGAGCGCGACCTGGGCGATCCGCGGCTCCGCTTCTTCGTCGGCGACATCCGTGATCGTGATCGTCTGCGCACCGCGCTGCGCGGCGTCGACATCGCCGTCCACGCCGCCGCGATGAAGCACGTCCCGATCTGCGAGTACAACCCGATCGAGGCGGTCCAGACCAACGTGAACGGCGCGCGCAACCTCGCCGAAGCGGCGATCGATTGCGGCGTCGAGAAGGTCCTCGCCCTGTCGACCGACAAGGCGGTGGCGCCCGCCAATCTCTACGGCGCGACCAAGCTCGTGATGGAGAAGCTGCTCATCGCGGCCAACGCGTACGCCGGTGACCGCGCCACGCGCTTCTCGGCGGTCCGCTACGGCAACGTCATGGGGTCGGCCGGCAGCGTGATCCCCTTGTTCCAGACGCAGCGCGCCCGCGGCCGGCTGACGATCACCGACGAGCGCATGACGCGGTTCTGGATCCGCATGTGCGACGCCGTGGCGCTCGTCCTCCGCGGCCTCGAGCTCATGACCGGCGGCGAGATCTTCGTGCCCAAGCTCCCCACCTCCGACATCGTGACGCTGGCCGAGGCCATGGCGCCGGGCGTGCCGCGCGACACGATCGGCATCCGGCCCGGCGAGAAGCTGCACGAGTGTCTGCTCTCGGCCGAGGAGGCACGGCGGACCCGAGATCTCGACGAGCTCATGGTGATCTATCCCGAGTTCCGCTTCCACGCCGGCGCGGCGCGGGTCGAGGGTCACCCGCTGCCGGACGGCTTCGTCTACTCCAGCGACGTCGCCGAACCGCGCCTCGACGTCGACGGGACGCGCGAGCTGCTCGAGGCCGCGCCGACCGCCGAGGTCGCGTCCATCCCCCAGGCGAGAGTCGCGTGATCGGCCGCCGCGGACCGCGGCTCGTCCTGCGCGCCGACGCCGGCCATGACCTCGGCAGCGGCCACGTCATGCGGCTGTCCGCGCTGGCCGACGCCGCGCTCGACCGCAACGGCGAGGTCGTGCTCCTCGTCGGCGGCGAACCCGGCGCGACGCTCGATCACCTGGCGACGCGCCGCATCGCCAGCGTCCGGGTCGAGGACGAGACCGGCGGCCCCGACGACCGCGACGCCGTGATCGCCCGCGCCCGCGCGCTGGGCGCCGACGCCGTCGTGCTCGACGGCCCCTCCTTCACGCCGGACTACGCCGCCGCGATCGCCGCCGCCGGGCTGCGTGTCGCCAGCCTCGACGATCTCGCCCTCGCGCCGCTCCCGACCGACGTCGTGATCAACCACAACCTCGGCGCCGAGTCGCTGCGCGATCGCTACGCGCGCGCGCACCTGCGCCTCCTCGGCCGTCGCTTCCACCTCCTGCGTCGCGAGTTTCGCGCCGCGCCCCCCGCCGGCGCACCGCTGCGCGCCACCGCGCGCCGCGTGCTGATCACGATGGGCGGCAGCGATCCCGTCGGCGCCACCGCGCGCGTGGTCACGGCCATGCCGGGCACCGGCCTCGAGCTGGTGGTCGTGCTCGGTCCTGGCTTCCGCGCCGACGCGACGCTCACCGTCGCGCTCGCCGACGCCGAGCGCCGCGGCCACGGCATCCAGCTGCACTACCGTCCGCGCGACCTGCCGGCGGTCATGGCGAGCTGCGACCTCGCGGTCTCGGCCTCCGGGGGGACGCTGGCCGAGCTCGGGTACCTGGGACGGCCGACCGTCGCCCTCGCCATCGTCCCCGACCAGGTCGCGAACGCACGCCACCACCGGGAGCTCGGCCTCGCGGTCTGTGGCCGCCCCATCGACGAGCTGAGCGACGACGAGCTCGCGGCCGAGATCGCCGCGCTGCTCGCCGACGAGCCGCTCCGTCGCCGCCTCCGCGACCACACCGCCGCCTCCGTCGACGGCCGCGGCGCCGAGCGCGTGGTCGAGCATCTCGCCGCCTGAGCGCGCCGCCCCTTCGACTCGCCGGCGCTGGCGCGCTCAGGGTGAACGGGGGCTCTCGCCCGGGTGAACCTGGGGCCTGATGATTCAACACAACGTAGCGGCCGAGAGGAGACGGAACGGGGACAGGGACGGAACCGGGGACGGGGACGGGGACGGGACAAGGACGAGGACGAGGACGGAGAACTCGCTCATCCTGAGCGAGCGCGAGCGCCAGCGAGCGCGAGTCGAAGGACGAGCGAGGCGAGGCTCGCGAAGCGCACGAACGTGCGGCAACCGCGCCCCGGGGACGGCCGGCGCGGGGCCAGATCGCTTCCGCGCGCGCATGGAACGCGCCCGCCGCGCCAGCGACGGTGGTGGCGCG
>DDTA01000097.1:0-122 GCA_002344285.1 Myxococcales bacterium UBA2376
CGTGCTCCAGGAGCTCGCGACCGCCCCGCTGCCGGTGCTGGACGCGATCGAGCGAGCGCTGCGTCCGCCGCCGACCGGCACGCTCGCGAACACCGCCGACCTCGTGGCCACCGTCGATCCGT
>DDTA01000097.1:127-69737 GCA_002344285.1 Myxococcales bacterium UBA2376
GCGGAGCTCGCCGCCGCCGCGCGCCGCCGCACCCTCGCCGCCGGCGACGCCCTCGTCCGCGCCGGCGAGCCGGGGGACGCGATGTTCGTCGTCGTCGCCGGCCAGCTGCGCCTCGCCGACGACGAGGCCGCGCCACCGATGACCACCGGCGCCGTCGTGGGCGAGCTCGCCCTCGTCGACGACGCCCCGCGCGCCGTGACCGTCGTCGCCGCCGGCCCCACCGACGTGCTCGTCGTCGAGCGCGCCGCCTTCCTCACCGCCCTCGACCGCTGGCCGGAGCTCGGCCTCGCCCTCCTCCGCACCCTCGGCTCCCGCTGAGGAACACGCCCCCGCTCAGGAGCGTGTCCCCACGTCGAAGGAGACGCCGGCGGCCACCAGGCGCTCGACCAGCGTCATGCCCATCGCGCTGGCCGGGGTGAGGACGCCGCCGGGCGAGGCGAGCTCGTCCTCGGCGAGGCAGCGCGCCGCCTCGCCGAGGAGGCGCGCGGTGCCGGCGTAGCCGGGATCGAGCTGATCGGAGACGCTCGCGACGAGGCGGACGCCGCCGGATTCGCCGTGGAGGCGGACGATGTAGTGGCCGCGGGCGCGCTCCTCGGCGCTCGGGCCCTCACCGGGCCTGGGAACGCGCTTCTCGATCACCTTGCGCAGCGCGGGGACCTGCGACGCGACCACGAAGCCGGCCATCGCGCCGGTGATCGCGACCGACGCGGCGACGCCGATCGGCGAGCGCGGCAGGCTCATGCGCTCGTCGTACAGGAAGTCCTCGCCCCACGGGTAACCGAGCAGCGCGTGGCTGCGGCGCACGATGCGCGAGTTGATCGCCGACATCACGAACGGCGCCGTCGGCTTGCCGAGCACGCGGTCCCAGCCGGGTCCGCGCGCGTCCTTCGCCGCGCTACGCGGACCACCCGCGGGATCGAGGGCGTGCGGATCGCCGAGCAGACGGCGCACGGCCTTGTCCTTCGCAGCGGCGTCGATGATGCCGAACATGCTCGCGACGGTGCCACCCGACAGCTTGCCGCTCGACTCGCCGAACAGCGCGGTCACCGCCTGCGCCGGCGCCCCGGTGCGCGCGACCAGCTCGTGCTGGAGGAACAGCGTCCCGAGGTCGCTCGGGATCGAGTCGAAGCCGCAGCAGTGCACGATGCGCGCGCCGGTGCGCATCGCCTCCTCGTGGTTGCGGTCGATCGACCCGCGGATGAACGGGACCTCGCCCGTGAGATCGCAGTAGTGCGTGCCGGCGCGCGCGCACGCGTCGACGAGCGCGTCGCCGTAGCGCGCGTAGGGTCCCACGGTCGTGCAGACCACGCGGGCCTCGGCCGCGACCTTCGCGATCGCCGCCCGATCCATCGCGTCGGCGACGACGATGGGAAGCTCGGCGCACGCCGCGTCGAGCTCGGCCAGCTCGGCGCGCACCTTCTCGAGCTTGCCCGGGTCGCGCCCGCCCAGCGCCCACGCGAGCGAGGTGCCGGCGGCGTGGCGGGCGAGGTGCTCGGCGACGAGACGCCCGGTGAAGCCGGTGGCGCCGAAGAGGACGAGATCGTGACGACGACCGGGGGAGGCCATGCCCGGACTCTATATGATCGGGTCCATGACGCGCGCGGCCCGTAAGGCGATGTTCGGCGCGCTCGTCGTGGCGTACGGCGTCGTCGCATGCCGGAGCGAGCGAACGGAGCGTGAGCCTACGGAGATCGGGCACGGGCACGGGCTCGGGCACGGGCACGGGGAACCGAGCAACGTTCGCTCCGAGGACTACATCGGGCCCGACGCCTGCGGCGAGTGTCACCTGGAGAAGCACGAGTCCTGGCGGGCCTCGCTGCACGCGGTGATGAACCAGCGCGCGGCCGGTGACGCGGTCGTCGGCGCCTGGGACGGCGCGACCCTCACCTACGGCGGACGGACCGTGCGCTTCTCGCGCGAAGGTGGCGTCCCGGTCATGGACCTCGCCGGCACGCGCTACCACGTCACCCGCACGATCGGCGCCCGCGCGCTCCAGGAGTACGTCGGCGTGCGCGAGGGTGACCCCGCCGGCCTCGAGGTGCGCCTGCCCTTCGGCTGGTGGCTCGCACGCCCCGGCTGGTACCCGCAGCCGTACTTCGACTCGTGGTTCGACGCGGAGTACGACGCGGCCGGCGAGCTCGCGTTCGATCCGTTCACACCCGACGCGACGCCGTGGGCCACCCGCTGCGCGTGGTGTCACAACACCTACCCGTTCGAGCTGCGCCTCCTGCGTGACCCCGCCATCGGCAACGGCCCCGAGGCGCACGTGGCGCTCGTCGCCACCACGCGCACGGTCGCCGCGCGCGCCGCCGTCCGCGAGCGCAACCTCCTGCCGGTCGAGGAGATGGTCACCGTCGGCATCAGCTGCGAGAGCTGTCACCTCGGCGGGCGGGCGCACGCCGACGGCGCGCCGATGCAGTTCACGCCGACCGGGCCGGACGTGCGCCGCAGGCCCGACGCCCCCGCGCCCGCGCGCGGCCGCGACGAGCCCGCGCTGGTCAACGCGATCTGCGCGCAGTGCCACTCGACGCCGTCGCCGCGCTTCCCCGACGGCGCCGCCATCCGCAACTCGACCGAGGCGCTCGATCTCGCCGCGGGCGCATGCGCGCCGACGATCGCGTGCACCGACTGCCACGACCCGCACCAGCGCGGGGCCGGCGCCGGCGCGCCCGACGAGCCAGCCCACCTCGCCGCCTGCACGCTCTGCCACCAGCGGCTCGCCGACGAGCGGGCCGCGCTCGCCCACGGCCGCCACCCCGCGGGCGTGGCCTCGTGCCTCGACTGCCACATGCCGCGCCTCGTCGCGGGCATCGGCGCCTTCGTGCGCAGCCACCGGATCTCGTCGCCGACCGATCCGCGCATGCTCGCCGCCGGCGCGCCCAACGCGTGCAACCTCTGTCACCTCGATCGCTCGATCCGCTGGACCACGGACGAGCTCCGGCGCGGCTGGGACGTCTCGATCGCGCCGCAGGCCGGGTGGCGCGCCGCCTACGGCGAGCTCGACCACGCCGTCGGGCTCGCGTGGTTGACCTCGCGCCATGCGCCCGTGCGCCTCGCCGCCGCCGCCGCCTTCGCCCGCCGGCGCGACCGGGCGTCGCTGCCCGCGCTCGTCGAGCTGCTCGACGATCCGGTCGCGCACGACCGGATGTGGATGCTCCTCGCCGTCGAGGAGCTCCTCGGCCGCCGCCTGGCGCCGGACGAGTACGATCCGCTCGCCCCGCCGGCCGTGCGCGCGCGCCAGATGACCGCGCTACGCCGGGCCGTGGCGGAAGCGCGTCCCTGACGGGAAGACGAGCCCGAGCTCGCGCGCCAGGACCTCGAGCAGGCGCTCGCCGTCGCCGATCACCTCGCGCTCGACCGCGCCGCCCGGCCCGCCGCGTCGACGCGACACCTCCCGGTCGCGCACGGTGACGCGACCCTGGGCCGTCGTGCGCGCGCAGACGAGGCCGAGGACGAAACGCGACCGCGGGTGCGTCGACGTGTAGTGGTTCGCGACCTCGTAGTCGATCGCGTCGTGCGGCTCGAGCGTGAACCAGTAGAGATCCGCCCAGTCCCCGTCGCCGTCCTTGCCCGCGAGCTGCAGCACCAGCCCCTCGCCCTCGGCGCGCAGGCGATAGCGATCGTGGTGCATCGCGACCTCGCCGCCGTCGACGAACGGCGCGAGCGGGATCGGGGCCGTCGGGCAGGTCCCGCCGAACCCTGCGTCGACGAGCTGCCGCGGCTCGCCGGGCACGTCGACCGCGAGCAACATGTGCGTGCGCGGCGTCGGCCCGGTCGCCAGCCAGCGCACGCGCGCCGCCAGCCGCGTGACGCCGTACCCGAGCGCCTCGAGCGCCGCGGCCAGGAGCGTGTTGTGCTCGAAGCAGTAGCCGCCGCGCCCGCCGCGTACGAGCTTGGCGACGACGCTCGCCAGATCGATGGCGATCCCCCGCCCCAGCAGGATGTCGAGGTTCTCGAAGGGGATCGACGTGACGTGGCCCCACTGGATCGCGGCGAGCGCCGACAGCTCGGGCGCCGGTGGCCGGGGCACGCCGATGCGCGCGAGATACGCGGCCAGATCGTCAGCGTCCATACCGGGCAACCCTACCCGAGTCGGCTCGCGCACGCAGTGGGCGCCTGTGGGTGGCGCCGCGCGGCATCCGGCATTTCTTGCTCCCGTCGACGGATGACGTCACGCTCGATCGAGGAGGTCGCGTTGCAGTTCGCGTCGCCGCGCGCGTGGTCGTTGATCCTGGGAGCGCTGGTCTCGTCGTCGTCGTCGTGCGGCGACGGCAAGCCGCTTCCGTCCGCCGCGGCGGGTGAGGCGACGACGGCCGCCGTCGCGACGTCAGACCTCACGGCGGTGCGCCCCCCGCTCGTCCCTTCCGCCGCGGCGGCCGCGTGCACCGACCCGGCGCAGGTCTACGCCGACGGCCGGTCGCAGGGCTGGATCTGCCCGGGCGACGCGCCCGGCGTCGGCCTCACGATCGTCGACCTCACCGATCGCTGGGCGCCACGCCCGTTCGCCGCGGCGCCCGACGGCACGGCGCCGTCGTTCCGTGACACCTACCTGCAGCTCGCCGCGGAGCGCAGCCCGGACGGCGAGGAGCTCGAGCCCGAGGAGCAGTTCGTCGAGCTCTACGGCGTCGTGCCCAACCTCACGACGGTGCAGCGCCGGCTCGAGGACGACGTGCGCCACGGGTGTCACGAGGCGATCCCGCCGATGCCGCTCGTCGCGTTCACGCGCTCGATCTCGCAGGCCAACGACGCGTCGATCCGCGCCGGCGACCGCCGTCGCGCCTGGCTCGCGACCCGGCTCGAGCGCGAGCGCGCGCGCCGCAAGCTCGCCGACCTCGACGGCCTCGCGCGGGTGCCGTCCCTGGGCAAGCCGCTCGCCGACCTGCGTCGCCTCGAGGCGCAGCGCGACGCGCTCGTCACCCTGCAAGCGCACCTCGTGTGCGACGGCGTGCTCGCGCAGCGCCACGTCGACGGGCTGTTCACGTGGCGCACCGGCCACGCCCTCGATCTGTTCCAGCGCAAGAACTTCCTCGTGCCCAACGCGCGCCTCGACGACGAGACCCGCGCCGCCCTCCTCGCGGGCAGCCGCGAGCTGACCTTCCGCGCCGCGCTGCGCGCGCTGCGCGAGCGCGTCGTCGACGCGACCGGGCTCATCGAGGACGGCACCGCCGGCGACGGCCCCGTCCCCGTGCTCGGCCGCGAGCTGGATCCGTCGATCATGCGAGCCGCCCGCGGCCACCGCCCGCTGCCGCACGCCGCGCCCGACCGGATCGGCCTCGCCACCGAGCTCGCGGCCCGCGCCCTCGGCTGGACCGACGTCGATCGCACGCGCGCGTGGCTCGCCGCGCATCACACGCGCGACGGCGGGCTGCGTGTCGCGATCGCGCTGCCGCCGCCGCCCGCGTATCACAGCGCGCACATGGAGCTCACCGCCGAGATCGATCGGGGCGACGTCTGGTACGACACGCGCCCGATCCCGCGCGTCGCCGCCCGGCGCCCGGCGCTCGTGCTCTACACCGTGCACGACGGCAAGCGCGTGCCGCTCGTGCGCTGGGCGACGACGATCGGCTCGTGGTCGGACGTCCGCATGCCGTCCGGCCGCGTGGTGCAGCGCTGGAAGGAGTCCGAGGTCGGCAAGCGCGTGTGGCGCGACCTCTACGCCGCGCCGGTCTGGTATCCGCCGAGCTCGACGCCTGATCGCGATCTCGTCAAGTACCTGTGGAACGGCAGGTGGCGGCTCAAGCGCGAGATCATGGGGCCCGGTCCACGCTCGGCCTACGGCATGGTGATGCTCGTCCATCACGTGGAGGTGCCGTTGCGGCGGCGCGTGCGCATGGACGATCACGGGATCCGCGTGCACGGCTCGTCGAGCGTCACGTCGATCGCGCATGGCTCGAGCCACGGCTGCCACCGCCTCTTCAACCACCTCGCGGTCCGGCTCGGCGGATTCCTCCTCGCGCACCGCGCGCACGAGCGCAAGGGCGAGGACGTCCAGCCGTACCGACGCATCGTCAACTATCGCGGCCGCTTCGAGGCGCGCCTGCCGAGCCGCGGGTTCCTCTACCAGCTGACGCCGCCGGTGCCGGTGGAGGTCCTCCCCGGCCGCATCAAGAGCGTCCGCAAGGTGCCGCCGCGCAACAGCGCGCCGGCCCGGCCCTGACGTCGCGGTCGGCGGCGCTCGTTGCGAAATGCAACTCAGTCGCCGCAACGCGGCGTATTGCGATCACGCGCTTAGTGGCTGGCACGCCGGTTGAAGTCGCGTCGGCCATGCACACGACCTCCCAGGATCTGCGACGTCGTCTGCGCGCTGCCGCCGATCCCTGCGCCATCACGGACGATGTCGTTCGCGTCTACTGCGCCGCGATGGGGCGCGACGACCACCGGATGGAGCTCGCGCTCCTGCGTCAGGCTCCGACGGTGATCGACGTCGAGGCGCTGGTCGACGACGTCGTCGACGGCGTCGACGGTGAGCCGCCGCGCGCCGGCCTCGATCACCTCCTGCCCAACCGCCGCTGGGCGCGCGTGCGCCGCCTCTACTGGGCGCGGCTGCGCGACTACCTGCGCTGGCGCGCGCGGTAAGCGCCCGCGGTAAGCGCCCGCGCCGACCTAGCCGGCCGCCGACGCCGCCCGCACCCACGCGAGCAGCTCGGGCGCGACCGACGCGAACCACGTGTCGCCGCCGGCCCGGTAGGCGGCGACCAGCGTGGCGCCGGCGGCGTCGTCGCCGAGCACCTGCTGCGCCTGCCCGAGGCGCAGGAGCGCGCGCGCGTCGTTCGCCCACCCGGCGCAGCGCAAGGCCGACTGCGCGTTGCGCGCCGCGCCCCGCGCGTCCCCGATCGCGAGGCGAATGCCGGCCATGCGCACGAAGATCCATCCCGCCTCGGCGCGCTCGAACGTCTCGCCCGGCAGCGCGACGAGCGCCTCGCCGAGCGTCGCGAGCGCGTCCACGGGATCGCCGCCGGCGAGCTCCGCCTCGGCGCGCCCCACCAGCGCCTCGTAGCGCGCGGCGCCGTCGCCGCTGACCGCGGGCATCGCGCCGGTCACCGACGACGACCGCGGGGCGGGCGCGCTGTTGGCGAGCCCACCGTAGTGCCAGTCGAGCGCCGCCTGCCACGTCCCGTCGGCCCCGCGGCGCGCGACCAGCACCCCGCCGCTCCAGCCGGTGCCGCGATCGACGCGCAGGCGATCGAGCATCGCGAGCGCCAGGCCGATGCGCGGCGTGAGCGCGACGGTCTCGGCGCGCCCCTCGGGGCTGGTCACCACCGGCGGCGCCCCGCCGAACGAGAGCACGAGCTGCACCGCCCCCCAGCTCGACGGCGTCGCCTCGAGCAGCGCGCGCGTCAGCGCGTCGACCGCCGGCTGCACCACGACCGCCTCGTACTCGATCTTCGGCGCCGCGCGCCGCTGGGCCTCGTCCACGCGGCGATCCTACCGCGCCGCGCGGCCGCGCACGATCGCGAGATGTTCGCGAGTGAACGTTCCTCGTCGGATCGCCGCGCGCGCGACCGTGCTACGAGTGGGCCATGGCCCTTCGCGATCTCGAGCCCGTCGAGCTGGAGTGGATCGAGCGCGCGCCCGAGACGGTGCGCGTCAGCGAGCACATCGAGGCGCCGCCCGCCGCGGTGTTCGCGAAGCTGGTCGACGCGGAGTCGTGGACGCGATGGTTCCCGCTCATGACCAGGGCCTCGTGGCTCGGCGACGGTCGCGGCGTCGGCGCGGAGCGCGAGGTGAAGCTGCTCGCCCTGGGGCGCTTTCGCGAGCGCTTCGTCGCGTTCGAGCCCGACCGGCGGTTCGCGTTCACCGTCATCCAGAGCTCGTCGCGGATGATGACGCGCTTCGCGGAGGACTACCGGCTCACGCCCGAGGGCGACGGCACCCGCTTCGACTGGACGATGGGCGCCGAGGCCACCGGCCTGGGCAAGCGCCTCGCGCCCGGGATGCGCTTCTTCATGCAGCAGCTGCTCACGCGCGCCGCGCGCAACCTCGACAAGCAGCTCGTCGCTCAGCGGACGACGACGTACGAGAAGCCGGCGGTCTCGTCGAAGTAGCGCACCAGATCGTGGGCGCCCGTCACCTCGCGGAGCGTTCCGGTCTCGGCGCCGGGATCGAACACGCGGACGCGGCCGCCCGAGCGGAAGGCGATCACGACGCGCTCCTGCGTCGGCCGACGCCGCCGGCCGCGGCCATGGAGCGACGTCTCGAGGCACACCCAGATCGGGAGCTGCTCCCGGTCACGGAGGGCGCACAGGCGCTTCCACAGGGACGGGGCCGTCGTCACGCACGTGGGTTCACGCGCGTCGCCGGGCGAGGGGCGCTCGACGGGATCGACCGTGCTGAGATGCGATACGGCGTTCATGGGTTCTTCTCCTGAGTCGATGTGCACCGTCATTGCGACTCGCGTGCCGGAGTGCGCGCGACACGGGGCATCGGGGACTTGCGCCGTCGCCGACCCACGCGTGTGACACGCGTGTCCCGGTGCGCGCCAGGGGCACGCGGCACACGGGCACACGGTGCCCGGCCGGGCCGCCCGGTGTCACGCCATGCAAGGTGATTGTCCCGGCGGGCACCGGTCCGACTGCTATCGTCGGCGACATGAGCGGCCCTGGCCTTGCCACGCTCGCGATGTTCGCTGCGACCTCTGTCATCGCGTGCTCGTCGCCGGACGACCCGCTCACCGTCGAGACGACGGGCGGTACCGTGCACGGCGTCCGCAACGACGACGCCCACGCCTGGCTCGGCATCCCGTACGCGGCGCCGCCGGTCGGCGAGCTGCGCTGGCGACCGCCGCGACCCGCGCCGGCATGGGACGGCACACGCGAGGCCATCGCGGTCGGCGCGCAGTGCCCGCAGACCTTCGGCTTCTCGGCCGGCGGCGGCGACGAGGCGTGCCTCTTCCTCAACGTGTGGGCGCCGGCGTCACGGCCGGCCGCGCCCGCGCCGGTGATGGTGTGGTTCCACGGCGGCGCCTTCATCTTCGGCTCGGGCGGCGACCCGTACTACAGCGGGCGCGTGCTCGCCGCGCGTCACGGCGTGGTCGTGGTCACGGTCAACTACCGGCTCGGTCCCCTCGGCTTCCTCGCCCATCCCGCGCTCGCCGCCGAGGACGCCGCGCATCCGCGCTCGGGCAACTACGGGATCCTCGACCAGCTCGCCGCGCTCGAGTGGGTGCGCGACAACATCGCCGGGTTCGGCGGCGATCCGGCGCGCGTCACGGTCTGGGGCGAGTCTGCCGGCGGGCTGTCGGCATGCATCCACTACCTCTCGCCGCGGAGCCGCGGGCTCTTCCACGCCGTCATCTCGCAGAGCGGCCTGTGCAGCGGCGACGGCGTCGGTGAGACGAGCACGGCGCTCGCCGAGGCCGACGGCGTGACGTTCGCGACCGACGTCGGCTGCGCCGGCACCGGCGCCGACGCGGTCGCCTGTCTGCGTGCCCAGGACGCCTTCGCGCTGGTCGAGGCGTCGGGCTCGCCGAGCACGGCCGAGCAGCTCCCCGGCGGCCTCTTCTTCCAGGACGGCGCCGCGCTCGGCTGGCGCCCCCACGTCGACGGCGACCTCCTCGTCGCGCCGACCGCCGAGAGCTTCGCCGCCGGCGATTATCCGACCGCGCCGCTCCTGCTCGGCACCAACCGCGACGAGGGCACGTTCTTCGTGTGGTCGGTGATCGCGCGACCAGCCCGCGACGAGGTCGAGTACCGCGACGCGCTCGCGCGCCGCTTCGGCGCCGGCGCCGTCGACGCGATCGTCGCGCAGTACCCGCTGACGTCGTACGCGAGCCCGAGCCTGGCGCTCGCCGCCGTGTCGGCCGACGCCTTCTTCGTGTGTCCGTTCCGCCGCACCGCCCGCCTCGCCTCCGCGGCCGGCGCGCCGGTCTACCTCTACTCGTTCCAGCGCGAACCGCTGAACGGCCTCATCGCCGACGGCGGCGCCTTCCACGCCGCCGAGATCCCGTTCGTGTTCGGCATCGACGAGTTCCCGCTGGGCAAGGTGGGGCCGGACGGCGTCCCGCTCTCCGACGCGATGATGCGCTACTGGACACGCTTCGCCGCAACCGGAGATCCCGGCGGCGGCGCTGACAGCGGCGACGTCGCGTGGCCGCGCTACGACGCCGCCGCCGATCGACACCTCGTGCTCGACGTGCCGGTGCGCGCCGACCGCGGCCATCGGCAGCCGCAGTGCGACTTCTGGGACGCCCGCTGACCGCGATCGTCGGGACCGCGGGATGACGGCGCGCGAGCGATGCGTTATCCCCCGCACATGACGACGACGTTCGCCTCGCTGACCCTCCTCTGCGCTCTCGCCGCTGCCGCCGCGTGCGGCGGCGGTACCCGGCCGCCGGCCACGGTCGGCAACGACACGGTCTCCGGCGGCGCCGGCGGCAAGACCGTGCGCGACGTCGACTGGATGAACCGCACCTACGAGAGCGGCGACATGGGTCCCGTCACGGTCGTGAACGGCGAATACGAGTTCGCGTTCGACGGGAACGGCAACGTCGTGGCCGCGGACTACGAGCCGGCGGACCCCGACGAATACGTCGAGCGAGGATCGTTCGGCGTCGGCACGCCGACCTACGGCGACGTCGACGGCGACGGCGCCGAGGAGGCCGTCCTCGTCACCTACTTCCACGGCGGCGGCACCGGCCGCTTCTCCGGCATCGACGTGTGGACGATGAAGGCTGGCAAGGAGACGCTGCTCGGCGGGATCCCCGGCGGCGACCGCGGCGACGGCGGGATCGCCGGCGTCCGCTTCGACGGCAGGGTGGTGGTCGTCGACCGCATGATGTCGCAGGACGACGACGGCGCCTGCTGCCCGTCCAAGGTGCAGATCGAGCGCTGGTCGTGGGACGGCAAGGCCTTCGTCGAGGACGAGGCCGCGCGCAAGCTCGAGAACTTCAGCGAGTAGGCGGATCCACGCGGTAGCCGGCGCGCGCGAGCATCGCCGGCAGCCCGCCGTCGCCGAGCAGATGCCCGATGCCGACCGCGACGAACGCGCCATCGCCGCGCAGGTAGCCCTCGAGCTGCGGGAGCCACCTCTCGTTGCGCGGGCCGAGGAGCGGCTTCGTGCGCTCGGTCTGGAACGTGCGCAGCATCCAGGCCTCGTCGCCGGCGGCGTACGCGGCGCGGTTGCGCGCGAGGTCGCAGCGGATCGACCTGCGCGCCTCGATCGCCTCGACGAGATCCGGGATGCCGACCGAGTCGGCGACCTGGGGCAGCTGCGCCTCCCACGTCTCGAGGTGCGCCACGGGGAGGCCGCGCGCCTTCGCACGTCTCACCACGGCGGCGTCGACCTGGAGCTCGGGCGGCGGCGACATCGTGCGCGTGAGGAGCGACATCGCGTACCAGGGTCGTACGCGGGCGAGGTCGGCCTCCTTGATCGCGCCGCGCAGCGCGTCGCGGAGATCCCACCACGCATCCAACGGGAGCTGCTGGTCGAGCCCCCTGCCGCGCGGCAGCCGGATCACCTCGCGCAGCGCGTCGGGATCCGGCTCGAGGTCGCCGAGCTCCGTCACCACGATCGCCGCATCATCGAGCGCAGCCCACACCCGGGGCGGCACGCCGTCGCCGCTGACGTCGTGCACGGTCCCGAACAGCCAGAGCACCGGGCCGACGCCGGTGGCGGGCTGCACCCGCCACAGCCACGCGTACGGCTCGGCGGGCGCGGCCGGCAGCGGACAGGCGGGCGCCGACGCGCCGCAGCCGGCGCTCCAACCGGCGAGCGCGAGGACCAGCGCGAGCGACCATCGCATCCGCCCATTGTACGATGCGCGGCCATGGGGCTCCGCACCGCCGAGGACTACCTGGACTCGATCCGCGCGCGCGCGCTGCGCGTCTTCTACCGCGGCGAGCGCATGACGTCGGTCGTCGACCATCCCGTCGCCTGGCCCGCCGCCAACTGCCTCGCCGAGGTCTACCGCGCCGCGCTCGCGCCCGAGACGCAGGCGATGATGACCGCCGACTCGCCCGACACCGGCGAGCGGGTCAACGTCTCCAACCTCCTCTGGCGCTCGCGCGAGGACCTGATCGCCCGCGTCAAGTGGGAGCGCCTTGTCGGACGCATGACCGGCCGCGGCGCGCTGCGCTCGCCCGGGCTCGACGCCATCAACGCGCTCGCCGCCGTCACCCACCGCTGCGATCGCGCGCGCGGCACCTCGTACCACGAGCGCCTCCTCGCGTTCGTGCAGCGCGTCCAGCGCGAGGATCTCGCCGTGTCGGGCGCGATGACCGACGTGCGCGGTGATCGCTCGCGCCGGCCCGCCACGCAGGCCGACCCCGACCTGTTCCTGCGCGTCGTCGCGCGCGAGCGAGGCGGCGTCGTCCTGCGCGGCGCCAAGGCGCACCAGACCAGCGCCGTCCACTGTCACGAGCACGTGGTCCTGCCGATGACCTGCGGCGCCGACGAGGGCGCGTGGGCGATCGCCTGCGCCGTGCCGAGCGACGCGCCCGGCATCACCCACATCTACGCGCGCCAGCCCTCGGACTCGCGCCGCGCCGAGGGCAGCCCGCTCGACGCCGGCCTCCCCGACTTCGGCGGCTGCGAGAGCCTGATGATCTTCGACGACGTGTTCGTGCCCGACGAGCGCGTCTTCCTGTGCGGCGAGCACGAGCACACGCAGGAGCTCGTGCGCCTGTTCGGCTCGTTCCACCGCTTCTGCTACGGCGGGTGCAAGGTCGGCATCGCCGACGTCGTGATCGGCGCGGCCTCGCTCGTGGCGCGCGCCAACGGCGTGCGCGATCGCAGCGCGGTCGAGAGCAAGCTGACCGAGATGGTGCACCTCAACGAGACCATGTACGCGTGCGGCCTGGCGGCGGCGATGGAGGGCCGTCCGACGGACGCGGGCACGTGGATCCCCAACATCGGGCTGGCCAACGTCACCAAGCTGAACGTCACGCGCTTCCCGTTCGAGATCGCGCGACTCGCCGCCGACATCGCCGGCGGCGCCATGCTGACCTTGCCGAGCCAGGCCGACCTCGATCACCCCGAGCTCGGCCCGCTGGTCAGCAAGTACATGGCGGGAGATCCCGAGGTGCCGGCGGCCGAGCGCATGGCGCTCTTCCGGCTGCTCGAGTTCCTGACCCACGGCGCCGGCGCCGTCTACTTCCTGCACGAGTCGCTGCACGGCGCCGGTGCTCCGGAGGCGATGAAGATCCTCCTCCGGCGCGAGGTCCCGATCGCGCCCTTCGAGGACGCAGCGCGCCGCCTCATGGCTCATTGAGATCGTGGACTTACGGATTCCGCGTCACGAAGTCGCCCGGCAACACTCTATCGGGCGATGGCGAACGACCCGAAGCCGCCGCAGAAGACGATCATGGGCTGGAGCCCGCTGCAGCAACCGCCCACCGCGCCTGCGGCGCCGCCAGCGCCGCACCCGCAGGCCGCGCCGTATCCGCAGGCGCCGCCGGCCCAGCCGTACGGAGCGCAGCCGTACCCGCAAGCGCAGCCGTATCCGCAGGCGCAGGCGCAGCCGTATCCGCACGCGCAGGCGCAGGCGCAACCGTTCCCGCAGGCGCAACCGTTCCCGCAGGCGCCGCCGTTTCCGCAGGCGCAGCCGCCATCGTATCCGCCTCCGGGTGCGCCGCCCTACGGAGCGCCGCCAGGTGCGCCACCCTACGGAGCGACTCCGGCTACGCCGCCCTACGGAGCGCCTCCGGGTGCGCCGCCGCCGTACGGCGCACCGCCGCCGGTCGCCGGCTTCGGTGGATTCGGCGGGCAGCCGCAGCCATTCCCCGGCGCCGGCATGCCGCCTTCGTACGGCCAGCAGCCGGCGCACGGACGACCGATCGCCGGCGCCGACGCGACGCGCGGCGTCTCCGCGCGCCTGCGCTTCGTCCGGCTCACGTACCTCCACCTCTTCGGCGCGATCCTCGCGTTCGCCGGGCTCGAGTGGCTGCTCTTCAACAACGAGACGCTCGCGACCAAGGTCTCGGCGCCGCTCGTCGAGCTCGCCCTCGGCGGCCGCGCCAACTGGGCCGGCGTGCTGGTCGTGTTCATGGCCGTCAGCATGGGCACGCACTACCTCGCCGAGCACACGCGCTCGAAGCCGCTCCACTACCTCGGCCTCGGCCTCTACGTGATCGCCGAGGCGCTCATCTTCGTCCCGCTCCTCGCCATCGTGCAGTGGAAGACCGCGGCGATCGTCGCCAAGGGCGGCGGCGACCCGAACATCATCCGCGACGCCGCCTACATCACGCTCGCCGTGTTCGGGGCGCTCACGCTCTCGGTGTTCGTGACCAAGAAGGACTTCTCGTTCCTCCGCACCGCGCTCGCGATCGGCGGCGCCGCGTCGCTCGGCCTCATCGCGCTCTCGCTCATCTTCGGCTTCAACCTCGGCATCGTCTTCTCGGTGGCGATGGTGCTCCTCGCCGCCGGCTCGATCCTCTATGAGACCTCGCAGGTGATGGCGCACGACGACCCCGAGAGCTACGTCGGCGCCGCGCTCTCGCTCTTCGCCTCGATCGCGCTGCTCTTCTGGTACGTGATCCGGATCCTGATGAGCCTGCGACAGTAGCGAGCGCGGGCGCACAGATCACACTGACAGGGTGAATCCCATGATGCGCATTCCGGACTGACATCCGGAGTGCGCATCTCATTTCGGACTGGCAAAAAACTGGCAATCGTACTCGAAGGCGCTCGACCTCCCTTGACGGATTTTGCGCCGGGTTGCTAGCGTGCCTCGCGCATCAGCTTGCTTCGGGGGCCGACGAGGTCGCGTGCGCGGCGCGCGCCGTTTCAATCCTCGGTCCGACGGAGATGGGCGCGCTCGTGGTCGGCGCGCCGGCGGCCGCCGATCGCGGGCGCTGGCACGTGCTCGACGCGGCGGCGCAGCCGATCACGACCGCCGCGGGCATCCTCGCGCGGCTGGCCGCGCTCTCGGCGATCGTCGACGGCGCGCAGGCCGGCTCGCAGCGACTGGTCGTCCGCTTCGAGGCGGAGACCGCCGCCGCCGTGCTGCCTCCCTGCGAGGTCTGCTGGCGTGGCGCGACGTGGCGCGACTCCGGCGATCACGCGATCCTGGTCCACCTGCCCGCGCTCGGCGCGAGCGCGCCGCCCGCGGTCGCGAGCTGGCCCGCGCCGGCGGCGTGGCAGGTCTCGCCCCACCTCACCGTCGCGCGCGACGGCTCGACGTGGGACGGCGAGGTCGTCGCGCGCGCGTCGGCCGGACGCGTCGCGCCGATCGGGCCCGCCGACAGCGGCGCGGTGCTCCTGCGCCGTCGACAGGTGCGCTGGCGGAGCCTCTGCCCCTGGCAGCACGAGGTGGCCGAGCACCGCAAGCTCGAGGCGACGACGCCGGGCTTCCTCGATGTCGACGTCGAGCACGGCCTGTTCGCCTTCGCCGGCGACGAGCCGCCGCCGATCGCGCCGGTCGTGCCCCCGCCCGCGGCCGGCGCGCGCGCCCCCAACCTGACATGCATCACTGGCCCGATCTCGACTGTGCGAGGTCGCCTCCACCCAGGGGATTCCGGATTCAATTCGGAGCATTCAATGCCCCCGGGTGGAGGGACCTCGCTTGAGTTGATCGAGCCAGTCCAGAGAGTGTTCGTCACCGTCGAGTACCAGCAGGGCGCGAGCGCGCACATCGGCGCGCTGCCCGCCGAGCGCTCGACGATCCTCGGCCGGCGGCCCGAGCCGGCGACGCGCATCGTCAGTCGCCACGGCGTCGCCGGCGGGGACGCCGTGAGCGCCGCGCTCGCCGTGCCGCGCTATCGCACGCTCACCGACGCCCTCGCCGCGATCGACGCCGACGCGGCGCGCGCCGAGGAGGAGGTCGTGGAGCTCGCCGACAGCGCGACCTATGTGGGCGAGGCGCCTGCGTGGCCGGGTACGGGCGGCGGCGGGAACGCGACGCGGCGCCTGGTCATCCGCGCCGCCGACGGCGCGCGCCCGGTCGTCCGGCTCGACGCGTGGACGGCGGCGGCCGGCGCGGGCTTCACGCGGATCGTTCTCCGCGGCGTCACGCTCGCGGCGAACGGCGCCCTCACGCTGGCCCCGCCGATGGTCGATCCGCCGAGCGGCTCGACGCCGGCGCAGGCGGGTCTCGAGCTGACCCTGTCCACCATCGCGACGGTCCCGCACCCCACGACCCCGCCGCCACCGCTCGCGCTCGCGATCGCGGCGCCGCCCCGCGGCGTCCACGTGACGATCGACCGCGCGATCACCGGTCCGCTCACCGTCACCGGCGAGGGCGCGCTCCGCGTGCGCCGATCGATCGTCGACCCCGGCGCCTCGACGCTCGACGCGATCGTCGTCGCCGACGGCATGGCCGAGATCGATCGCTCGACGGTCCTCGGCGCGGTCGACGTCGGCGTCCTCGAGGCCAGCGAGTCGATCTTCCTCGGCGTCGTCACCGTCACCGACCGCTTCCGCGGCTGCATCCGGTTCTCGCGCGTCGAGGTCGGCTCCGTGCTGCCGCGCCGCCACCGCGTCGTGCCCGACCTCGACGTGAGCCCGCCGGTGCCGGTGCCCGTGCGCCTGGTGAGCATCGATCGCCACGATCCGGCGTACGGGCGCCTGACCGAGACCTGCGACGTGCGCGTGCGCACCGGCGCCGCCGACGGCGCGGAGATGGGCGCGTTCCACGACGAGCTCTGGCCGGTGCGGCGCGAGGCCGTGCTGCGCCGCCTCTCCGAGTACACCCCGGCCGGCATGGTCACCGGCCTCATCCGCATGGACTGAACGAGGAGCACGTATGAAAGGGGACTTCACCCGAGGGATCCTGCCCGACCGCAAGCGCGGCAAGCGCTACCGACGCGTGCTGGTGCAGCAGTCGCGCGTGCTCCTCGACAGCGACGTCGCCGCGCTCGTCGACTCCTTCGACCACGAGCTACGCGCGGTGACGAGCGATCTGGGCTGCCAGCTCGGCAGCCCCGACTACGGCTTCCTCGTCACGCCCGGCCGGCTCCTCGCGCTGTTCGAGCACACCGACGGCATCACCACGAGCGGCACCGGCAGCGCGATCCGGGACTACTCGCGCAAGTACCCCGAGGAGCCCGAGGATCGCTACCCGTCGCTGCGCATCACCGGCGTCACCGCCAGCATCCCGCTCGTCGAGCCGCTCACCGCGCCCCCGACCAGCGCGATCAGCGGCCAGCTCGCGATCTGGTACAAGGCCGACACCGCCGTCACGATCACGGTCGGCGCCGGCACGGCGTCGACGCCGCTCGCGCTCGCCGCGGCGACCACCTGGACCCGCGTCCCGGCAGGCATCGCCGTGGCGGCGGGCACGACGATCGACACGATCACGATCGTCGGATCGGCCGCGGCGCCGGTGTGGGTGGGGCTCGTCGAGCTCCACGAGGACCGCGGGACCGGGCCGCACTTCTGGACGGCGAAGGGCCGCTTCCACGCGCGCGGGCTCACGCCCGAGGTCGCCACCGCGACCGGCTACCCCGCCGTCTCCTATCCGGAGAGCGCCGGGTTCCCGAGCGACGACGCGCAGCTCGCCGCGCTCGCCAGCAGCACGCGCATCGTCGCGTACCTCGAGACGTGGGAGCGCGACGTCACCGCCACCGAGGACCCCGGGATCCGCGAGGTCGCGCTCGGCAAGGTCGACACCACCGTCCGCACCGAGGTGAAGGGCCAGGTGAAGTGGGCGCTCGCATCGACGCTCACGCCCGATCAGCTCCGCCGCGCGTTCGCCAACGTCTCGGGCCCGCAGTCCGAGCTCACGGTGCAAGCGCCGACCACGCCGCCGTCGTCGGATCCGTGCGCGCTGCCGACGAGCGGCGGCTACACCGGCGCCGATCACCAACATCACCGCCGAGGCCGACCGCGTCATCGGGATGTGCCGGCTGCTCATCACCGTCGCGCGCGCGTCGATCGACGCGGTGGTCGCGGCCCAGCCGCCGCGCCTGCGCGCCGAGGCCGAGGCGGCCCAGCGCCGCGTCAACGACCAGTTCCAGCAGCTCGAGCGCCAGATCGATCAGACGGCGAACCAGGTGCGCCAGGCGCTCGAGGCGCGGCGCGAGCGCGCGATGCAAGCGGTCGATCAGGCCCTCGCCGAGATCCAGGCCGAGAACGCGTCGCTCCTCGACCGCCTCGTCGCCTTCATCAACGCGATCGTCGACGCCCTCGGCAAGTTCTTCAAGCTGATGGTGCGGATCACCGAGATGGGCATCGGGACCTTCCTCGGCCGGGCGCTCGATCAGGCTTCGTCGGGCGTGCGCAACCACCTCTGGAACGAGCTCAAGCAGGCGTTCAAAGAGTGGATCTTCATGAAGCTGTCGTTCCTGCAGCCGCTCTTGCTCCTGCCCTCGAACGTCCTCGAGGTCCTCGCGCAGGCGGCCATGAACCTCGCCAACCTCTTCTTCGAGGCGCTGCCCGAGGCGTTGCCCGCGATCGGCGTCGCCGCGATGACCTGGCTCGCGATCCAGCTCGCCGCCAAGCTCATCCCGGGCGTCGGCGCGATCATGGCGGTGATCGACGCGATCCGCGCCGCCTGGTCGCTGATCCAGAGCCTCATCCGCGCCGCGTCGGCCTTCTTCGAGTTCATCATGCTCGTCGCCGGCGGCGGCGACGGCTCGGTCCAGTTCGCCCGCGCGCTCGCCTGGGGCATCATCGCCGCCGTCGACGCCCTCCTCACCTTCCTCGGCGTCGACGCCCTCCTCCGCCGCATCGCCCGCCCGCTCGGCCGCCCGATGGGCCGCATCTTCGGTCGCCTCCGCGAGCGCTTCGCTCGCCGCCGCACCGCGCGCCAGTCACGCCGCCGCCGCCGCGACGACGACGACCGCCGCGTCGGATCCCGCCGCGGCGACGGCCAGCACCGCGCCCGCTCCGAGCGTTCGCGCGCGCGCGCCGATCGCCGCGCCGAGGCCCGCCGCGACCGCACCCGCGCCGAGCGCCGCACCGCCCGCTCCAACACCCGCAACGACGCCCGCCGTCGCTCCGACGATCCCAACCGCCGTCGCCAGGAGCGCGATCGCCGCCGCCGCCAGGAACGCGAGCGCCGCAACCGCGAGCGCCTCGAACGCGCCCGCCGCGAGCTACCACCGCGGATCAACAGACTACTGGCAGGCAGGCCGTCGCGACTCCGCCTTCTCGCTCAGCTCACGTACTGGAGGCTGCGCTATCGGCTCTCGAGCCTGCGCGTCCACGGCTCCGAGCGGTACGACATCATCGCCCGTGTCAATCCGCAGGTGACACTGGCACCGGGGTGGGCGTTCGAGTGGCGTGACGTCGTCCGCGTTCTCGACCGAGTCGCGGACGAGATGATCACCACTGAGAGAGCGCGACAGACGCAGTCGCCGCCAACGACGTCTCCAGAGGGCACGACACAGCTGACGATGATGTCTCCCGCGACCGCGGCGGTGGCGCGCCAGCCAGGCAGGACCTTCCAGGTCGGCGACTCTGGTCTCGCGTATCGAGACCAGCCAGCACGCGGTTTCTGGAGCAGGTTGGGCGTGCGCGAGATCGCGGGCGCTGGCACCGGCCAGATGTCGTACTACCCGGCGCTCCAACGAGCGTTCGCCGGTGCGCCACGAGGTGCTGTGGGAGAGTCTTTTACGCGGGCGCTTCGGCGCCAAGGCGGAGCCCCGCTCTCGGAAGCCCATCGCGGGGCGGCGGGCGAGATGTTTGGCTTGTGGTTCGCCCACGAGCCGAGTCACAGAAGCGGAACGTTCAGCCACCGACGAGACTTGATGTACTCCACGATGCTTTCGGAACTCATGACGCCCGGTGCTCAGGGACAGCGCGCTATGAGTACGACGAGCGCGATCGGACTCCATCCGGCGTCGTTCGGTGGCGCCCAACAAGGTGCACGACAAGTCACTGCCGAGATGAACGACCCGAACGCGCCGCTCCCACGTGAAGGAACGGACGCGCGCCGCAACCGAGACGAGCGCCTGCGGCGGGAGAAGTC
Organism: Myxococcales bacterium UBA2376; assembly: GCA_002344285.1. Classification (GTDB taxonomy): domain Bacteria; phylum Myxococcota_A; class Polyangia; order Haliangiales; family Haliangiaceae; genus UBA2376. Next base: position 19,974 of record DDTA01000097.1, read on the forward strand.
GAGCCTCATTGCGTGGTTTCAGCGCCATCGTGCCGATCTCCCCCAACTCAACCGAGCGCCGACGCTGGAGGATGTGGAAAGCTTCGTCCGACGGAAGGTCGCGGACTACCTTGCGGGAAGACGAGGTCCCTGATGGCGGATCCTGAAGGCGAGATCATGGTCCTCGAGGACCACATCACTCACGACGATTTCCTGCGCGTGGCGAACGGCCAAGGATGGCAACTTCGCCAAACTCAGCGAGGGGACGGCGAGCACGTTTCCTTCCAGGAGATCTGGACGACGGCGGACGGCAAGGGAGTCATCAACTTCATCGACGATCCGACTCTCCTCAGCCGGCAGATCTGGATACGCGGCGAGCACTTGCACGAGCTCCATTTCGAGCTTTCGCGGCGCCTCCCAGCCTGGGAGCAGGAGGAGTTGCTCGAACACGCGGTTACGGCGGCGGGTCACGACGAGGCCGTGAAAGCGATCTTGGACCTGTCGGCGGGCTTCTTGCGGCCCGATCCCGACGTGATCCGCATGTTCGAGGAGTACATGAGCGCGTCGAGCGCGCTGATCCGAAAGGCGACGCTCCAGGCGATCGCCTACCGCATGTGGCCCGAAGCGAAGCCGCTCGTCGAATCCGCTGCTGCCAACGACCCCGAGGAGAGTGTGCGAGCGTTCGCGGCAACCTTGCTCCAGCATCCCGCTACAACGACGTAGGGACGGAAGCTCGGTGGGGTATGGTGCAACGATGATGAGGGAGCACGTGGTCGTCGACGGGCTCGTAGCGGACCCGAACGATCCGTCTTCGGCCGTCTCGAGAAGGTCCTCAGATCGTTGTCCCGCGACGGAGTCGATTTGGAGTTCACCGGCAAGAATGAAACCCTCTCGCACATGAAGTGGTCCTGGGCCGACCGCACGACGCAGACCGCGCTGCACATGTGGGACGACTACCGCACGCAGGTGAAGTACCTGGAGCTGGTCGCACCTGACTGTGGGACCATGGGGAAGTCGCGCGACGCGCTGACGGCGACTCTCAAGCCGCCCACGCGTGCGTCGCTCTTCGCGAAGGCGCGAAAGCGCCTCGACCGTACCAACCTCAGTCGGGTGGTCTTCTCGGCGCCGAACGAACCCGATGACGAGACCATCGAGCTCGTCACCGAGGCGCTTGCGAGCGATTCCCCCTATGTCCGCGAAGCCGCCGCGTACGGAGCCGGTGTGCTCGGATGGGCAGCGCTCCGGACGCCTCTCGAGCAGGCGCTCGCGGGAGAAAAGGATGACAAGGTCATCGACTCCCTGCGCGCATCCCTCGAGCTGATGAAGCGTGGAGCATGAACACCGATGACCTCGCTCGTCGAGTACATGGTTCTCGACGCCGTCATCGGCGACCCTGACGACCACTTCTTCGACGGACTCTCGGCCGCCTTGCTGGACCTCGCCAGGAAAGGCACGGCGCTGGAGTTGATCGAGCGCGACGAGAAGCCGTCCCACATTCGACTCTCCTGGCTCGATCATCGCTCGGGGTCCGCTGTCCGCATGTGGGACGACTACCGCGCGATGGTGCGATACCTCGAGCTACGGGCGCCTGATGCGTCGATGATGTCGCGGTTGCGCACCGCGTTGGCGCAGCATCTTGCTCCTCCGAAGCGCGCCGACCTCGTCACGCGCGCACGCCGCGCCCCGACGGACCTGGCCGCCCTCATGCGCGTGGTGTATTCGGCGGCAGATTTGCCCGATCCCGAGACCCTCGTCGATCCTGGTGTCCGCACTCCATCACGAGGACCCGGCGGTGCGCGCAATGGCGGCGTACGGAGCCGGCATCCTGAACTGGCAGGAGCTCAAGCGAGCTGTGGAACAACGAAGCACCATGGAGTCCGATCCAGCCGTGATGGACTCGCTTCGGCGCAGCCTCGATCTCATGGGCCACGATCACTGAGATGAACGACCGCAGCTGGAATCTGACCATGAGCCGCCGAGGCATCCGCATCATTCCGAAGACAAAGGATCCAATGACGCCGCTCGTCCATCACTCGATGGAGCGAGGCTGGTCTCTCGAGGGCGCCATTCCGCGCGACGCGGCTCGTCGCGAATCTGGCGAGCTCACCTATCTGGTGCTCGAGAACCAGACGTACGTCATTCTCCGCGAGGACGCACTCACGGGCGTGCACTACTTCACAATCTGGGGGCCGGCCGAGGCCGAGATTGCGCGTGAGATCAGGGAGCTCGTGAATTCGTACACGGAACGAGAGCTGATCGAATGGTGGGATCGTGCCGCCGCGTCGGACGACGTCGACGACAAGGTCGACGCAGTGCTCTTTCTCGGTGCCGGCGCTCCGTCTGTCCCCGACGATGCCATCAACGATCGCCTTCGGGCCGCGCTGCAGGATCCGGACAAGGACGTGAGGAACGCCGCCGTGGTCGGTGCCGCCTACGCCGACTGGGATGTGTTGAAGCCAGACCTGGAGGCAGTAGCGGCGGGTGATCCCGACGGAACGATCCGCGCTCGAGCGAACGTGGTCCTCGCGAACTGGGGTCGCCAGGAACAGACGCGATGACGGCCGACGCCGGTGAGCCATCAACTTCATCGACGATCCGACTCTCCTCAGGCGGCAGGCCTGGATACGCGGCGAGAGCGATCTTGGACCTGTCGGCGGGCTTCCTGCGGCCCGATCCCAACGTGATCCGCATGTTCGAGGGGTACATGGGCGCGTCGAGCTCGCTGATCCGAAAGGCGACGCTCCAGGCGATCGCCTATCGCATGTGGCCCGAAGCGAAGCCGCTCGTCGAATCCGCTGCCGCCCACCGACGACCTGAGGTTCACACTGCCGATCATGTTCGGAACGATCACGATCGCGGGATCACCTGAACATGATCTATCGAGCCCTCGTGCTGCGCACCGAGCCGTCCAAGGCGCTCGATGACTACGTTCGCCCGTTCAACGCGGCGTTGCAGGAGCTGCGCGGAGCGACGGGGGCGTACTTCGTGATGGAGCAAGGAGTGCCCGAAGACCCTGACGTGGACACTTGCACGTGGACCGACGAGCGACTCGGGCAAGGCGAGATCTCGCTCGTGGAGAACCGCCGCCTGCGCGTCATCTACGCCCAGCTCGGGCTCGTCACAGAATCCGTGTGCGACACAGCTGCCCGGGCGATCGCGAAACACGTGCCCATCATGTCGCTGACGGAGCTGAAGCTGACGGCGGAGCGGGCGAATGGGAGTGACGGCGGTGCACTCGCGCGGCTCGGGCTCGCGGGCCCAGCCGAGCTCGACGTGGACATCGCTCGACTGGTCTCGACCGGCCTCGCCAGCTCCGATCGCGGCGTGCGGGAAGGCGCGATCTACGCAACGTTCCTGCTGAAGTGGCCCGCGTTCCAGCCGCCGATCGCCACGGCGCTCGCTCGCGAGGATCACGATGACCTTCGCCGGATGCTCGAGGCAGCCGCGACCGTCACCGATCCATCCTGGACAGGGTTCGACGGCTCGCGAGCTACGATCGAGGCAAGAGGAGACATGCGACGCGACACGATCGTCACGGACGCTCCCATCAGCGATCCCGATGCGCCCTTCTACAAGGCGCTCGAGGCCGCGATGAAGCGCTTCACGGAGCAGGGCTTCGAGCTCGAGCTCGAGGAGCACGGACCAACGCTGGGCTACGATCTTCTCTCGTTCATCCACCGCCCGACCGGCGCACGCGTGCGCATCTGGGAAGACTACCGAGCGAAGGTCAAGTACATCGAGGTCGAGGCCCCCGAGACCGCGTTGCTCGACCGCATGACGTCGACGCTCCGCTCGGCGATCGAGCCTCCGTCCGCGGACGAGCTCATCGCGCGCGCACGGCGTTCGCGATCGGATCCGACCGCGCTCATGCGCGCCGTCTACGCGGGCGCCGAACCTCGGGACGAACGGGTGATCGAGCTCGTGTCCGCTGCGCTGACGCACCGGCATCCCAGCATGCGAACGCTCGCCGCCTATGGCGCCGGGATCCTCGGCTGGCGCGACCTCGAAGGACCTCTCGAGGCTGCCATGAAGAGCGAGCAGGACGCGACCGCGAAGGAGATGATGCGTCGGACGCTCACGCAGCTCGGCACGCCCCAGCGGGCGCACGCACCGTGACGATGACCGGGACACGGCGCGCCTGCAGATCCACGGTAGGATTCACGAGTGCCGCCGGTTCTGCGACGTTCGCACGCCAGGATCGCCCGCCCCGCGGACGGTGCGCGCGCGCTCCGGCTCGCGGTGGTCGCCGACACGCACTCCCAGCCGCACGCGTCGGCCGCGCGGCACCTGCGCGCGTACGCACCGGATGCGATCCTGCACGCGGGTGACATCGGCGAGCTGTCGGTGCTCGAGGAGCTGGCGACGATCGCGCCGGTCCACGCCGTCCGCGGCAACATCGACGTGCGCGCCGCCGACCTGCCCGACGTGCTGACGATCGACCTCGAGGGCGTGCTGCGGATCCTCCTCGTCCACATCGGCGTGGCGGGCGTGAAGCTGCGCACCGACGTGGCCCGCCTCGCCCGCGCCGAGGGCGCGCGGGTCGTCGTGTGCGGCCACTCGCACATCCCGTTCATCGGGCGCGATCGCGACCTCCTCGTCTTCAACCCCGGCTCGGTCGGCCCGCGCCGCTTCCACCTGCCGATCGTGTTCGGGACGATGACGTTCGCGTCGGGCGCGGTGACGCCGACGTTCGCGCACGTCGATGCGGCCACCGGCGCGCCGTGGTCGCCGCCGGCGCCGACTCAGAGCGCGCGCACGTAGCCGCGCGTGCAGCGCGAGCCGCGGATGTAGGCGTCGTCGCGCACGAAGCCGCTCGCCTCGTAGAACGCGATCGCCCGCGTCATCTCCTCGACGGTGTCGAGCACGAGCCGCGCCGCGCCCTGCGCGCGCGCCCACGCCACGGCGATGTCGAGCAGCCGCACGCCCAGCCGCGCGCCGCGCGCCACCGGCCGCACGTACATCTTGCGCAGCTCCATCGTCCCCGGCGCGACCGGGAACACGCCGCAGGTCCCGACCAGCGCATCGCCGTCCGCCGCCACCCAGAACATGCCGCCGTGGGCCGTGTACGCCTCGGGGATGGTCCGCAGCTGCTCGTCGGTGGGCGAGCCCACGCCGAACGCGAGCCCGAACTCGCGCAGGGTCTCGCTCACCAGCTCGATCACCGCCGGCACGTCCTCGCGCCGCGCCTCGCGCACGTCGATCGTCACGCGGCCAGTCTACATCACGGTGATCGTCGCGCCCGCGGCGACCTTGAGCCACAGCGTGCCGCCCGCCGCCGCCTCCCAGAACCAGCCGTCGCTCGCCGCCTCGAGGTCGGCCACCGACGCGCGCTCGGTGAGCGCGGCGCCCACCGCCATCACCGCCGACGGGCGGGCCTGCGAGATGACCTCGACGACCACGCCCTGCGTGTAGAGCGCCGACGGCATGACGCCGATCGTCAACGTTCCACCAGTGACCTGCTGCGTGAGCTGTGTGCCGTCGTAGGTGTCGAACCGGGTCGCCTCCGTCCCCGCGACGACGCGCGCGTACAGGACGCCGGCGTCGCTCGCGAACGATTCGATCGCCGAGCCGCCAGGCACCGGCGCCAGCGTCTCGATCTCCGGGCGCAGCATCGGCACGATGCCGCCCTCGCGCATGAAGAGCGGCAGCGTGCCGAGCGGCGCGGGCACCGTGATCTCCGCGCCCGACGCACCGCCGTCGTGCACGGCGCCGTCCCACCAGCCGATCCACGCGCCGGGCGGGAGCCACAGCGTCTTCGTGGTCTGTCCCGCCGCGATCACGGGCGCGACCAGCAGGTGCTCGCCGAGCAGGTACTGATCGCTCGGGTGCTGCCCTAGCGCGGGGTACGCGAGCCCGAACGGCCGCACGATCGGCCGCCCGGTCGCGGCGATCTGCTGCGCGTAGCTCCACACGTACGGGAAGAGCCGCATGTGCAAGGTCGTGTAGCGGGCGAAGAGATCGAGCGCCGCCTGGTCGCGGCCGTTGCGCGCGGTGAACTCCCACGGCGCCTCGCTCGACGCGTCGCCGACCTGCATCGCCGGCCACACCGCGTTGGCCTCGACCCAGCGGAGCCAGCACTCGCGATCCGGTGGCGAGCCGATGTAGCCGCCGGTGTCGGACGCGTAGAACGGAAAGCCCGACGCCGAGAGCCCGATGCCGAAGGCGAGCGCGGTCGGCAACCCGCCGACCCGGTACGTGCTCTCGCCCGGGACCGGATCGCCCCAGCGCGCGAAGCTCGCGTCGAGATCGCCGGGCCACACGATCATGCCGTGCACCTGGTCGCCCCAGCGCCCGGTGCGGGTGAGCAGGAAGCCGCCCTCGGGCGCCAGCATCTCGCGGTACACGCGGTGGTAGAGGAGCTGGTAGCCGTGGTGCATCGTGCCCTCGTCGCGGCCGTCGGCGAAGCGCCACGGCACCCGGACGCCGTTCACGCCGAGGACGACGTCCTCGGCGTAGTCGAGCTTGAAGCCCTCGATGCCGAGGCCGCCCTGCCCGAGCGGATCGGTGTAGCGGCGGAGGTTCTCCTGCCACCAGGCGTACGCGGCCGGGTTGGTGAGATCGAGCGGCTTGCTCCACGGGTTGAGGACGATGCCGGTCTGCGGCGGGAAGAAGCCGTTCGCCGTCGCGTACGCGTGCTGCTCGGGCGCCGGATCGCCCACGTTGCCCGGCGCCGTGTACGGCGCGTGCCATACGCCGTAGCGCAGGCCGGCGTCGCGCAGCGCCTGGAACATCGTCGCCGGCGCCGGGAACTTGCTCGGGCTCATGTCGAACGTCGACACGCCCGACGCGTACGGGCGGTCGAGCCAGATGCCGCTCACCGCCCACCTGCGGCTGCGGATCTGCTGGATGTCGTCGAGCACCTGCGCCTGATCGCGGTTCTCGTTGCGCCAGAGCAAGGGGCCGTACGCCCACGGCGCCGGCAGGCCGGGGAGCCCGGTGAGCGCGTGGTAAGGCGCGAGCACGTCGAGCGGCTGGTCGGCGGAGAAGAGGTGCACCTCGAGCCCGGCGTCGCTGTCGGGGCCGGTGCCGAACGTGATGTCGACCAAGGCGGGCGTCGCGCGCGCGACGTCGAAGGTGCCGGGGCGATCGCTCTTCACGAAGACGCCCCAGCCGCGGGTGCCGATGAGGAGCGGCACCGGCACGTGGTTCTCGTTGTTCGACGACTCCGACGCGAGGTCGATCTCCATCTGCATCGGGCGCAGCTTGCCGCGGTGCTCGACGCCGTCGGGCCACTCGCCGAGGCCGTAGAAGCCCTCGGTCGGGTCGGCGTCCGGCCGCAGCCGCAGGTACGCGACCGCCTGCGCGCCGTCGACCTCCGCGGTGACCAGCGCCGAGAAGTTGCCGGCGGTGGTCGCGGCGAAGCGCACGGTCGCCGCGCCGCCGCGGTAGTCGAACGCGAGCACCAGCTCGCTCGGGCTCGACGCCACCACGCGCATCCGCTCGCCGGCGCCGAGCGCGTGCCAGGTGAGCCCGGCCGGCGGCGGGGGCGGCGCGTCGATGAACAGCCAGTACGGATCGAAGCTGTCGCCGGCGTCCAGGGTGTCGACCGAGCCGACCTGGACGTCGTCGGCGCCGAACGCGAGCAAGGTGCGGTCACCGCGGGCGAAGACGAGCGCCGTCCGGTCCTCGGACAGGGTGAGCGTCGCGGGCCCGGAGACCGCCGGCACCGCAGGGACGAGCGGCGCGTCGTCGCCGCCGCACGCGACGAGCACGAGGCCCAGGAGCCCGGACGCTACGACCTTGCGCATCCCCATGGGATGGGGACGATACCGCCCGGGCGGACCGCGCCCAAGCCGGTCGATCGGGTCACCGGCTGTCGCGCGAGCGGCGGCCGCCCGTCGTCGTCACGCGAGCGGCGCGACGGGTGCGGGCGGCGCGGCCGGCGCGGCCGGCGCGGGCGACGCGACGGCGTCACGGATGTGGCGCGGCGGCTCGCGCACGTCCCACACCAGGCCGACCCACGCGAGCGCGCGCAGGGCGTAGTAGGTCAGATCGATCTCCCACCAGTAGAAGCCCTGGCGGCACGACGACTGGTAGTAGTGGTGGTTGTTGTGCCACCCCTCGCCCAGCGTGATGAGCGCGAGGAACCAGTTGTTGCGCGAGTCGTCGGTGGTCGCGTAGCGGCGGCGACCGAAGACGTGCGACAGCGAGTTGATGGTGAAGGTGCCGTGCCACAGGATCACCGTCGACACGAAGAAGCCCCAGACCAGCGCGTGGGCGCCGCCGACGAGGAACAGCACCGCGGCGAAGAGGATGCCGGGGAGGTGCTTGGCGCGGTCGATCGCGACGAGCTCGGGGTACTTGGTGAGGTCGCGGCACTCACGCGCTGTGCGGTCGTTGGAGCTGGGCGCGGTGTTCCAGCCGACGTGCGAGTACCAGAAGCCGCGCTGCCGGGGCGAGTGGATGTCACCGGGCTCGTCCGACATCTTGTGATGGTGCCGGTGGGTCGCCGCCCACCACAGGACGCCGCGCTGCATCGTGGTCTGGGTGAGGAAGGCCAGGACCGCCTGCCCGACCCGCGACGTCTTGAACGTGCGGTGCGAGAAGTAGCGGTGGTACCCGGCGGTCACGAAGAACATGCGGATCGGGTAGAGCGCGAGCGCGAGCGCGAGCCCCGTCCACGAGAAGCCGAGCGCTGCGACGCCGATCGCGGCGGTCACGTGCATCCCCCAGAACGGCAGCGAGCCGCGGTTCAGGTACGTGCGCCAGGAGGAGGTGTGTACTTCCACACCTCCAGCATGGGGCGCCCGCCCACACGCGGCCGCCATCGCCTGACGACGATTCGGTCACGTCCCGCGGGCCATCCCGACACGATCGTGACAGGCGCGTACTAGATCGCCGGGTGCGGATCGTGCTTCGCAAGCTCACCGACGAGCGGCACTTGCTCGAGGTCGTCCGAGACTGCGGCATCCGGGAGTCGGTGGCGTGTGAGAGCCGCAGCTTCCTCCTCCATGATCTCCTCCACTACGCGACCGAGTCGGCGGCGGGAGTGGCGAACGGCTTCTGGGGCCGGCTCGCCGCGGGTGCGACGCTCTCGGAGCTGAACGACAAGGAACGCCAGGGCTCGCTCTACGACCAGCCGGACATGCTCGTCGTCGAGCAGGTCGTCGGCGCCATGACCGGCGTCGTCCGCGGGCGGTCCGGCGAAGAGATCGTCGCCGGGATGCGCCAGCTCGGTGAGGCGCAGGGCGTCGCGATGCCGGCGTGGCTCACGCCGGCGTTCGTCGAGCAGGTCCAGGCGCGAATGCGGGCGCTCCTGGGACGCTGGAACGCGACGCCGTACGGCGGCGAGCTGACGCTGGACTGGCCCTGAGGGTTGTCTGAGTCGCGCTCGCGCCGAATAGCCGAGGCGGGGCGGTGGCTTGCGACCCACGAACCTGTCCCCTTGCCGGGCGCCTTACCATTTGGTAAGGAAAAGCAGACCAGATGGTAGAGACGGCGGTTGCCCGGAAGAGCTCGGTTCGCGACCAGGTGGTCGCGGAGGCGACGCGGCTGTTCGCGGCGAGCGGCTTCGACGCGACCCCGCTGCAGGACATCGCCGACGCGGTCGGGGTGTCGAAGCAGGCCGTGCTCCACCACTTCCCGTCGAAGGAGCACATCCGGCAGGGCGTGATGGAGGCGATCTTCGCCCACTGGCGCGACCAGCTGCCGAGGCTGCTGCTCTCGGCGACCGAGAGCCACGCCCGCTTCGACGCGGTGCTCGGCGAGGTCTACACGTTCTTCGCCGCCAACCCCGATCGCGCGCGCTTCATCGCCCGCGAGACGCTCGACCGGCCGGCGCAGGCGCGCGCCATGCTCGGCCACATCGCGCCGCTCCTGCGCGGCATCGCCGGGTACATCCGCGCCGGGCTGGGCGAGAAGCAGGACGACGTCGACCCCGACGCCTACGTCGTGCACGTGATGCAGCTCGTGATCGGCGCGACCGCGATGGCCGACGTCACCAGCGCGCTGCTCGGTGACGGCGCGACCGGTCGCGCCCGCTACGACCGCGAGCTGACCCGCATCGCCAAGGCGAGCCTGTTCGGCCGGCGCGGTGCACGCCCGCGCGAGACCGCGGCGGCGACGAAGAAGCCGGCGAAGGGTCGCCGGCGACGAACCCGAGGTGACACGTGAGGCGCCCATCATGAGCCCCGTCCCGCTGAAGCACATCCTCGAGCAGGGCCCGATGCTGCGCGCGCTGGGCGCGACGGCCTTCGGCGCGGCCCGCGGCCGGCGATCGACGGCGACACCGGCGACGCCGGGGCCGTGGATCGAGACCGAAGCACGGGCGCCGTCGCCCGAGCTCGTGCGCGCGTTCGTCGCGTTCACGCGCGGCGACCAGGCGTCGTACCGCGGCGTCCTGCCCCCGCACCTGTTCCCGCAGTGGACCCTGGCCGCCGCGTCGCGCGCGCTCGCCGGGGTGCCCTACCCCATCCAGAAGATCGTCAACGCCGGCGTGAAGCTCGACATCCGCGCGCCGATCGCCGCCGGACAGCCCCTGGTCGTGCGCGCGCGCCTCGAGACGATCGACGAGAGCCCGACGCGCGTGGTCATGACCACCCGCATCGAGACCGGCACGCAGGCGACGCCCGACGCGCTCGTCGCCGAGCTGCGCACGTACGTGCCGCTGGCGGTGAAGCCTGACGGGGGCGCCAGACCGAACGGCGCGGCCAGGCCCGACGTGCCACGCGTCGCCGCCGGCGCGCGCGAGCTCGCCTACCTGCGCGTCGCCGCCGACGCCGGCCTCGACTTCGCCAAGCTCACCGGCGACTTCAACCCGATCCACTGGATCCCCGCCTACGCGCGCGCCGCCGGCTTCAAGGCGTGCGTCCTGCACGGCTTCGGCGAGCTCGCGCTCGCGACGTCGGCGCTGGTCCGGGGCCTGCTTTCCGGCGACGCGCGCCGGCTGCGGGCCGTCGAGGCGCGCTTCACCAGGCCCTTCGTCCTGCCCGGCAAGCTGGGCATCTACGTCACCGACGCCGGCGAGCTCTTCGCCGGCGACGCGCCCGGCGGCGCCGCGTACCTCGCCGGGCGCTTCGAGATCGCCGCCACCGGAGAACCGAGATGAACGACGTCCTGCTCACCCTCAGCAAGTCCCCCGCGGCGCGCAACGTCCTCGGCGCGCTCAAGCTGCCCATCCCGCTGCCCGAGCCGCTCGCCCGCGGCGACGGGGCGTGGGTCGCGCGCCCGCTCGAGGGCGCGACGGTCGTCCTCGGCGGCGCCGGCAAGGCGGAGCTCCTGCCCGCGATCACCGGCGCCCTCGCCGAGGCCGGCGCGACGATCCTCGTCGACGACGACGCGCGCGTCGCCGCGCTGCGCGACGCCGCCCAGGCGCACGCCCGCCCGGTGCGCGCCGACGTCGCCGACGCGGCCGACGCCAGAGACCGCATCCAGGCGCTCGTGTTCGACGCGACGGGCATCGAGACCGTCGACGGGCTGCGCGCCGCGTACGAGTTCCTCCACCCACGCGTCGGCCGGCTCGCGCGCTCGGGCCGCGTCGTGCTCGTGGGTCGCGAGCGGGCGAGCGACGCGGGCGCGCAGGCCAACGCCGTCCGCGCCGCGCTCGTCGGCCTGGCCAAGGCGCTGGCCAAGGAGATCGGCAAGAAGGGCGCGACCGCCAACTGCGTCGCCGTCGCCCCCGGCGCCGAGGGCCGGCTCGCGCCGGTCCTGCGCTGGCTGTGCGATCCGCGCTCGGCGTTCGTCACCGCCCAGCCGCTCGCGGTGACGGCGCGCGCCAAGCTGCCGGGCGGCAACGGCAAGGCCGCGTCGACCCCGTACGTCCGCCCGCTCGACGGCAAGGTCGCCATCGTGACCGGCGCCGCGCGCGGCATCGGCCGCGCCACCGCCCTCGCGCTCGCCGCCGAGGGCGCGCGCGTCGTCTGCCTCGACCGCGCCGAGGACTCCAAGGACACGAGCGAGCTCGCCCGCCAGATCGGCGGCACCGCGCTCCTCGTCGACGTCACCGCCGCCGACGCGCCCGCGAAGATCCTCGAGGCGCTGGGCGAGCGCGGCGTCGACATCGTCGTCCACAACGCCGGCATCACCCGCGACAAGACGCTGGCGCGCATGAAGCCCGAGCACTGGGACGCGGTCATGGCGGTCAACCTCGCCGCCGTCGTCCGCATCACGGACGCGCTGGTGCCCCGGGCCCTGCGCGACGGCGGCCGCATCGTCTGCCTCTCCTCGGTCTCCGGGATCGCGGGCAACGTCGGCCAGACCAACTACGCGGCGTCGAAGGCCGCGCTCATCGGCTACGTCGACGCGCTCGCCACCCAGCTCGCGCCGCGCGGCATCACCGCCAACGCGATCGCGCCTGGCTTCATCGAGACCCGCATGACCGCGGCGATCCCGATGATGATCCGCGAGGCGGGGCGCCGGCTGTCGGCGCTCGGTCAGGGCGGGCTCCCCGAGGACGTCGCCCAGGCGATCACGTTCCTCGCCAGCCCGGGCGCGCAGGGCATCACCGGAAGCACGCTGCGCGTCTGCGGCGGCGCACTCATCGGAGCGTAGGAGAGATCGTCATGGCCAGCTCGCAATCCAAGCGTCGCGCCGTCGTCGTCGGCGGCATGCGCACCCCGTTCCTCAAGGCGTTCACCGACTTCACGCGCCTCGACACCATCGCGCTCGGCGTCGCCGCCACGCGCGCGTTGCTCGCGAAGCACGACCTGCCCTACCGCGCCGTCGAGGGCGTGGTCTGGGGCGGCGTCATCCTGCCCGCGGGCGCGCCCAACGTCGGCCGCGAGATCGCGCTCGATCTGAAGCTCGATCCCGCCGCCGAGGCGATGACCGTCACGCGCGCGTGCGCGTCGGGCCTCCAGGCGGTCACGCTCGCCGCCGCCGCGATCGAGCGTGGTGAGGCCGACGTCATGATCGCCGGCGGCAGCGACTCGACGAGCAACGCCAGCGTCCAGCTGCCGCAGCAGCTCGTGCACGCGTTCGCGCCGCTCGCGCTGGGCAAGCCGACGCCCGGCGACTACCTGGCCGCGCTGGCCAAGCTCGGTCCCGTCGCCGACCTGGTGCCGCGCCGCCCGCAGATCGCCGAGCGCACCACCGGCGAGGTCATGGGCGAATCGGCCGAGCGCATGGCGCAGCGCTGGGAGATCACGCGCGAGGCGCAGGACGCGCTCGCCTTGCGCTCGCACCAGCACGCCGCCGCGGCGATCGCCAGCGGCCGGCTCGCCGGCGAGGTCACCAAGGTCGACGTCGGCGACGGCAAGTGGGTGCACACCGACGGCCTCGTGCGCGGCGACACCAGCGCCGAGAAGCTCGCCAAGCTGCGCCCGGCGTTCGCCAAGGACGGCACGATCACCGCGGGCAACGCGAGCCCGCTCACCGACGGCGGCGCCGCGGTTCTGCTCATGAGCGAGGAGCGCGCCAAGGCCCTCGGCTACAAGCCGCTCGCGGCGTTCCGCTCGTGGGCGTACGTCGGCGTCGATCCCGCCGACCAGCTCCTCATCGGCCCGGCGCTCGCCGTGCCCAGGGCGCTCGACCGCGCGGGCATCACGCTCGCCGACTGCGACTTCGTCGATCTGCACGAGGCGTTCGCCGCCCAGGTCTTGTGCGTGGTGAAGGCGATCGGCTCCGCGGCGTGGGCGCGCGCCAGGCTCGGCCGCGACACCGCCGTCGGCGAGGTCGACCCGGCCAGGCTCAACGTGCGCGGCGGGTCGATCGCCCTCGGACATCCGTTCGGGGCCACGGGCGCGCGCATGGTGACGACGATGGCCAACGAGCTCGCGGCGAGCGGCAAGCAGCACGCGGTGCTCGGCATCTGCGCCGCCGGCGGCCTCGGCGCCGCCGCGGTCCTGGAGGCAGTGTGATGAACGAAGGCAGGAAGTCTCCCATCGAGCGCGTCGCGGGGACCCCGCTGCGCCTCATCACCCAGCTCGGCGGCGGCGATCTCGTCGACCGCCTCGGCCTGCGCGACGCCACCGAGCGCGCGCTCCACGGCGTCGGCAAGGCCGCCGGCAAGGTGATGTCGAAGAAGTCACCGCTCACCCTGAGCGACTCCGCGCGCGCGAAGCGCGCCGCGGAGGAGTCGAAGGGCGAAGGACCGCCGACTGCGCCGAAGCCCGTCGCCCCCGCCGGTCAGCCGGCGCGGCTCGCCAACATCGCGCCCACCGGCGTCTTCGATCTCCGCCCCACCGACGATCAGGAGCTCGTCCGCGCGACCGCCCGGCGCTTCGCCGACGAGGTGATGCGCAAGGCGGCGTACGCGGCCGACGCCGCGGCCGCGCCCGACCCCGCCGTGCTCGCCGCGGCGCAGGAGCTCGGCCTCGCGGCCCTGCTCGTGCCCGAGGCCGCCGGCGGCATCGCCGAGACCCGCGCGCTGGTCACGACCGTCCTCGCGATCGAGGAGCTGGCGCGCGGCGACATGGGGCTCGCGCTGGCGATGCTCGCGCCGCTCGGCGTGGTCAACGCGCTGGTCGAGCACGGCACGCACGCCCAGCAGCAAACCTGGCTCCCGCGCTTCACCGGCGACGCGTTCGTGCCCGCGGCGCTCGCGCTGCTCGAGCCGCGCCCCGGCAGCGACGCGGCCCGCCCACAGACCGGCGCCATGCGCGCCCGGAGCGACCAAGGCAGCGGCTGGAAGCTCTTCGGCGAGAAGTCGCTGGTGCCGCTCGGCCAGAGCGCGGAGCTCTTCCTCGTGCTCGCCGAGGTGATGGGCGCCGGCCCGCGCCTCTTCCTCGTCCCGCGAGGCACGGCCGGCGTGACGGTGACGCCGCAGCCCGCGATGGGCCTGCGCGCCGCCGGCACCTGCAAGCTCGAGCTCGACGGCGCCTTCGTCCCCGACGACGCGCTCCTCGGTGGCGAGGACGCGGTGGTCGACGCGCGCGGCAGCTTCGACGCGCGCGCGATCGTCGACCGCGCGCGCGTCGCCTGGGGCGCGATGGCCGTCGGCGGTGCCCGCGCCGTCGTCGACTACGTCATCCCCTACTGCAACGAGCGCAAGGCGTTCGGCGAGCCGGTCTCGCACCGCCAGGCCGTCGCCTTCATGATCGCGGACCTCGCGATCGAGCTCGAGGGCATGCGGCTCCTCGTCCACCGTGCGGCGTCGCTCGCCGACCAGGGCAAGCCGTTCACCCGCGAGGCCAACCTGGTGCGGGTGCAGTGCGGCGCCAAGGGCATGAAGGCCGGCACCGACGGCGTCCAGCTGCTCGGTGGCCACGGCTTCGTCAAGGATCACCCGGTCGAGCGCTGGTACCGCGACCTGCGCGCGATCGCCGTCATGGAGGGAGCGCTGTGATCGACCTCGACATCTCCAGGAAGCACGTCGCCCTGCAGCAGCAGGCGCGCATGGTGGCCGACAACGTCTTCCGCCCGATCTCGCGCAAGTACGACACGGCGGAGCACGCGTACCCCAAGGAGCTCGACTTCCTCGCGTCGTTGCTCGACGGCCTCAACGAGAGCGGCGCCGGCGCGTCGGCCAGGCTCGAGAAGGGCAAGGACGACGCCCCGGGCGGCGACCCGAAGCGCGCCAAGAACGGCGCCAACATGGCCACGGTCGTCGGCACGATCGAGCTGTGCCGCGGCGACGTCGGCCTGCTCCTCACGCTGCCGCGTCAGGGCCTGGGCAACGCCGCGCTCGCCGCGGTCGGCACGCCCGAGCAGAAGGCGAAGTACGGCAACGGCTGGATCGCGATGGCGATCACCGAACCGTCGGCGGGCAGCGACTCCGCCGCCATCCGCGCCACCGCGAAGCTCGACGGCGACGAGTGGGTGTTGAACGGCGAGAAGATCTTCGTCACCGCCGGCGAGCGCTCGAGCGCCGTCGTGGTGTGGGCGACGATCGATCCGTCGCTCGGCCGCGCCGCGATCAAGGCGTTCCTCGTGCCCAAGGGCACCAAGGGCATGACCGTCGCCCGCCTCGACCACAAGCTCGGGATCCGGGCGTCGGACACCGCGACGATCGTGTTCGAGGACTGCCGCATCCCCAAGGATCTCATCCTCGGCAGCCCGGAGATCGACACCAAGAAGGCGTTCGCCGGCGTCATGAAGACGTTCGACAACACGCGTCCGCTGGTCGCCGGCATGGCGATCGGCGTCGCCAAGGCGGCGCTCGAGCGCACGCGCGAGCTCCTGCGCGCGGCGGGCACGCCCGTCGACGGCGGCCGCGCCGCCGGCACGTACGTCGAGGCCGAGCTCGAGCGGCTCGAGGCCGAGGTCGAGACCGCGCGCTTGCTCACGCTCAAGGCGGCGTGGATGGCCGACAACGGCGTCCCCAACTCGCTCGAGGCGTCAATGGCGAAGGCCAAGGCGGCGCGCGTGTCGAACGAGGTGACGCTCAAGTGCGTGGAGCTGCTCGGCCCGCTCGGGTACGAGGAGAGCGAGCTGGTCGAGAAGTGGGCGCGCGACTCGAAGATCCTCGACATCTTCGAGGGCACCCAGCAGATCCAGATGCTGGTCGTCGCCCGCGGCGTGCTGGGCAAGACCAGCGCGGAGCTGCGCTGACCCGCGAGGCCACCATGACGAAGCTCGAGACCATCTTCACCCGCCAGGTCGGGATCGAGGTGCCGCTCATCTGCGGCGCCATGTACCCGTGCTCGAACCCCGAGCTGATCGCCGCGGTGTCCGCCGCCGGCGGCATCGGCATCATCCAGCCGATCGCGATGTCGTTCGTGCACAAGCGCGAGCTGCGCGAGGGCATCCGCTGGATCCGCAGCCAGACCGACAAGCCGATCGGCTTCAACGCGATCGTCGAGAAGTCGTCCCGGGTCTACACCGACCGCATGAAGAAGTGGGTCGACATCGCGCTCGAGGAGGGCGTGCGCTTCTTCATCACCGCGCTCGGCGACCCGCGCTGGGTGGTCGACAAGGTCCACGCCGCCGGCGGCATCGTCTACCACGACGTGACCGAGCGGAGGTGGGCGGACAAGGCGCTCGAGAGCGACGTCGACGGCCTCATCTGCGTCAACCAGGACGCGGGCGGTCACGCCGGCAGCAAGGCCGCGGCCGCGCTGTTCGCCGAGATGGCCTCGACCGGCAAGCCGCTCATCTGCGCTGGCGGCATCGGCGAACCGGCGGCGTTCGCGCGCGCGCTCGATCTGGGCTACGCCGGCGTCCAGCTCGGCACGCGCTTCATCGCGACCCGCGAGTGCCACGCCCACGACGACTACAAGCAGGCGATCCTGCGCGCGCGCCCCGAGGACATCGTCCTCACCGAGCGCATCTCGGGCGTGCCGGTCGCGGTCATCAAGACCCCGTACGTCGAGAAGATCGGCACCCGCGCGAACTGGCTGATGCGGCGCGCCCTGCGCCACGCCAAGCTCAAGCACTACGCACGCATGTACTACAGCGCCAGGAGCATCTTCGAGCTGCGCAAGGCGTCGCTCCAGGGCATCAGCTACAAGGACTTCTTCCAGGCCGGCAAGTCGGTCGGCGGCATCGACGCGATCGAGCCCGCCGGCGACGTCGTCCGCCGCTTCGCCGCCGCCGCCCGCGCCCGCGCCGCCTGATACGCTCGCGGGCGATGGCAACCTCGCTCGCCCGCGTGCTCCTGGTCTGCGCGGTGCTCGCCTCGGCCGCGTGCGCCAAGAAGGAGGCGGCGAGCGCACCGCCGCTCCCCATGGGCTCCGAGGGCGCGGCCTGCGCGTACGGCTGCAACGAGGGCCTTTCGTGCACGCCGATCTCGAACGTGTGTGGGAAGCCCGACCACCCCGAGCACACCGTCAAGCGGCAAGCCGACGCCGAGCGCGAGCGTGCGTACCTCGCGCAATCCGGCGTCCAGCCGCCAGCGCACGCCGAGCAACCGCCGGTGCCCCCGCCCGCGGCGCTGCCCGTCACCACCGATGGGAGCATGGCGGTCCCGGCCGCGACCGGCGCGGTCCGGGTCGTGCGCGCGTCGACCGGCGGCAAGAGCCCGTGGGTCTTCGCCGCGTGCCGCGCCGACGAACGCCTCGTCGGTGGCGGCTGCACGCCCGCGAAGGGCAACTGGTCTGCGATCCCCGGTCACCTGTCGGGCGAGTCCGCGACGGACACCGTCGGTGCGCGCTGGAACTGCGGCTGGCGCGAGGCGACGCACGACCAGGCCATCGAAGCCTTCGCCATGTGCCAGCGCCTCTGACACCGGGCTACAATCAGGCCGTGGTCGCGCCCGTGAAGAAGCTGGCGACGCACGCCGATCTGGTGGCGCTCGGCGACGGCACGCGCGCCGAGGTGGTCCGCGGCGCCATCGTCGAGAAGGCCAGTCCCTCGCGCGAGCACAGCACCTCCCAGTTCGCGTTCGGCGTCGTGCTCGGCCGCCGCTTCCAGCGCCGAGGCGGCGGACGGTGGCCCGGCGGCTGGTGGTTCGGCACCGAGATCGAGGTCGAGTACGAGGCCCACGAGATCTACCTGCACGACGTCGCCGGCTGGCGCCGCGAGCGTGTGCCCGAGCTACCGCACGGTCGCCCGACCCGGGTCACCCCAGACTGGGCATGCGAGCTCCTGTCGCCGAGCAACGCGAAGCGCGACACCGTCGACAAGTTCCAGGTCCTGCACGCGAACCGCGTGCCTCACTACTGGCTCGCGGACCCGGTCGAGCAGACGCTCATCGTCCACCGATGGGAGCGCGCCGGCTACCTCGTCGTCCTCACCGCGGCTGCCGGAGACGTGGTGCGCGCCGAGCCCTTCGACGCCGTCGACCTGCGGGTCTCTGCGCTGTTCGGCGCGGAAGACGACGAGGAATGAATCGACTCGTCGCAGCGATGTTCACGTGCGCGCTCGCATGCGAAGAGAAGCGGCCGCCGGCGCCCGTGGCGACGCAGCCCGTGGTCGGCGTCGAGGGCTCGTCCTGCTTCAGCGCGCCGTGCAACGCCGATCTGGTTTGCACGCGCGTGTCGCGGCGCTGCGCTCGCCCCGGCGACCCCGAGCTCGTCGCGGAGCAGGAGGCGGATCGCGCGCGCGAGCGCATGTTCCTGCACGAGTCCGGCGTCGCGCCGTCCGACCATGCCGAGCAGCCCGCCGCGCCGCCCCCGCCCGCGGCGCCGAGCGCGGAGGCCGGCGCGGTGCGTATCGTGCGCGTCTCGACGCAGGGCACCGGCGCCTGGGTGGTCGCCGCGTGTCGTCCCGACGAGCGCCTGGTCAGCGGCGGCTGCACCCTCGACGAACCGAACCGCGTGATGACGCTCCCAAGCTACCCCACGAGCGACAGCGCGACCGACACGATCGGCGCCCGCTGGACGTGCGGCCGGCGCGAGTGGACCGGGCCCCTGAAGATCGAGGCGTACGCGCTCTGCCAGCGCCTTTGACCTCGGCGCCGCGACGCCTCGCGCGGTCGTCGGCTACGATGGCGCCGTGTTCACTCGCCTCCTCGTCGGAACCGATCTCACGTCTCAATCAGCCGGCGCGTTTCGCCTCGCCGCGCGGATGGCCGCGCCGGGCGCGCGGCTCTTCGCCGTCCACGTCCTGGCCATGCCACCGGCGCTCACGCGCTGGAAGCACGTCAAGCTCAGCGACGACATCAGCAGCTACCGCGAGCTCCTGGACCGTCAGATCGATGGCGCACGGCGCGCGCTGGATCAGCAGCTCGCCGAGCTCGAGCTCGACGACCTCGTCGTCGAACCGCTGATCCGCGTCGGCGATCCCCCCGCGCGCATCGCCGAGGCGGCGGATCGTCATCGCGCCGAGGTGATCCTCGTCGGCCGTGGCGCCGGGGGGCGTCTCGGCGCGACAGCCGAGGCGGTCGTCCGCATGACCGGTCGAGCGGTGCTGGTGGCGCCGGTGCCGCGACCGTCCCGCAAGCGCCGCGCGTTGCCCACGTCGCACCAGCGCCGTCGGCGCATGGCCGCCTGACCTCAGGCGGCGCGGTCCGCGCCCGTCCGACGCCGGTCCAGCCGGCCACGTAGTCCACGGCGGACGGCGTCGACGCCGCGGCGAGGTCCGCGCCGTCGATGATCTCGGCCGCGCGCGCGCGGTCACCGCCCCGCAGGTGGCCGCGACGTCGCCCATCGCGCGCTCGCAGGCCCCCGGTCGGTCACACCCCGGGACGCACGTTTCCCGCCGGCGGCGTCCAGCCCTCCGGCAACCCCTTGATGTGGAGGTCCCGCTGGGGGAACGGGATCGTGACCTCGGCGGCCGCGAACGCGCGGTCGATCGCGAAGCGGAGCTTCGACATGACGAGGATGTCGTCCGGTGCCTTCGCGATCCACGCGACGAGCGCGAGATCGATGCTGGAGTCGCCGAAGCCCATGTGGAAGACGGCCGGCGCCGGTTCGGCGAGGACCTCTGGCTCGGCCCGCGCCACCCCCAGGAGGACGTCGTGCGCGCGGGCCAGGTCGGTGCCGTACGCGACGCCCACCGTGACCCAGAGCCGCACCGTGCTCACCGGCGCGGTGTAGTTGGTCACCGCCTCGGTGATGAGGTCGCCGTTCGGGATGATGATCGAGATCCCATCGCGGGTCATCAGGCGGGTCGCGCGGAGCCCGATGTCCATGACGGTCCCCCGACGGTCACCCACGGCGATGAAGTCGCCGACACGCACGGGACGCTCGACCAGCAGGATCAGGCCCGAGATGAAGTTCTCGGCCATCTTCTGCAGGCCGAACCCGATGCCGACGAGCAGCACGGCCATGGCGGCGAGCGCCGCGTTCATGTTGATGCCGATCGTGGTCAGCGCGATGAACACGCCGACGATGGTCCCGATCCAGCGGGTGATCTTCGCCACGGCGAAGCCCACGCCGTCGCCGGACCCGCGCCCGGCGAACAGCCGGCCGAGGCTGCGCGCGACCGCCCCGGAGACCACGCGCGCGACCACGATGATGGCGATCGCCGTCAGCAAGGAGAGCACGCTCACCGGCGTGCCCGAGAGCACGAGCAACGGCTCGCGCACCATGTCGATGATCTCGTCCAGCATCAGGCGGCCTTCCCGACGGCCGGCGCGCCGCCGGAGACCAGCTGGATCGTCTCGAACGGCATCTCGACCTTGGCGGCGCGCAGGGCCTCGAAGGCGCGCTCGCGCAGCTCGAGCCGGGCGGGGATGTGCAGGCGCTCGTCGACCAGCCACGCCCGGAGCTCGAGCTCCACGTTGTAGTCGTTGAGCGACTTGACGACGACGACGGGCGCAGGCGACGCGAGATAGCGCGCGTCACCATCGAGGAGCGCGAGGAGCACGGACCGCGCGCGCCCGAGATCCTCGGAAACGCCGACGGTGACCGGGATGTCGATGCGCAGGTTGGGGAAGTTCGTGTACGACGCCACGGTCGTGTTGGCGACCTTCCCGTTGGGGATCGCGAGCATCTTGCCGTCGACGGTCACCAGGCGGGTCGTGCGCAGCGTGATCACCTTCACCTCGCCGTAGACGCCGTCGATCTCGACGAGGTCACCGATCACGAAGGGACGATCCCACAGGACGAAGAGCCCGGAGATCAAGTTGGACAAGGTGTCGCGGGCGGCGAAGCCGAGCGTCAACCCCACGATGCCCATGCTGGCGAGCACGCCGGCCGTGTCGAAGCCGAACTGCTTGAGCACGCTGATGAGCGCCAGCGTCACGACGACCATGCGGAGGACCCGCTCGATGAGATGCTGCGCCGTCAGATCGAGGGGGCTCCGCGCCAGCGCCGCGCGGAGCGCGGTCCGCACGACTCGCCAGACCAGCAGGTAGACGACGAGCAGGATCCCTGCCACGGCGACGTCCGGCAGCAGCTGGTCGACGACGAACGCCGACATCCGTTCCCAGGAGAACTCGGCGGATAACCGTTCGAGGATCTTGTCCATGTAACCTCCGGCCAGCGGGACGATGCCACGAGCAGGACGCGGCCGACGGTGACCTGGTCACCCGGAATCGCTTCGTCCGCCCCGGGGCCGGAGATCTCAGCGCTTGAAGCGGATGAGGAGATCCAGGATCTTGCGGTGCTTCTTGGTGTACGGCGGGTAGAACATGTCGAGGATCGGCAACCGCGGGCTGGTGAACACCGGCCGCAGCTTGGAGAACTCGAGGAAGCCCTCGTGGCCGTGGTACTGGCCCATGCCGGAGGCGCCGATGCCGCCGAACGGCAGGTCGTGCTGCGCGACGTGCAGCATGCAGTTGTTGATCGTGACGCCGCCCGAGATCGTCGCGTAGACGAGCTTGTGCTCCGCGGCCTTGTCGTTGGTGAAGACGTAGAAGCCGAGCGGACGATCGCGCCCGTTCACGTACCCGATGACCTCGTCGAGTGACTGGTAGGTCTTGACCGGCAGGAGCGGCCCGAAGATCTCGTCCTTCATCACGGTCATCTCGTCGCTGACGCCGACGATGAGGTGGGGCGGGAACTTGCGCAGGCTGTCGTCGAAGCGCGCGTCGGGGACGAGCGGGATGATCTCGGCGCCCTTGGCTCGCGCGTCCTCGAGGGTCGCACGCAGCCGCCGGTAGGACTTGTCGTCGATGACCGACGTGTACTGCGACGAGCCGGTGTCGGGGTACCGCTTGGGCACGACACGCCGGGCCGCCGCGACGAACGCGTCGCGACGGACCGCCGGCACCATCACGTAGTCGGGCGCGAGGCAGGTCTGCCCCGCGTTCAGGAGCTTGGCGTAGAGGATCCGCGACGCCGCCTCCTCGATGTCGAAGTCCTCGCACACGATCGTCGGCGACTTGCCGCCGAGCTCGAGCGTCACCGGCGTGAGGTGCTCGGCCGCCGCGCGCATGACGTTCTTCCCCGCGTCGGCCGAGCCGGTGAAGATCAGGTGGTCGTAAGGCAAGGACGAGAAGTCCTGCGCGCGCACGCCCGGCAACACCGCCAGCGTGTCCTCACTGAACACCGCCCGCAGCTTCTCGGCGAGCAGCCGGCACAGGTGCTGGGAGTTCGACGCCATCTTGATCATCGCGCGATTGCCCGCCGCCAGCACGCTGGTCAGCGGGCTGATGGTGAGGAACAGGGGGTAGTTCCACGGCGAGATGATGCCGACCACGCCCTTGGGCATGGGGATCACGCGGTTGCTCCCCGTCGCGAACAGCACCGACGTGTGGCGCTTCTGCGGGGCCATCCAGCCCTCGAGCCGCTTGCACGCGTCGCGCAGACCGTCGATCGACGTGAACAGCTCCGCCATCATCGATTCCTCGAACGCGCGATGGCCGAAGTCGGCGGTGATCGCGTCCGCGATCGCCTGCTTGTTCTCGACCAGCACCCGCTCGACGCGGCGCAGGTTGTTCACCCGCTCCGCGTAGCTAGGGAACGGGTGGCGGCCGTACGCCTCGCGCTGGAGCGCGAACACGCGCTGGGCCTCGTTGTCGACGCTGCCGATCGTCCGCTGCTGGGCCGTCTGTGCCATGGGATCCTCCGCGCGAAAGCGTGGACCTCACCTCGCGCGCATGCAAGCCGGCCGCCGGCGAAGGCGCGTTCAGAAGCGTCTCAATTGCGGACGCGCGGCCCCAGCGACGCGCGGATCGCGTGCGAGAGCGCGACCGCCGTGAACGGCTTCTCGATCAGCACGTCGTCGGCGTCGGCCGCCGCGCTGGTCACCGCCGCGTGCTCCGAGTAACCCGACATGAAGAGCACGCGCGTCGTCGATCGCGTGGCGCGCAGCTTCGACGCGAGCATTCGACCGTCCATGCCCGGCATGACGAGATCGGTGAGCAGCAGATCGATGGGCTCCGGGAACGCGGCGGCGACCTGGAGCGCGTCGGCCGGATCGCGCGCCTCGAGCAGCCGGTAGCCGAAGGCGCGGATCTGGCGGCCGACGGCGGCGCGCACGTACGGGTCGTCCTCGACGACGAGGATGGTCTCGGAGCCACGCAGCGGCGCCTCGCGTGGCGGCTCCGCGGGCGGCGGCGTGACCTCCTGCACGTCCACGCGCGGCAAGTAGATGCGGAACGTGGTGCCCTGCCCCACCTCCGACTCGACGGCGATGCCACCTTCGGCCTGCTTCACGATGCCGAACACGGTCGCCAGGCCGAGCCCGGTCCCCTTCCCGACCGGCTTGGTCGTGAAGAACGGCTCGAAGATACGCGCCTGGGTCTCGGCCGTCATGCCGCAGCCGGTGTCTTTGACCGCGAGCAAGACGTGGCGACCGGGCCGCGCCCCCACCGCCTCGGCCTGGCACGCGTCGAGCTCCACGTTGGCGGTCTCGATCACGAGCTGGCCGCCCGTGGGCATGGCGTCACGCGCGTTGATGACGAGGTTGAGCAGCACCTGCTCGAGCTGTCCCGGGTCGCCCTGCACCGTGCCGAGCCGCGACGCGCGCGTGGTGCGCATCTCGATGTCCTCGCCGACAAGCCGCGACAGCATCTTCTCGAGGTTGGTGACGATCGTGTCGAGCGCGACGTCCGTCACCTTGCGCGGCTGCCGGCGGCTGAAGGCGAGCAGCTGGCGCGTGAGCGCCGTGGCCCGATTGGTGGCCGCCTCGATGTCGAGGATCTCCGGGCGCAGCGCGTGATCCTCGCCCAGCTCCTCCGCGATCAGGTTGGCGTTCGAGAGGATCGCGGCCAGGAGGTTGTTGAAGTCGTGCGCCACGCCGCCGGCGAGCTGCCCGATCGCCTCCATGCGTGCCGCCTGACGGAGCTGCTCCTCGATGCGCTTCGACTCGGTGACGTCGATGCCGATCGCCAGCCGGTAACGTCGACCGTCCAGCTCGATCAGGTGGGCGGTGATGTCGACGTCGAGCATCGCCCCGTCCTTGCGCCGGTGCTTGACCAGGCCCACGTGCTCGGAGTGCCCGACCGACGCCTTCGCCACGACCTCGCGCAGCCGAGGCACGTCCTCGGGCGGCTTGATGTCCATGACGGTCATGGCCAGGAGCTCCTCGCGCGAGTAGCCGTAGACCTCGACCATCTTCTCGTTCACCGCCACGAAGCGGAAGGTCTCGGCGTCGAACACGCTGATCGGTAGCGGCGAGCCGTCGAACAGGAGCCGGTAGCGCTCCTCCGACTTGCGGATCGCCGCCTCGGCAGCGACGCGCTCGCGCTCGCGGTTGAGCTGGTCGGTCATGTCGCGCGCGACGACCAGCCAGCCGCCGCGGCCCGCGAAGGTGACGGGCCGCGAGTCGGCGTGCACGTGCAGCGTGCTGCCGTCG
Source organism: Myxococcales bacterium UBA2376 (assembly GCA_002344285.1). Lineage (GTDB taxonomy): Bacteria > Myxococcota_A > Polyangia > Haliangiales > Haliangiaceae > UBA2376. The sequence goes on from DDTA01000097.1 coordinate 44,895, forward strand.
CGTCGCACCCAGCGTAGAACGATCCCGGGCACCCCCTCGCCACGACGCATCGGCTCGAGGTGCTCGCGCAGGCGCGCCCGATCGTCGGGGTGGACGAAGCGTTCGATCGGATGCCGACCGAGGAGGTCAGCGGCGCTGTCGTAGCCCAGCATGCGCAGCATGGAGGCATTGACCCAGCGGATCTCGAACCGGTCGTCGGCCTGGCCGTGGACGCACATCGCGTCCGGCGAGGTCTCGATCAGCGCGTCGAGCTCGAGCCTCATCATCTCGGCGTGGTAGAGCGCGCGACGCATGAGGACGTGGATGAGCAGCGCGAACAGCGCCGCGGTGCCGACGCACGAGAGGAGGAGCGCGATGTTCGGCCCCCCAGCATGGAGCAGGAACGCGACGACGACGGCGCAGGCCACGAGCAGGATCCCGGTGAGCCAGCGCGTGTCGAGCAGGATCCCCCCGGCGACGATCTGGATGAGGAAGATCGTCACGTAGGCCTCGTGCCGCGTCGCCCACAGCGGCACGAGCGTGGCGGCGAGCGGGCAGCCGAGCGTGGCGGCCGACGCCGCGTGCGCCCAGCGGAGCGGGATGCGGCGGAGGAAGATCGCGAGCGCGAGCCCGCCCAGGACGGTGAGGACGGCGATCTCGAACAGCTTGATCTCGTACGCCAGCTCGAAGCCCATCGCCGGGAACGCCACGATGAAGAGCGCCAGACAGGCGAACACGGCCGGCGCCGTGACCCGGGCGCGCTCGCGGGCGATGACCTCGAGCGCAGTGAGGGCGGCGCGGTGCCGTCCATCGCTGGTCGTGGGGCTCACGACGGTGGATTCGACCGCCCGACGCCAGGATGAACCCCGCGTCGGACGAAATCTTTGCGCGCTCGCACGGGGACACAGCCCCTCGGCGCTGGCACCCGGTTCGCATCGGACGGCCACCGACATGATCGACGGCGCCGGGATCACCCTCCGCATCGCCCTCGCAGCGACGCTGGCCTGCGGGTGTGTCCGCGTCCGTCCGCACGAGCGCGAGCGGCTCGCCCACCCGGCGATGCAGGGAGCCGCGTGGCCCGCCGTGGAGCGGGCGGACGCGCACGTGTTCTCGGTGCGCGAGGGCACCGAGGGGGCCTCGGCCGAAGGCGGCGGCGGATGCGGCTGCAACTGACCCTGGCGCTGCTCCTGGCCGCGTCGCCCGGGCGCGCCGACTCGCGCGCCGACGCGACGCTCCGGGTCTACACCGACGACGACGACATGACGGTCGTATCCCCGTCGGTTCGCGCCGAAGCCGAGGTCGGGCGGACGACCATCGAGGCCAGCGCCACGGCCGACGCGGTCACGGGCGCGTCGATCGACGTGGTCACCTCGGCGTCGCCGGCCGCGATCTCCGAGCGCCGGGTCGAGTTCGGCGTCGGCGCGACGCGCACCGTGACCCCCACGGCGCCGCTCGCGCTGTCCGGGTCGCTCCACGGCTCGTTCGAGGTGGACCACGAGGCGTTCCGCGGTGAGGCGGGCGCCAGCGTCGAGCTCCTCGACCGACAGCTCACGCTCGGGGCGCGCTACACGGGCGGCCGGGACGCGATCGGCACCGTGATGGATCCCTCGTTCGAGCGGACCCGCGTGCTCCACCAGGTCACGACGACCGTCAGCGTGATCCTCGATCGGCGGACGATCGTGGACGTCGTCGTCGAGGGCACGACGTCGCGCGGGTACCACGCCAGCCCGTATCGACGGGTGCCGCTCGTCGCGCCGGACTGGCCGACGCCGACCTGGCTCGCCGAGGAGGTGCCGGCGACGCGGCGCTCGATCGCGGGCGCGGGACGGCTCCGCCGCGCGCTGGGCGAGACGTGGTTCGGCGCGCTCGGCTATCGCGTGTACCGCGACGACTGGTCGATCACGAGCCAGACCGCGAGCGTCGACGCGCGCCGGCAGCTCGGCGCGCGCGTGCTCGCCGGCGTGGGGGCCCGCGCCTATCACCAGACGGGCGCCGACTTCTACCGCGCCGCGTACGTCGACGACGGCGGCGGCGCGCCACGGTTTCGGACGCGCGACCGCACGCTCGGGCCGATGCGGACGCTCTTCGGCTCGCTCACGGTCGACGTCACGCTCGGCGAGCGGCGCGCATGGCACGCCCTCGTCGCCGGTGGCGTCCTGGCCTCGTGGTTCCTCGACTTCCCGCCGCAGGCCGATCGCCACGCGCTCCTCGTCACGCTCTCGCTGTCTCGCGCCCTCGGAGGTGAACCATGACCCGCTCGCTCCTCGCCCGCCCGCTCCTCGTCGCCGCCACGCTCGGTGCGCTGCTCGCCGGGTGCACCGACCCCCCCGACGATCCCGACCCGGCCGCGTGCCGCGCGATGGCACCAGGCGAGTCGTGGCTCGGCCGCGACGGCTCGCGCGTCACCATCGTGGTCACCAACCCGGCGCCGCCGGCGCGCTTCACCAACTGGTGGGCGGTGCGCATCGAGGACCGCGAGGGCGCGCCGATGTTCGATCCCGCGCGGCTGACCGTCTCGGCGTTCATGCCCGAGCACGGCCACGGCGCCCCGATCGCGCCGGGGGTCACCGCCGAGGTCGACGGCCTGATCGTCGGCCCCCTCGAGCTGTGGATGCCGGGCCAGTGGGAGATCCGCTTCGACGTCGACGGCGATCGCACGATCGTGCCGGTCTGCATCGCCGAGTGATCACGGGGCGCAGCCCCAGCCGTCGCGCGCCCGCAGCCACTCGGTCTCCGTGCCGGCGAGCTCGTGCACCGGCATCGCGGCGCGGACCTGCGGATCGAGCTCGCCCGCCACGATGAGGCGATCGAGGAGCTCGAGGCCCACCGGCTGCAGCTTCACGACGATCCGGACCACGTCGGGCGCGCCCGCGACGAAGAACGAGCGCGTCACCGCGTGGTAGTAGGCCGGGTCTCGAGGATCGAGCGTCACCGCCGGCGGCAGGAGCGCGCTCTCGATGCCGGTCGCCTCCCACACGTGCGGTACCTCCACGCCGCCCACGCCGACGAAGCGGCTGCCCAGGACCCATCCGTCGGGATCGTCGAGCGGGACGATCTCGCCGGCCGCGAACCCACCGAGCTCGCGAACGACCACGCCGGCTTCCTCCGCGACGAGGTGCAGCCATGCGCGGCGCGCATGCGTCACGCCGCTCGGGAACGCGTGGCCGGCCTGCACGTTGTCGAGGGTGACGTCGAAGCGCACGCCGCCGCCGGCGGGGATGGCGCACAGGCGCGCGGCGAGCACGCCGGCGAGGTCGCGCGCGATCGCGTCGCGCTGCACCTCGACGCCGGGCCACGGCGTGAGCGCGACGTCGACGCCGGGGAAGCCGTGATCGTGGACCCGCCGCGTCGGTCCGCCGCGCGCGGCCGGCGCGTCGCGCCCCGGCATGTGGCAGCCCGCGCACGAGAGCCCCACGTCGTCGCGCGCGAAGACGCTCTCGCTCCACTCCGCGTACGTGCGCTCGACGGCGACGCCGGCGGGCGACACGACGTCGTGGCACGCGCCGCACGCCGCCGACGAGCCGAGCGCGGCCGTGTCGACGAGCGGCGAGTACGCGGAGGCATGCGCCGGTGTCTCCACGGGATCGCCGAGGCCGCCACGCATCGTCCGGTCGAGCGACCAGCGCAGCCCGCCGTTGTGGAGCTCGACCACCTCCGCGATCTGGTGACACGCCACGCACGTGACGCCGCGCTCGGCCCGGGGCAGCGACTCGACGTCGCGCCCGTCGGCGAACGGCGCGTGACACCGCACGCAGAAGTCCCCGAGCGCGCCACCGGTCTCGCGCTGCCCCAGCCGGTTCATCGCGAGGAAGACCGGATCGTCGGCGGCGTAGGCGTGCATGCTGCCCGCCCACTCGCGCACTTGATCGGGATGACAGCCCTCGCAGCTCGCCGGGTCCGCGAGCCCGGCGGGGTCGAGGCCCTGGCTGCACGCGGCGAGCCCGACGAGCGCGACCGCGGCGGCGCAAACGGTGCCTGGCACCCGCGGGGCTCATGCATGCCGCACACCACGCAGGCGCGAAGCGGCGCCCTCAGGAGCGCGCACGCCGTGCGCCAGCGCCGCCGTGATGCGTGATCGCCGGCAAGGCGTGCGCGTTTCCTCGCGCGACGGCGCCAGGACGGCCTCGTCCTCGGCCTTGCAATGGCGCGCACCCTGCAAGCCATTGGCGGGACCATGCCCATCGTCTGCGGAACGGATTTCTCGGAGCGCGCCCGGTCGGCGATCGACGTCGCCGTGGCGCTCGCGCCGCGGCTCGAGGCCGCGGAAGTGTGGCTCGTGCACGTGCTCGACCCGACCACCGGCTCGCTCGATCTGGAGGCGCAGCGGGCGCTCGAGGCGGCGGCCCGGCGACGACTTGCCGACGAGGTCGCGCGTGTCGCCGCGCGTCTCGGGGACACTGGCGTCCGCGTGTCCCACGCGATCGTCGTGGGTCCGACGAGCGACGCCCTGCACGGCTTCGCCGAGGAGAAGAAGGCGCGGCTCGTGGTCGTCGCGTCCCAGGGCCACAGCGCGTCGTTCATCTACCGGATCGGCGGCACGTCCGAGCGGCTCGCCGAGTCGTCCAGATCTCCGGTCCTGGTCGTGCGGGACGAGTCCCCGTTCGCGGCGTGGGCGAACGGCGATCGTCCGCTGCGCGTCCTCCTCGCGGTGGACTGGTCGCGGAGCTGTGACGCCGCCATCCGGTGGGTCAAGCAGCTGCGTGCGTCGAGCCCGGTCGACGTGGTCGTCGGCTACGTCTACGCGTCCGGGCTCCGCGGCGACGGGCCCGACCGCTACGGTCTGCCGGGGCGGCACCCGCTCGTCGAGCGCGACCCGGAGGCCGAGGCGTTCCTGGTCCGGGACCTGAAGGCGCGCGTTGGTGATCTGGGAGGACGGGGCGAGGTCGGCTTCCGGTTGCAGCTCGGGCTGGGGCGCCTCGGCGACCATCTGCTCGAGCTCGCGGAGGTCGAGCGCGTCGACCTCATCGTCATGGGGACACACCACCGGCGCGGGCTCGCGCGCCTGAGCTCGGTGGCCGCGGTGACGCTCCACCACAGCCGCACCTCGGTCGCCATCGTGCCGGTGCCGGAGAGCGAGCTGCTCGCGCCCCAGGAGGTCCCGTCGATCCGGCGCGTCCTCATCGCGACCGACCTCTCGCCCCTGTCGAACTTCTCCATCCCGTTCGGCTACGCCCTCCTCGGCGAGCGCGGCGGCGAGGTGCACCTGCTCCACGTGCGCGGCAAGGAGACGTCCGCGACGAGCGAGCCGGATCTCGTCGCCCAGCTCAGATCGCTGGTGCCGGTGCGGGGCGTGCCGGTGAACGTGGTCACGCGCGTCGAGGTGGTGGCGCACGGGCGTCCGGCCGCGGCCATCACCCAGGCCGCGGAGCGCCTGGGCGTCGACGCCGTCTGCGTCGCGTCGCATGGACGCGGCGGGCTCAAGCGGGCCGTCCTCGGCTCGGTCGCCGAGGCCGTGATGCGCGAGAGCCGCCGGCCGGTGTTCGTGATCCGCCCGCTCCCCGCGTAGCCCGGGGGCCTCAGATCCGCGGGAGCTGCCGCGTCACCCGGCCCGTCGAGGAACGTGCGATCCTGCACCTCGATCGCGTGCAGGTCGCACGAGCGGGCGCCGTCGCGCGCGGTGGGACCGACCAGCTGGAAGCCGTCCTCGCGGAGCAGCCGGAGCATCTCACCCGTCACCATCACCGTCACGCTCCTGTCGAGTGGAGATAGAGGAGCACGAGCGCGATCACGTACGTCACCAGGATCAACACGCTGTCGGGCTCCAGCATGGCGAACCGCTGCTTCGCCCGGTACACGATGGCCGCGAGCCCGAGGCTGGTGAGCACCACCGCGAAGAGGCCCGAGATGGCGTGACTGGGATCGAGCGCGCTGAAGATGCTCCCGGGCTGGACGAGATCCAGCGCCAGGAAGATGGCCATGTTGAATGCGTTCGAGCCGAACAGGTTGCCGACGGCGAGATCGAAGGCGCCCATCCGCACCGCCGCGACGCAGGCGACGAGCTCGGGCAGCGAGGTCGCGAGCCCCACCAGCCACGTGCCGACGAAGGTGTCGCCGAGGCCGGTCGCCTCCGCGATGCCGCTCGCCGACCACGCGAAGACGGGCGCGGCGGCCAGGATGACGAGCGCGGCGATCGCGAAGGCGACGATCGAGCGGCGGAGGGCTGGGGGCGGCCGAGCGCCGTCGGTGGACGGCGGCGTGACCTCCTGCGCTCCCTCACGCGAGACGTGCCGGTAGACCGCGCGAGTCCCGACGACGTAGCTGAGGAACAGGACGACGGAGCCGGGACCGACCCACCAGGTGGGGAAGTCCGGACGGATGACGACCAGCGCGGCGGCGGTCGCGTTGAGGCAGATGGCCAGGCTCGCCGCCAGGGCGTGATCGAGCGTCGCCCGGCGGAGCACCGCCCGCCGCGGCGGCATGAGATCGATGAGGGCGAGGATGAGCATGTTCGCCATGCTCGAGCCGAAGAGATCGCCCACGGCGAGATCGGTCGCGCCCAGCCGGACCGCGGCGATGTCCGTGCCCAGCTCGGGGAGCGAGGTCGCCGCGGCCAGGAGGACCGCGCCGATCCAGAGCCGACCGATCTTGGTCGCCTCCGCGATCGCATCGGCGTGGCGCGCGAGCGCGACGCCCGCGAGCACGACCACGATACCGCTGCCCAGGAACGCGAGCGCGTAGGTCATCGCGAGCTCCTTGCGACCCGCCGCCGCGCGAAGAGCTTCCGCAGCTCCTCGACCCAGAGGACCAGGCTCGCGACCGCGCCGATCGCCACGACCTCGCTCAGGCTGAACGGCACGGTGTGGAAGACCTCTCCGAGCGGACGGAAGAAGACGACGGCCACCTGCAGCAGGTTGCCGACGACGAGCCCGCCGATGAGCCACGGGTTCCGGAAGATGCTCAGGTTCAGCGACGAGCGAAGATCCGAGCGGCAGTTGAGGACGTTGAACCACTGGCACACCGCCAGCACCGTGAACGTCTCGGTCTGCACCTGCGGGAAGGGCACCCCGCTCTCGAGGCGGTAGACGAACCAGCCGAGCGTGGACACGGCGATCGACGGGGTCATGAACGCCATCCGCGACAGGAGGGTCCGGGTGAGCAGCGGCTCGTCCGCGGAGATGGGCTTCTGCTTCATCTCGTGGCCCTCGGCCGGCTCCATGATGAGGTTGACCGTGACCGCTCCCTCGGTGACGAGGTTGATCCAGAGGATCTGCACGGCGGCGAGCGGCGGCGGATAACCGAGCGAGAGCGCGGTGAGCAGCACGAGGACCTCGGCGATCGACGTCGAGAAGAGGTACAGGACGACCTTCTTGATGTTGCGATAGACGACGCGGCCTTCCTCGACGGCGGCGACGATGGTGGCGAAGTTGTCGTCGGCGATGACGATCTTCGCCGCCTCCTTCGCCACCTCGGTGCCGGTCACCCCCATCGCGACGCCGACGTCGGCCTTGACCAGCGCCGGCGCGTCGTTGACGCCGTCGCCGGTCATGGCCACGACGTCACCTCGCTGCTGGTACGCGCCGACGATGCGGAGCTTCTGGGCGGGATGGACGCGCGCGAAGACCGAGATGCCGTCGATGCGCGCCGCCAGCTCGTCGTCGGACATCCGCTCGAGCTCGCGTCCGTCCACGGCGAGGTCGCCCTCGCGCGCGATGCCGAGGTCGCGGGCGATGGCGTGGCCCGTCGCCTTGTGATCCCCGGTGACCATCACGGGCCTGATGCCCGCCGCCCGGCAGCGCTCGACCGCGTCCTTGACCTCGGCGCGGGGCGGATCGATCTGTCCGACCAGGCCGAGGAACGTGGCCCGTCCCCGGAAGTCGGCGAACCCCGTGTGGCCGTCGATCTCGCCGCCGTCGACGACGGCCACCGCGAGCACGCGCAGGGCCTGCGCGGCCATCCGCTCGGCAGCCGCGCGCAGCTCGTGCCGCTCCGCGTCGCCCAGCGGCGCGTCGCCCGCACCATCCCTGCGCATCGCGTGACAGAGCTCGAGGACCTCCTCGGGTGCGCCCTTCAGGACGACGCGCGCGCCGCCGGCGTCGTGCTGCGTGGCCATGAGCTTCGCCGACGGGTCGAACGGCAGCTCCGCGCGGCGGGGCTGCCGCGCGCGCAGGTCCGCGGGGACGACCCCGCCCTTGATCGCGAGGGTGAGGAGCGCGACCTCCGTGGGATCACCGATGGCGGTCCAGCGCGGCTCCTCGTCGGCGGGGCCCTGGAGCTGGGCGTCGTTGCACAGGACCAGGGCGTCGAGCAGCTCGCGGAGTCGCGCGTCACGCGCGGGTTCGATCGGCTGGCCGCCGTCGACGAACTGGCCCACCGGGTCGTATCCAGCCCCGGTGATCGTCAACGCTCGCCGGTCTGGCAGGTGGACCGCCGTCACGGTCATCTCGTTCCGCGTGAGGGTCCCGGTCTTGTCGCTGCAGATGACGGTGGTCGAGCCGAGCGTCTCGACCGCGGCGAGGCGACGGACGACCGCCTGACGGCGCGACATCCGCTGGACCCCGACCGCGAGCGCGATCGTCATCGCGACCGGGAGCCCCTCGGGGATCATCCCGACCACCTGGCTGATGCCGACCATGAGGATCTCGCCCATCGGCACGCCCCGCAGGAGCCCGACGGCGATCACGAGGATGAACATCGCCGCCGCCGCGACGATGATGTAACGGCCGAACTGCGCGATGCGGCGCTCGAGGGGCGTGCCGGGCTCCGTGGCCCCCTCGGCGAGCGCCGCGATCTGACCGATCTCGGTCGCGAGCCCGGTGGCGACGACGAGGCCGCGGGCGCGTCCCGCGGTGACGTGGGTCCCCGCATACACCATGTTCCGCCGGTCGGCGAGCGGCGTGTCGGAGGCGATCGGGACGAGCGCCTTCGCGATCGGCACCGACTCCCCCGTGAGCGCGGCCTCGGCGACCTGGAGCGCGGCTCCCTCGAGGAGCCGGGCGTCGGCGGCCACCGCGTCGCCGGCCTCGAGCAGGAGGACATCGCCCGGCACGACGTCGCGCGCCGCGACGACGACCTCCTGGTCGCCTCGCACGAGACGCGCCTTCTGGGTCGCGAGCTTGCGCAGGGCCTCGAGCGAGCGCTCGGCGCGCCCCTCCTGGATGACGCCGATGACCGAGTTGAGCAGGACCACGACGAAGATGACGATGGCGTCCTTGGCGTGTCCCAGGGCGAGCGCGATGCCGGCCGCGCCGAACAGCAGATAGATGAGCGGGCTCTTGAACTGCCCGCCGAACACGGACAGGAGGGAGCGACGCGTGGGCTCCCGGAGCGCGTTGGGGCCGAACCGCTCGAGCCGCCGACGGGCCTCGTCGACAGCCAACCCCGCGGTCGCATCCGACGCGACCGCGGTGACGGCCTCGCGGCCATGGAGCGCGTGCCACGGCGGCTCCAGATCTCCACCCGCGCGCACGGGTCCGTCGACACGCGCCACGACGTTCGTCTCGGCGGCTTCGCTCATTCCGGTGTTCCGCACGCCCATCATCCAGCGGGCACATGCACGGCACAGGCCGCTGAGCCCAGGCGAGGGAACGCGCATTGCAACCGATCGTGACGTCATGATCCACGAGCACTCGATCACGGGTCCGCGACCGCGCGCTCCCGAGGCGCATCAGCGTGATGCGAGCTCATGCGTCGCGTGGTCCCACGAGGCGGGGCGAGCGGCATCGCCCACCGCGAGCGGAAATGGAGCGAACCGCGGCGCGACGTCCTGCGCCGCTGTCCCGGTTCCCCCGGGGTTCGTCGGGGCGGTCGACGCGCTCCGATCGCCGCGGCGGTGGTCACCCCACGAGGGTGGACGCGCGCGTGACCCTGCGGCGCTCTGCCACGCCTTCCCCACATGCCGGCGTCGGAGCCGATCCGAGCCGATGCCCGCGCGCGCACGGAGCCAGGCGTGAGCAGATCCGAGCGCGCGACGCGCGCAGCGTTGCGCACCATGCTCGTCCCGACGGATTTCTCCAGGGGTGCCGAGCTCGCGCTCAAGCGCGCGCTGCTCCTGCCGCGCGTCCCGGATGCCGCGATCCACGTCGTCCACGTGCTCCCCCCCGACCTCCCCGTGAAGCGCCGCGCCGGCGTGGAGTCCGAGGCGCGGACCCGCCTCGACCGGATGCTGGCGCGAGCCCGCAGGCGGAAGGCAGCCGCCGGCGTCCGTCTGACCGCGGAGCTCCTCGCGGGCCAGCCCTTCGTGGAGATCATCCGCGCCTCGCGACGCCGCGACGTCGACCTGATCGTCGTCGGCCGGCACGGCCGGCGTCCGATCCGGGACATGTTCATCGGCACCACCGCCGAGCGCGTCGTGCGCAAGGGCGACGTGCCCGTCCTCGTCGTCAACCTCGAGCCGACCGGCCCGTACCGACGCCCGGTCCTCGCCGTGGATCTCGAGGATTCCTCCCGGCGCACCGTCGAGCTGGCGCTCCGCGTCCTCGGGCCCGAGCCCAGGCACGTCGACGTGGTGCACGGGTTCCACGTCCCGTTCTCGGGGTTCATCGCGGCGAGGCTCCCGTCGGGCGAGGCCAGCGAGTGGACTCGCGCCCACCGCGCGCCGGCCGAGAAGGGGCTGACCCGGTTCCTGGCGCCATACCTCGACACCGGGGTTCGCTGGAAGATGGTCGTGCGTCACGGCGATCCACGGTCGGTGGTGCTCGCAACCGCGACGCGGCGCAACGCCGATCTCATCGCGGTCGGGACCCATGGCAGGTCCGGCGTCGCCCACGCGCTGATCGGCAGCGTCGCGGAGTGGATCCTCGACGCCGCGGCGTGCGACGTGCTCGTGGCGCGGCCGATCCGCTTCTGCTTCGAGCTGCCGTAAGGCCACGTGTTATAGCCGTCAAATGTTTCGTTCCCTGCTCGTCTCTGTCGACCTCTCGCCGGCATCGGACCGCGTGATCGCACGCGTCTCGAACCTGCCGCTGGCGCAAGGCGCGCGGCTCACGCTCCTGCACGTCGTCGCGAAGTCGCTGCCGCCCCCGGCGCAGCGGTCCGCCGAGGCCGACGCAAGGAAGGCGCTCGCGGTCGAGGCGACCGGCCTGGCCCGCAACCTGCCGAAGGGCGTCAAGCTCGAGACGATCGTGAAGGTGGGCACGCCGTCGGCGGAGATCGCGAAGTGCGCGACGACGACCCGCGCCGAGCTGGTCGTCATGGGGCGCGGCGGCGCCCGCGCGCTGCGCGACATCTTCCTGGGCTCCACCGCCGAGCGGGTCATTCGCCGCGGCAAGGTCCCGATCCTCGCGGTGAGGCTCCCCGCGCGCGGCCCGTACCGCCGGCCCGCGGTCGCGCTCGAGCTCGACCAGGCGAGCGAGCGCGTCCTGGATCTGCTGTACCAGGTGGTCCCATCGCCGCGCCCGAGCGTCGAGGTGATCCACGCCTGCGACGCCCACTACCAGATGGCGAGCTACCCGAGTGTCTCCGAGGACGAGACCGATGAGTACCGCGAGCACTACCGGGGCAAGGCGCTCCGCGAGATCGGGAAGCGCCTCGGCGCCTCGATCGCCCGGGCGAAGATCGCCACGGTCGATGCTCCCTCGTGGAAGACGAGCGTCCGCTATGGCTCGGCGCGATCCGTCATCCGCGAGGCCGTCAAGAAGTCGGAGATCGACCTGCTCGTCCTCGGCACGCGCGGCCACCGCGGCGTCGCCCACGCGTTCCTGGGCACGGTCGCGGGCGACGTGCTGCGCGAGGTCGCGTGCGACGTCCTCGTGGTGCCCCCGCGCGGCGTGCCGGCCGAGGCGAGCTGACCACCCCGGGATATCGAGGCTCACACCCGCCCCGACCGGAGCGACGCTCGCGGCGCGCTTCGCTCGGCCGATCCGGATCTACGGCCTGCGTCACCTACGATCGCCCGCGGCCGCGTCGAAGACCGCTCCCACCTCGCCCACTTCGTGGTCGGCGTCTGCCGCAACGTCGTGTCGTCGTGGCGGCGCGCGGACGAGCGGCGTGGCCGGGCGCTCGGCGACCTGGGGCAGGCCGCCGAGGCACACTTCGCGCCCGAGTTTCGACCTGCTCGTCCACGCGCTGCACGTGGATCTCGCCCCGTTCATGCACGTGGAGGCGGTTCCGTTCGACGCCGGCGCGGGCGTCGTCTACATCGCCTGCCAGCGCCACCTCCGTGGCCGCGACGACGTCGAGGACACCTACCTCATCCTCACCACGCCGCGCCACGGCGAGTTCTACAAGGCGATCACCCTGCCCGCGCAGCCCGGCTGCCTGCCCCCGGTCGAATCCGTCGCCGACGGCCAGATCGGGCGCGCGTGCGCCGCCTTCGGCGTCGAGCTCGGCGGCCCGCTGCCGCCCGCGGACACCGCGGCCACCGCGAGGTGATGAACCGACTGGCGGCGCGCCACCGGCGGATCGATGCTCGGCCCATGTCGCTGCCGACCGGCTATTCGTTCAAGTCGCGGCTCTCGTTCACCGAGCTCACCTGGCGACTCGACGGCCTCGGCCATGGCCGGTGGGACCACGGCGACAGCGCCTGGTACGGCAACTACATCCGCGGCGAGCTCTGGGGCGTCCGGATGCGCATCTTCGATGGCCGCGGTCAGGCCAACGAGGGAGGGACGTACGACCCGGGCGGCTACATGCTGCTCGACTACGCACGCGGCGCGCAGCCCACGACCGAGCACGACTCGCGGATTCGCGACGAGCTGTTCCCGGCGCTCGAGGTCACCGAGTACAAGCGAGACGAGCGGAACGACTGACGTCGCGCTTCAGTGGCCGCGCCCCGGTCGCCGGCGTCCGTGCGCGGCGCGCTCCCTGCTCGGTTGCGGGCCGTCGCGCTCGGCGCGCGGCACCGGCGGCCCGAAGGGCGCCTGCACGTTCGCGAGCCGGCCGGTGGTGCGAGCGCCCTGACCGCGGTCGAACTCGCGCCGATCGGCTTCCGGCTCGACACCTCGACTCCGCTCATCCGCGGTGAGCCGTCGCGGCGCGGCCGGCTGGTCGACGCCGAGCTGCGCGGTCTCGTACGGCTCGAGCGGCGCCTCGGGCGCCCGGCGGCGGCGGCCGGGGCGCTCCTCGGGAGGCGTCGGCGTGGTCATCCGTCGATCGCCGTCCGCCTCGTCCATCGCCGCGGTGCCGCGGGCCAGGTTCTGCAGGCGCTCGTTGAGGCGCACCAGGGTCTCGAGGTGGCTCTCCTGGTTGGTGCGGATGAGCACCAGCTTCTGGGACGGATCGAGCCGGGGGTCGCCCGAGGCGGTGCGCGACTCGGCGAGCTCGCCGATCATCCGGGTGTTCTCGCGGCGGACGTGCGCGCGCGCCTGCTCTTCGGTCAGGCGGCGCTCCCACAGGAAGTCGGCGTTGGCGTCCTCGGTCCCGCGGGTGCTGTGACGCTCGCCGTCCTCGCCGGCGGTCTGCGGGATCAGGAGCTCCGGGCTGGTCGCGGCCTCGGCGTGCTCGCCACCCGGGTCGTGCCGCGTGACCATCGTGACGTCGTGATCGCGGTCGTAGACCTCGCCGAGCTTGTAGGTGTGGCGCGCGCCGCCGCGGTCGGGGCTGGCCTGATCGTAGGTGATCGCGCGACGGTACTTCCACGGCTGGGTCGGCTCCTGAGGCTGCGCATCGACGAACTCGGAGAAGATCACCGAGTGCTGCGGTGCGCTGCTGCGGATGTAGAGCCAGTCGCCGGGGCGGAACAGCTCGTCGAACCGGGCCATCGGGATGAACGCCGTCCCGTCGTGACGCGACGCCGTGCCTGCGGCGGCGTCGGCGTGGAGCACGACGTGGCCGTCGTGATCGAAGTGGTCGCGTGCGCCGGCACGGAGCGAGGACGCCGCGCCCGCGTAGGCGTTGACCAGGCTCACCCAGTGCCCGCACATCCGGGCGTGGACCAGCTGCTCGGCGGCGGGGACGCCATCGGCCGCGGGGGCGTCGCCACCGCCCGCGTCACGGTCGGCGACCGCCTGCTGGCGCTCCGCCTCCATCTCCGGGCGCGTGAACGTGCCGACCGTCAGCATGTGGGCGGACATCAGGCGGCGCTGGCCGGCGCTCAGGTGACCGCCGCCGAGGTTGAAGAGGCGCTCGGGCAGGTGGCGGTTGCCGAAGTACTCGAGGAGCTTGTCGCGCTGCTCGACCGAGAACAGCTGCTCGAAGGTCTCGGCGTCGATCTGCGGGAACGTGTGCTGGACGTCCGGCGGGAAGTGGCCCTGGAAGCGCGAGACGAACCGCTGCCAGATCTCCGGCGACGACCGGCGCGCGCCGCCGATGGCCGCCACGACGTCGGCGAACGCCTCCCGGTCGGCGGCGCTGATCGCCGCCTGGAGCTCGCGGGTGTAGCTGGCCGACCAGCCGGCGATCCGCTCGCGCCGCTCCTCCTCGCCGAGCGCCCGCAACGCCCGCAGCACGCCGCGCGCCTCCGCCTCCCGCTCCTCGGGCGTCTGCCCCTCGCGGAACCGCTGCACCGCCGGGCGACCACCGCCGCCGCCGGCGTAGCGATCGAGCAGCGGCGCGGCCGGCTGGCCCGCCACCACGGCCGCCGCGACCTGATCGGCGTGGCGCTCGTACTCGTCGCCTTCGCGGCCGAGGCCGCCGGCGAGCTGCACGCCGCCGCGCTGCTGGACCACGTGCGCCGCCTCGTGCGCGGCGAGGAACAGATCCGGCTCGCGCGCGAACCCGATCTGGTCGCCGCTCGCGTACGCGCTGGCGCCCAGCGTCGCCGACGCCTCGGCCGCCGGGCCCCCCACGTGCGCGCGCACGCCGGAGACGTCGTGGTGACCGAACGACTGCTGGATCGTGTCGAGGTGCGGTAGCGCGCGACCGCCGCCGGCGAAGCCGCGTTCGGCCGTGGCGCTGGCGGCCGCGCCGTCGAGCTCGCCGGCGCCCCGGTGGAGCGCGAACGGGTCGTCGACCGGACCGCGCTGGACGCGGAGCTGGACCGGCGTCGCCAGCGGGTGCGCGGCCGCAGCCGGGGCCGCGTACGCATCCGAGCGCTGCAGTCGCTGAGTGAGCGACACCTTCCCGGGCGCGGCCCGCGCCGGCCGTTCCAGCAGCTCGTCCTCGCCGAGCTGCTCCAGCCAGTGGCGCGTCTCACGCATCACTCTCTATACGTTGGCAACGGCGACTTCTTCCCCAAGAATCGGGCGGCCCAGCGACGTGGTCGCCCGGCTGATACGCTGAGGCGATGGCTCGAACGAACCGCGCGAGGGGGCTCGCGTGCCTCACGGTCGCGCTCGCTGCGGGCACGGGGGCGTGTTTCACGGCGGCGACGTCGCCGCGCGTCCCGCCCCCGTCGGCGGCGCGGCCCGAAGCGGGCGCACGCGACATCCACCCTGGCGTGCTCCGCAGCCTGCTCGTGGAAGGGGAGCTGACCGTTTCCGCGCATGACGCCGGACTGACCCGCGAGGTGATCGGCGGCGAGGGCGCAGAGGCGCTGGTGCGCGTGTGTCTCGACGACGACGGCAACGCGACCGCGACCCTCGTCCGGGGGTCCGCTCGAACGTTCGACGCGGCGGCGCTCGCCGTCGTGCAGCGCTGGCGATTCCGACCTTACCAGCGCGGGGGCGCGAGGCGAGCGGTCTGCTCCGTTGCCGCGTTCTCGCACAGCTTCGACCGTGCCGGACCACGACCGGCGCTTCCCTCGTCGCGCATCGAATTGCCGCCCGCGATCGAAGCCCCCGTCTCCCTTTCCGGAAGGCTCGTGGTCCGGCGGCCCACACCAGGCGTCGCCTTCGCTCGCGTTTGCCGCACGCCGGGCACCCGTGCGGCGCCGCGCTTCTCCTTGCTCCAATCGAGCGGCGACCGCTCGTTCGATCGCGCCCTCTTTGACGAACCCGTCACGGCGCCTGCTCGCGAAAAGCCCGCCTCGCGCGAGGAGTGCTGGCTACGCGCCGGCATCTCCGGCCGACGTCAGGCGTTCGACTTCGAGATCCTCGATCCAGACGCGAAGGAGGTTCCGCCGAGCGGCCTCGAGACCGTCCGAGTCTCGGGCGACCGGAGCATCTTTCCGCCCGACAGCACCAAGTTGAAGATCAGGGCGGCGGGCATCTCCGAGATCACGGTGCCCCTGCGAGTCTGTATCGACACCGCAGGTGTCCCCGTGAACGTCCGCGTCGAGCGTTCGAGTGGCTTCTTCACCTATGACATGGAGCTCATCAACGCCGTCGCCGCGTGGCGATACCGCCCGGTGCCCGTGCCCCTGTGCTCCTCGGTCCAGTTCATCTACCGGCAGCGATAGGCCGGCGCGATCGAGCTCCCTGGTGCACGTTCGCCGAGTCGTGGAGTGCCCAGGGACGGAGTTGAACCGCCGACACGCGGATCCTCAGCCCCGAAGAAGAATACCGGACCGTCGCGTCCTCGTAGCGGCCGAGCTGGCGATAGCTCTGGCCGAGGTTGTACCAGAACGTGTACGTCGGCCCGGTCTCGGCTTGCGCGCCGGCGCGGTACTCGCGGATCGCCGCGTCGAAGTCCTTCAGCCGGTAGGCCTTGTTGCCCGCGTCGAGATGCGCGCGCGCGACGGCGTCCTGGGGTGACGGCAACTTCTCGTCGGCGTAGCCGCGCGCGACGGTCCCGACGAGCAGCAGCAGCGAGACGATGGCGATGATCGAGTGCTTCATGGCGGTGAGTCAGGTCGGGCGCTTGGGATGCTGGAGCGTCGCGATGTCGACGGCCTCGGGGAGCCGCCAGCCAGCCGCCTCCATGTGGCGCTCGAAGTCGGCGGGCAGCTCGACGTCATGCCGTTCGACGTAGCCGGCGACGAAATCGGGCCAGAGATAGGTGCCGTCGGTCCGCATGGTGTGGCTGCCAACGTATTGCGAGTCGTCGAAGTAGTCTCGGAGCGGACCGGGTGAGAACGAGAACGCCTTGCCCTTGCGGAGGTACGCCACGACCTCGGCCTTGTGCCCCGGATTGCGCTTGCCGCGAACGTCCACGAGCGAGGGCGCGGCCGGGTCATCGTCGTAACCCATCTCGCGAAATGCGCCGACGAGCTTCAGGATGCGCTTCGTCGTCATGTCGCCCTCCAGTACCGGCGGAAGATGTCGACCAAGAGCGGATCGGCCCCATCCATCGGCAGCCATCCCGGAGCAGCGCCGTCGTAGAGCGCCTCCCACATCGCCACCGTGTCCGCCGTGGCGCCGCCCCGCGTCTTCAAGGGCGCGGACCACCCGCTGAACGCTAGCTGGTGGCGCTGATCATCGTCGGGTTGCCAGCCGTCAGGGAAGTGCTCGTGGATGGCGCGCACCAGGAGATCGCGCGCGCACGCCTCGATGGTGTCGGTTACCTTTGCCTCGTCGAGATATGCCCACTCGAGCTGAACGGCGGCGACGTCCTCGCCTCCGAGGGCGCTAGCGAGCTCGACGAGGCTCCGCCGTGGGTGTGCCTCGATGAACGACGTGACCGAGGAATGGCCGTGCTTCCGGAGGAGCTGCGCGATACGCAGCGCCCAGTCGTCGCGCCATGCCTGACCCGATCCGGGATGATGTCCGTGTTCGCTCATGGTTGGTTGCCCGCGGTGGGAGCCTCGACAGGAATGCTCGCCGGCGCGTCGTATTTCACGAACGGCAAGCCATCGATCTTGAACTTCACCATCACCTGGTTGACGACGCTCCAGATCTCGTCCGGCGTCAGTTTGCCATCGGTCGCGAGGATCTGGTCGATCTCAGCGGTCGGCTTCTTATGCGCTCGCAGTTGGCGACGGAGCTGGACCTTCTTGAGCGCCTCCGCCTCGCGCAGGCGCGACATGACCTCGGTGTTCCATTCCCGCTCCGGCCAATGCCGGCGCGCCAGGCTCTGGTTCACGCCGTGCACCTCCTCGTGCAGTGGCGTCGGCATCTCGATGGTGAAGTCATCGATCGCGCGTCCCGGGAATCCGCGTTCCTGGAAGAACTCGATCTCGGCCTGGGGCAAGACGTGATGCCGCGGCGGGCGTGTGATGCCGAGCCGATTGCTCGAGAGCACGCCGGCACCAGCCTCCTGCGCGACCGATGAGGGAGCCTCGGATTTCGCCACGTGCCGGACGCGGCGTTCGCCGTCGCGAGACAGCCCGAGCTCACCGGCGTCGGAGGAGTCGGGAACATGGTCCGCCGGATCGTCGCCGTGGCGCAGCTCCGACGCCTCGTCGACCACGCTGCTCCCCGGTTCGCGCTCGTCAAAGAGGCTGTCGGCCGCGTCGCGGGGACGGGGGCGCCGGCCCATGGACTTGGCCTCACCGCGCGAGATGTCCATCGACGGAATCTCCGACGCCCCCTCGGGCGGCGCGCTCGCTTCGTTCGCTTGCGCGGCGGCCTTCTCCGCGCGCTCGCGGCGGAAGCGCTCGTAACGTGTCTCCGTAACCTTGGGCGCGCGATACTCGGTGTAGCGGAAGCGCGACGGCTTGGGAGTGAACGGTTCCCAATGACCACTGTTGACGGTGTCCGACGGGCCGATGGTCATCGAGCCGTCGCCATGGATGTGCACCTTGTCGGTGGGCGCCTCGATCAGCTTCGCGTGCAGCTTATTGGCAAGATGCTGCGCGGCGCCGTGCGGGTGCAGGCCGGTCTTACACGCGATGAGCCGGATCCGCTTGTAGGACTTGCCCGACCGCTCGATGTACTTGGCGAGGCTCCGGTGCGAGATGACCTTGGGGACCAGGCCCTCGTCGAACACGATGAAGTGGTCGACCTCTCCATGCACGACGACGTCGAGGGTGTCGGGCATCGGCTTGACCCGCTGTGCCGCCTCGGCGATTTCGAGATCCGCGCGCTGGAGGATGACCTGCTCCGCGGTGACGCCGGTGGCCTCGCCGGCGACGGCGGGTGCGCCGTCCGCACTCTCGGGAAGCTGACGCCGCGCATGAGCGAGCGCCTCGGTCTCCGCGAGATCGGCGCCCATCGTACGCGCGGCGGAGTTGCGGGCGAGGTTGTCGGCGTGAATCTTCGCCGGGATCAAGGTGGTCAGCGCGGCGACGCCTCCGCCGGCGGCCTTGGCGCCGCGCTCCTGGTCGGTGAGGTCGCGGTTGGACATCAGCTCGCGGCCGGTCGCGCTCTCATAGATGGAAGGGAGGCCGATGATGTCGCCGATGGAGAGCAGCGTCGTCGCCCACACGCCTGCGACCTTGCCGTACCAGGGCCAGCCGTCCCACGAACGGAACAGGATCTTGAAGCGCTCCTTGAACGCTTCGACCATGCCGACGACCGCCATCGCCGCGTCGCGGAAGAGCCTGGCGAGCGCGCCCGCCTTGCCGATGAGCGCCGCGGCGACGAACGCGATCGGGCCGACGACGATCACGAGCGCCACGGCGACGAACTTCGCGATCGTCGTGACGAGCCCCGACAACATGCCCCAGACGCCCTCGCCGATCTTCTCGAGCCGCGACTTGCGCGCCTCGAGCACGGCCGAGCGGAGGACCCCGCCGAACTGGGCCGGCAGGTGAGCGATGAGGTTGGCGCGCGAGAACTCCACCGCCGCGGCGAAGCTGTTGGCGCTGGTGATGAAGACGTCTGTGTCCTTGGACCACTCGGCCTTCACGTGCGCGACCTTGCCGGCGACCTCGCCCGCGAGTCTGGCTTCGATGCCAGCGTGGTCGCCGTGGGCCATCGCGCGGTAGCCGGTGCACTCGGCGCCGAAGTCGGTGACGCCCTTGCCGACGATCGAGCTCGCGCGCTCGACGACGCCGTCAACCTTGCCGATCAGCCGCTCGCGCTGCGCGGTGAGCTGGGGCGACACGGTCGCAGCGGCGGTCGCCAGCGACGCGGCGTCGCCGGGCCCGCTCACGTGGGCGGCCTGCGCACGTACCGAGTTCGCCGCCTGGATGCCTCCGGTCAGGAGTCGCTGGGCGTCGACGCGCGCGCGCGCGAAGAACGCGACGGCGTCCTGCTCGGCCGCGTCGATCGCCTTGAGCTGCGATTGCGCGTTGCGGTGGATGACACCGGCGAGGGCTTCACCGCTGCCGAGCAGCGCCTTCTCCACGTCGCGCAGCTGGCCGTCGACCTGGCCGGCCAGCTGCTGCCCGGCGCGGCGCATCTGGCGAATGTTGCGATCACGCGTGGACGCCATCGTGTCGACGTCGCGCGCGCGGGCGTCGCGATGCTCGTTGAGCGCGGCGGTGACCGCGCGCGGCATCAGGCGGTCGCGAAGCTCGTTGAGCAGCTGCCCCTCGGCCCCATCGCGCAGATCGAGGTTCGCGTTGGTCGCCGAGTCGGCAGCGGCTTGGTGAACGGCCGGGCGGACCTTCTTGTCGGCCGCGCTCATGCGCGACAGGGCGTCCTGCGTGCCCAGGCTCATGCGCGTCGCCTCGCCGTCGACCATCTCGCCGATGGTTCGCGCCGCGATGCCGTTCCTCCCACGGATCCGCTCCGCCGCTGCCTTGGCGTCCGAGCGCGCCAGCGCCGCCTGCGTCGCCGCCACCGTGCCGATCGCGGCGCGCTGCTGAGCGAAGGTACCGCGCAGCATCGATTCGCGCTGCGCGATCGCGCTGAGCGCCTGCTGGTACTCGCGGTGCGCGTGCGCCTGGATCTGGATCGCACTGGCGCCGACGCCGTCGGGCGCGCCATGGGTAGGTGCACCTTCGCCGGCGACATCGGGTTGGCCGACGTCCATGGCTCCGCCCACGTCCGGCGACGCCGTCGCTGCTTCGTGGGCGCCATCCGTCTCGGCGTTATCCGCGTCGGCCCCGTCGCCGGCGCTGCTTGGCGCCTCCGCCGCGGCGGCCTCGCTGGCTGCATCTGATGGAGCGGCGTCCCGCGTCTCGGCGCCGGCCGATTCCGTGCTCTCCGCCGAAGGCGCGCTTGCGGAGGCGCCGGATGGTGTCGGCGCCTTGCGCTCGACAGGCTGGGGCGACGCGCTGGCGGCTGACCTGTCGCCTTCTCCGGTTGGCGGGATGTGAAGGGCGAACGGATCGTCTTCCCCGGTGGGTTGCCCGCTGGTGCCGCCCTGCTCGTCCCAGTCCGGATAGAACGCGTAGTCGGCGCTCTTCCCCTTCTCGCGGTCGCGATCGTCAGGCGCAGCCGCCGAGGCGCCAAGCCGCTGCGTTCGGCTTGCCTTGCCGGGAGACGCGGCGGTCGCGCCCGCCTCCTGCGGGTCCCGCTCGCGGTCTCGGCTCTCGAGGTCGTACGCCATCGCTGTTGCTAAGACCTATCGGTGTCCGCGTCTGCGGTTGCTTCGAAATCCGCACGGGGTGAGGAAGAACCGACCGAAGTCACCGTATTCAGTTGAGAATATGGATCTGCCCCCATCACCCGGCTCGGGTGAGCCCGGGTCGCCGCGACCAGCTCCAGCCGCCGCCGAAGCTCGGCCGCGCGGCCAGTCGAGACGCGGCCTTCGGCCTCCAGCGAGCTGAGCCAGCGCAGGCCCATGGCCGCCGCGAAAAGCGCGAGCCGCACGCGCACCTCCGCCCGAGCCTGCCCGAGTGGGTCATGCATGCGCCGGCGGACAAGCTCCTCGAGCTCGGCCTCGCCCACACGACGCGCCACCGCGGCGCGCGTCTAACACTTCGACCGGTTCGTCGTTCATCGCCTTGCCCAGTCTACGAACGGCCGGTCAGCCGCCTGCCGTCGATCAGGGACGCGTTCGGAAATCCGGGGGCGGCCCCTGATCCATGGGAGATTGGCCGCCGGGCCCCGTAGGTTCGTGCAGACAATGCCGAAGAAGAACCCGCCAATGCGAGCCGTGAACGCGCCGGCCAAGCCAACGCCGGTCACCGATCCGGTTCCGCAGGAACAACGCCCTCGTCTGCTTCCGCCTGGCGACATCACCTCGTTGCGCGTCGTCGGCCACGACGTCGAGGTCGCGCTTCCGAGCGACAAGGACACGTTCACGCTCGACTCGAAGGCTGGTTCGGTCGACGTGCCAACGGCCAGTACCTCAACGGCCGCCCCGAGCCAACGATCCACGTCGCGGCGGGCCAGGTCTTCCGCTGGGCCAACGTCGACGTCATCGCGCTCGACGATCACCTCCGCGAGCTGCGCGCGCGCCTCGCCTGGTTCCTCGGCTTCGATGCTCACGCCCGTGTCGACGCTGCGCTGGTCCTCGCCGCCCACGATGGCCCGATCCTGCTCACCGGCCGGAAAACCTGCCAACCCGCCGCGCTGGCGCGCGCGATTCATCGAGCCTCCGGTCGCCGGGCCGAGCCGTTTCGCGTGCTCGACGTGAGCGGCGGCGCCCGTCAAGCGGACGTCCGCCCCATCTTCGCGCAGGCGACGCGCGGCACCGTCTACCTGGACCTGACGAGCCTCGACGGCAGCGCCCCCGACTTCCTCGCCAGGTGGTTGGTCGGCGACGACTACGGCGTGCGCTCCGTCGTCAGCGCGCCCTCGGCAGACGTGGCGCGCAAGCTCCTCGAGCAATACGCCATGCGCTTCTCCGAGATCGAGGTCCCAACGATTGGAACGCGGCGACAGGACGCGCCACGGCTCCTGGACGGCTTGCTCCAGGATCTCGGCAGCTCACGCCGAGTCGCCGAGCTCGGCCGCGATCGCGTCGCCGCCCTCGCCGCATTCGCGTGGCCCGAGGACATCGACCAGCTCCGTCGCGCCGCCGAGCGAATCCAGGCGTACCTCGACCACGATCGCTCCGTCGCTGCCGCCGCCGCCGCGCTGAGCGTCAAGCCGCAGTCGCTGCACGAGGCGCTGACCCGCATCGGCGCCCTCGGTGCGAGGTCACGCTCAACGCAATGACAACACCGGCCTGGCTGACCATGCCGTGCGCCTTCGGGAGAACGAGACCGGGCCCACCATCGATGGCGGGCGGCATCGAAATCGATTCGATCCCAAGCGACCATCGACACGAGTGAGGCGCCGATGAAGCTCGACCTGGTCAGCATGAGCGTTCCCGAGTTGCTCGACACGTACCGAGCGATCCTGCGAGAGTTGCGACGTCGCGACGTGGTGCGCACCGCCAACGCGCCAGCGGGCGACTTCGCCGAGCAGTTGGTCGCCAAGGCACTGCGGGGCCAGCTGGCCCCGAACTCCCAGCGCGGCTACGACCTCCGCACCCCCGACGGACGACGCATCCAGGTCAAGTGCCGGGTCCTCGACGAGACGCGCAAGAACCCTCGCCGGAAGCTCTCCCCTTTCAAGAGCTTCGACTTCGACGATGCGGTGATCGTCTTGCTTAACTCCGACTACACCGTGCACCGCGGCGTGTTGGTGCCGGTGGCGGTCGTCAAGCGGGTCGCAAAGAAGCGAGCGAACGGACATGTGGCCGACGCGCGCAGCGCACTACTTGATGCGCCCGAGAACACCGATCTGACCAAGCGCCTCAAGAAAACAAACGGTGAGGCACCTGCGACCGCCGGGGCAAGCTAGCTGGAGGCGACAACGCAAGACATCGTCATGGAGAAGGCTCGCTAGTCTTCCCAACCGTCCAGACCTGGTACTTGAAGATCATCGGGTCACTCAAGGCGACGCCCGGCGGAAAGGACGTACCCTCGACGGCGTCGAGCATGCACTCGAGCGCGCGACGCGTCTGCTCGGGCTCCAACGACGATTCGACGATCGTCACGGGCAGGTTCGCGTCTTCGACCACGGTGGGAGACGCCTTGCCGCTCTCGTCTCGGAACGTGTAGCGGAACTCGATCGTCCCGGTCCCGCTCAGCGTCTTCCAACACGGACGAACGCGTGGGCCGATCGTGTCCAGCATGTAGGTATCCAGGCTCTTGCTCAGCGTCTCCAGGCTATCGGGTACTGGTGCTTGCGGCGCGGCTTCGGATGCCAGGGTCCCTGGCGGCGGTGCTTCGTACGGATCGTCGGTCACCGGCACGCCATGGTTCGCCTGGACCTCGACGACGCGGCTCCGATGGAGACCGCGCAGTTTGGGACGAGCTTCGTGGCCAGGCCCATTCGCAAGATGCGCAGGTGCCTGCACGCTCGTCTGTGTGCCGCTCGTCGCGCTCTCCGACCGCGCGTCGGCGGGGCGCTCCTCGCCACGCGAGAGCATCCACAAACCCAATCCAGCACCAGCTCCGAGAACAAGAAGCAGGATCTTCCGCGTGCGCTTCTGGTTCGCCAGCATCACTGCATCACCACGGTACCGGTCGACGACACGCAGGATCTACTGGTCGTCGCCAAGCCGCTGGGCCTCACGACGTCTGGGGCCAGCTGCCCAACGTCGCCATGCCGGGCGTCACAGCCAGGCTGCTCCCGGTACCAAATGGGTAGCAGAACCCCTGCTACCGGTGAGACGGGAGCAACGCCGGCGAAGCCCACCCAGGGACGGAGTTGAACCGCCGACACGCGGATCCTCAGCCCCGAAGAAGAATACCGGAACGTCGCGGATTCGCGCGGCTTTTTCCGAGGACTGGACAGCCAGCTTCGGCCGCCAGCTCCACGCCTTCGCGCTGTCACCGTTCGTTCGCCAGCGCTTTACGATGCTCGCCGCGAAGGAACACGCCAGCGACCTCGAGCGCCTCGCCGCCCTGGTCGAGCGCGGCCAGCTCGTCTCGATCATCGACCGCCGCATCCCGCTCGACGCCGTCCCGGCGGCGCTCTCCGATCTCGAGGCCGGCCGCGTGCGCGGCAAGGTCGCCATCCAGATCGCCTGAACCGTCGACGTGGCTCGCGTGGCAAGATCGTGCAGTCCGGGTTTCCGGACACGGATGTCGCGCTCGCTCGGCGCACCGCGCGCACGTTTGCGAAATCCCTCGCGCGCCACGTGTCACGGGACATGCAACGCTTCCGCGCATGCTCCGCCGCACGCTCGCCGCCCTTGCCACGTTCTGCCTCGTCGCCTGCAGCGACGAGCCCGAGCCGCCCCCCATCTGCACGGCCCACTGCATCACCGAGGCGCCGCCCCCTGGCGCGCAGGTGACCTGCTGCGACTCCATCACCTGCTACTACGACGACGAAGCCGAGCGCTGGGAAACCATCTACTGCACCATGGGCCCGCCGCCCGACGCCGGTGACGACGCCGCGGCCGACGCGAGCGTCGACTGACACGAGCACGAAGCGCCGTAAGCGCTGTGCGAACCGCACG
>DDTA01000308.1 GCA_002344285.1 Myxococcales bacterium UBA2376
AAACCGAAACCGAAACCGAAGCCGAAGGCCGGTGTCAGGCCTCGGTCACCGAGCGCGCTGGATGAGCAGCGACTCGATCAGCAAGAGCACGAGCAGCGCCGCCGCGATCGCGTGCCACAGCTCGACGCGGCGCTCGGACGAGCGCGACGGCCCGGCGCCGTCGTTGCCGCTGCCCGGCAGCAGGTCCGCCGGCGCCGCCGACAGGTCGCTGCCGCGCGGATCGAGGTTCACCGCGAACGCGAGCTCGTCGCGATCGCGCGTCGCCCCGGTGCGATCCGTGCCCACCACACGGTAGACGCCGGGCGCGTCGGTGCCCGTGAAGCGCACGGCGCGCCGGCCCTCGATGCGCGCGCCCTCGAAGACGGCGCCGGTGCGCTCCGGGCCCCGCACCTCGAGCTTGCGCATGTCGAGCGTGGGTAGGCTCGTGCCCTGGCCCACCACCAGCGACGCGGTCGCACCCTCGACGCGGCGGCGCGCGAGATGGCGCACCGACTCCTGGATGAGCGGCAGGAAGCCGGGGTGGATCGGCAGGTCGTTCCAGTCGCGATCGAGCGTCGACGCGAACAGGAGCAGGCGGCCGTCGCCCTTGCGCGCCTCGACCAGGGCGGCGGCACCGTTGGTGAAGCGGGCGAGCACCTTGCGATCGTCGGTGTCGGTCGTCGGGCCGAGCAGCACGATCTTGGTGAAGCTCGCCTCGGCGAGCCCGGGCGCGTCCCGCGCGAAGGGCGCGAAGATCGGGTGATCCGCCTCCCACTTGGTCAGGTGCAGGGCGCGCGAGGCGCGCTCGTCGGGCGCGGCGCCCCACGCCGTGTCGATCGGATCGCGCAGGCTCTGGGGCAGGAGCGGCAACATCGTGCGCTCGTACGCCGCCGGGTCGACGCGGTCGCCGGGCGCCACCAGGAGGCCGCCGCCGGCCTTCACCCACGCCGTCAGGCGCTGCACGTCCTCCGCGGGCAGCGCGGCGACGTTGGCCAGGACGACGACGTCGTGCTGGTCGATCTCGACCTCGTCGAGATCGTCGGGCGTGATCGTCGTGACCGCCGTGCCGGTCTCGGCGCGGTCGCCGGGGCGGAGCGCGGCCTCGACGTAGAACAGCTCGTCGTCGTGGCGCGCGGCGTGGGGGTCGCCGTCGACCAGCAGGACGCGGATCTCGTCGCGCAGCTGCGCCATCGCGTGCCGGCGATCGTCGGCGGGCAAGGCGTCGGCCGTGAGCTCGACCGCGATCTCCGCCGAGCGTCGGCCCGGCGGCAAGGTCGCGAGGAAGCGCTTGCGCTTGGTCTCGCCCGGCGCCAGGTCGAGCTGACCACGCGCGATGATCTGGCCGGCGATGCGCAGGCTGACGGTCACGCCGGGCGCCGGCAGGGGCGAGTGGTTCGCGATCTCGGCGAGCGCGGCGATGCCGCGGCTGCCGGCGCCCGGATCGGGCTCGACCGAGAGGCGCACGACCGCGAGGTTGGGCAGCGCCGCGCCCTCGCGCACGTCGAGGATCTCGAGCCGCGGGCCATCCTCGCCCCAGGGAGGCTCGCCGCCGCGCAGCGCGCCCCTGGTCAAGGGTGACAGGAGATAGATCGTGCGCCGCGTGTGGCTCGAGCCGGCGAGGAGCTGGGCGGCGCGGGCCAGCGCGCGATCGAGATCGGCGGGGCGCGCCGTCGGCGACATGCTCGCGAGCTGGTCGCGCAGGCGGAGGTGCTCGCGCGACAGCTCGGTCGGGTGCACCGCGCCCTCGGAGGCGCGCACGACGGCCACCTCCGCCTCGGGCCCGAGCAGCGTGAGCAGCCGCGCGGCCTCGTCGGTCGCGCGGCCGAGCAGCGTCCGTCCGTCGAGGCGGTAGCCGGCGCTGAACGAGTCGTCGATCACCAGCACCGCCGCCTGCGGGCCGCGCGCGATGAGCGGCCCCTTGCTCTCGCACGAGGTGAACGGCTTGGCCAGCGCCAGCGGCAGCGCGACGCACAGGAGCACGCGGACGACCAGGAGCAGGCGCTCGCGGAGCTGGAAGCGGCGTGCCGTGCGCCGCTTGGTCGCGATGAGGAAGTCGAGCGCGGCGAACCGCACCACGCGCGCGCGGCGGCGGCCGATGAGATGGATCGCGACCGGCACGAGCAGGCCGGCGAGCCCGACGAGCAAGAGCGGCGCGAGGAAGCTCACCGGCGCGCTCCGCCCGCCATCGTGCGCTGGCGCGTCGCGAGCAGCTCGAGCAGGGTGTCCTCGACCGCGCGATCGGTGAGGCACAGGTGGTAGTCGACCCCCGCGCTGGTCATCTCCTCGACCACGCGGGCGAGGAACGCGTCCATCCGCTCGAGGTAGTCCTTGCGGATCGCCGCCGGGTTGGCGAGCAGCCGGTGATCGCTCTCGAGCGCCTCGAACAGGGTCAGGCCCTCGAACGGGAAGGTGCGCTCCTCGGGTGCGAGCACGTGCAGGACGGCGACGTCGTGCTTCTGCGCGCGCAGCCGCCGCAGCGAGGCGAGCGTGCGATCGTCGGGATCGAAGAGGTCGGACGCGAGCACGACGAGGGCGCGCTTGCGGCGCGCCAGCTCACCGATGCGGTCGAGCGCCGCGGCCGGCGAGTCGTCCTCGCCGGCGGCGCCCGCCGTCGCCCGGTCGATCACGCCGAGCACGTCGGCGAGGTGAGAGGTCCGGGCGCGCGGCGGCACGACGATGTCGCCGCCGGGCGCGCCGAAGACGTAGAGCCCGACCTTGTCCTGCTGCTGGACGACGAGGTAGGCGAGCGCGGCGAGGCACAGCCCCGCGTACTCGACCTTCGACAGCCCGGAGCCGGCGAAGCGCATCGAGCCCGAGCCGTCGAGGACGAGGTAGACCGTGAGCTGCGACTCCTGCTCGTACTGCTTGACGAAGTAACGGTCGAGCTTGGCGAACGCGCGCCAGTCGACGTGGCGCAGCTCGTCGCCGGGCGAGTACTCCTTGTGCTCGGCGAACTCGACCGAGCTGCCGTGCAGGCGCGCGCGGTGGAGCCCCGAGAGCGCGCCCTCGACGATCACCCGGGCCTTGAGCGGCAGGCTGCCGAGCCGGGCCAGCGCGACGGGATCGAGACGCGGCATCGCTCGGGGTGCTCGGGCTACGGCGTGACCACGCCGAGCAGTCGATCGACGAGGTCGCCCGCGCGCACGCCTTCGGCCTCGGCGCGGTAGTTGAGGATGAGGCGGTGCTGCAAGGTCGGCCGCGCCAGCGCCGCCACGTCGTCGATCGAAACGGCGAAGCGCCCATCGAGGATCGCCCGCGCCTTGCCGGCGAGCACCAGGAACTGCGACGCGCGCGGGCCGGCGCCCCACTGCAGGTACTCGCGCACGAACGGCGGCGCGACCGGCTCCTGGGGCCGCGTCGCGCGCGCGAGCGCGACCGCGTAGCGCACGACGTGATCGGCCGCCGGGACGCGCCGCACCAGCTCCTGCAGCTCGAGCACCCGCTCGGGCGAGAGCACGCGATCCAGGCGCGCCTCGTAGCCCGACGTCGACATGCGCACGATCTCCTCCTCCTCGGAGGCGCTCGGGTAATCGACGTCGACCTGGAACATGAAGCGATCGAGCTGGGCCTCGGGCAGCGGATACGTGCCCTCCTGCTC
>DDTA01000317.1 GCA_002344285.1 Myxococcales bacterium UBA2376
CCCGCCGGCCGCCGCGCGCGCCACGCGGGCGCCGTCGGCGACCACGTCGCCGACGAGGCCGAACGCATGGGTGAGCACGTTGCGCACCAGGTTCGAGACCGACACGCCGAGCTCCGCAGCACGTTCCTTCAGCTCGTGCTCGAGCTTCTCGGGCACGCGCGTGTGGAGCACGCGCTCTTTCCTGTCGTCGTCCACGTGACACATGATGTATCACGATGTGTCACGCGTCAAGCCCCTGCTTCTTATGAGGGGGCAGGCCCGATCAAAAATGGTAAGCGAGGACATGAGCCTCGTCCGACCCATCACGCGGGCCGACATCAAGGGCCCGGCCGTCTACGCGGGCATGCGCGACGATTACCGGCGCCACATCATCGCGCTCAAGAAGCCGCGGCGCCTGGTCATCGGCGATCGCGTGAGCCTCGTCTTCGAGAACCGGCACACGCTGACGCTCCAGATCGAGGAGATGCTGCGCGCCGAGAGCATCACGCGCGACGAGCAGATCCGCGAGGAGATCGAGGTCTACAACCAGATGATGCCGACCGCCGACTCGCTGTCGGCGACGCTCTTCATCGAGCTGCCGCCCGACGTCGACCCCAAGGTCGAGCTGGGCAAGCTGGTCGGCCTCGACGAGCACGTCGTCCTGCACATCGGTCCACACGCGCTGCGCGCCGCGTTCGAGCCCGGGCGCTCGACCGAGGACAAGATCTCCGCGGTCCAGTACGTGCGCTTCCCGCTGTCGGCCGAGGCCCGCGCGGCCCTGACCACGCCCGGGACGCCGATCTCGGTCGCGATCGATCACCCCGCCTACCGGTTCGATGTCACTGCGACCGAGGAGACTCGGGCATCACTGGCCAACGACTACACCGGGGTGGAGTGACGATGCGCGTCCCGTTCGTGATCGCGCTCGGGAGCGTCGCGGCGTGCGGCAATCCACACAAGGAGACGCTGCAGCAGAACTCCGACTTCGCGTGCAACGATCGGTACGCGAGCTACCTGGTCTCGGGCAGCCTCGCCGCGGCCGAGGTCGGCGTCCAGGTCGACTGCGCCACCAGCGGCCCGCGCGTGATCAAGTGGACCGTCACCTCGGACGGCAACCGCGAGGAGTACTCGGGCTCGCTCGGCGTGAACGAGTTCGATCGCCTGTGGGAGAAGATCGACGGCGCCGGATGGCGCTTCCTCAAGGACTGCGACGGGACCGGCCAGCCCGAGGACCCCGTCTACACCTTCGACGTCAAGGACTGGAATGGCTCCGTCTCGTTTTCGTGCACCAACGCCGGGCCTCTGCCCTATCCGTACAACACGCTCGTCGACGAGCTCGACTTCAAGGCCGCGGCGGCTGCGCCGAAGGACCGCAGCAAGCCCGAGCCCGACGACCTCGACTGACCCCACCGTCCAACAGGGTGTCCCCATGCGCCGCAGCTACACCGTCGAAGAGGTCAACGCGTTCATCCCCGAGGTGACGCGCCGCTGGGCCGCCGCGCTCGAGCTGCGCGCGCAGCTGCGCCGCCACCACGCGCGGCTCGAGGACGCGGGCTATCCGGCGAGCGAGAAGCTCCCGCCCGACGCGCCGCCCGACGTGCGCCGCGATCACCTGGTGCTGCTCGGCCTGCGCGACGCGCTCCGCGACGAGCTCGCCGCGATCGGCGCCACCGGATGCATCGTGCGCGACCTCGACACCGGGCTCTGCGACTGGCTCGGCGAGCACGGCGGCCGCGAGGTCTGGCTGTGCTGGCGGGTCGGCGAGACCGCGTGCGCGTGGTTCCACGGCATCGACGACGGCTTCGCCGGCCGCCGCCCCGTCACCGAGCTCGCGCCGCCGCCCGCGGTGCCCTTGCCGCCGGCGCGTGTCCGGCGTTGAGCGCGCTCGCGGGAAAGACGTGCATCGTCACCGGCGCCAGCCGCGGCATCGGGCGCGCCATCGCCGTGCGCATGGCGCAGGCCGGCGCCCGCGTCGGGTTGATGGCCCGCAGCGGCGACGCGCTCGCGGCGCTGGCCGAGGAGCTCGGCGGCGCCGCCCGCGCCGCGTGGGCGGTGTGCGACGTCGCGGACTCGTCGCAGGTGAACCAGGCGGCCGCGTCGCTGCGGACGGCGCTCGGCCCCGCCGACGTCCTGGTCAACAACGCCGGCACCGTGGTCCGCACGCCCGCCTTCGCCATGGACGACGCGACGTGGCGCCGGCAGATGGCCGTGAACCTCGACGGGGTCTTCTACGTGACGCGCGCGTTCGCCGGCGACCTCGTGGCCCGCGCCGGTCGGATCATCAACATCTCCTCGATCGCCGGCCGGGAGGGCACGCCGTTCCTGGCCGGCTACTGCGCCACGAAGCACGGGGTGGTCGGCCTGACGAGAGCCCTTGCAGAGGAGCTGCGTGGCGCTAGAGTGGCTGTCAACGCCATCTGCCCGGGGTCGGTGGACACCGAGATGTTACGAGTAGGCCAACCCGGGGGAAGTCCGAACATGACCGCTGACGACATCGCCAGGACCGCCATGTTCCTCGCCGCGGAAGCGCCGACCGCGCTGACCGGCTCCTGCATCGACGTGTTCGGGTGATCCATGGGAGCGCGTGAGGACATCGACCCCGCGTTCCTCGACGGCCTCCCGATCTTTCCGCTGCCGAACGCCGTGCTCCTGCCCGGCGGGCTCATGCCGCTGCACGTGTTCGAGCCGCGCTATCGCGAGATGACGCGCGACTGCCTCGACGGCGGCCGCCTCCTGGCGATCGCGCGCCTCAAGCCCGGCTACGAGGCGCAGTACCACGAGCGCCCGGCCGTGTACCCGGCGTGCGGCCTCGGTCGGATCATCGCGTCGGAGGAGCTGGCCGACGGTCGCTTCCTGCTCGTCCTGCGCGGCGTCGCGCGCATCCGGATCGTCCGCGAGCTGCCCGCGGTGCGCAGCTACCGCGAGGTGCAGGCCACGCTGGTCGAGGACGACCGCTCGCTGCGACCGCACGCGACCCACGTCGCGCACGCGCAGCTGCTCGCCCTGTGCGACCGGCTGGCGAGCGTGCTCGATCGCGGCGGCGAGGAGCTGCGCTCGCTCCTGCGCGAGTGCAGCTCGCCTGGATCATGCGCCGACGCCATCGCGGCCGCGCTCATCATGGACCACTGCGAGCGGCAGAAGCTGCTCGAGACCTACGATCCGGCCGAGCGCCTCGAGCGCACCGCCGATCACGTCGGCCGGCTCCTGTGCCAGCTCGCGCCCTGCGACGGTCGCGCGGTCAACTGAGCCCGCGGGCGCCGCTACGCCGGCTTGCCGCCGGCCTTCTTGAAGAGCGCGCGGGCCTCGCGGCCGGCGCCCTTCGCGCCGAGGTGAGGGCGCGCGGTCATCACGTGGCGGCCGACGGGGCCGAGGACATCGGCGCGCCCGTGCGCGAGCGCGACCAGGGTGCCGGCGCGGGCGACGTAGTCGTCGTCGGTGGCGGCGGCGAGCTCGTCGAGGCGCGCGACCAGCGCGTCGCGGAGCGAATCGGCGGGCAGCGTCTCGAAGACGGTGCGCGCGGTCCGGCGCTCGAGGAGCTGGGGCCGCTCCTCCACGAAGCGCACGAGGAGCGGCACGGCCGCGGGGCCGACGGTGGTGAGCGCGTCGGCGATGATGTCGGGGCGCCAGGCGGCGGCGTAGGCCTCGAGGAGCGCGTCGATGCCGCGCACGTCGCCCAGGTAGCCGAGCGCCATCGCGGCGGTCACGGCGTTCGCCGGATCGTCGCCGCGGCGATGGAGGGCCTGGATGAAGGTGTCGACGGAGTCGGCGTCGCCGAGGCGGCCGAGCGCGCGGCCGGCGGCGTCGCGCACATCGGCGGCGACGTCGCCGGCGAAGCTGATGCGCAGGAGCGGGATGGCGTCGACGTCGCCCAGGTCGGCGAGGCGGCTGGCGGCGCGGGCGCGCTCGTCCCTGCCCGCGGCGTTGAGGAGCGCGCCGCGGTGCTCGCCGGCCTGCTTCAGATCGAGGGCTTGCGCCCCGGCGAGGCGCCCCATGGCGCTGCGCGCGAGGCCGCGGATCGTGTGGTCGGTGTGGCGCTCGGCGGCGACGCGCAGGCCCGGCTTGCCGGGCTCGCCGAGCGCCTCGAGCACGCGCAAGGCGGTGATCGTCGCCATGCGCGGCGGGGCGAGCCGTCGGCCGTAGCGACCCTTGCGCTCGGCGGCGCTGCCGGTGCCGCTGCCGTCGGCGACGATCGCGTTCGCCTCCTCGAGCGCGCGCTCGGGGAAGCGGCGCGCGGCGAGGGCGACGAACGGCGACGCGCTGCCGTCGGCCCACGTGGGGAACGCCTGGCCGACGAGCTCCTCGGGCGGGAGCGACTCGTAGTGGCGCGCGTAGCGGGTCGCCGCCTCGAAGCGGTTGATCTCCCCGCGGGCGACGCGCGCCGCGATCTCCGCCGGCGCGAGCACCT
>DDTA01000018.1 GCA_002344285.1 Myxococcales bacterium UBA2376
GGGCACGGGCACGGGGCCGGCCGCCTGGGCGGCCGGCGGCGGCTGATCGATCCGCACCACGCGGTGGCGGATGACCTTGCGCGGCTTGATCTCGGCCTGCGAATCCTCGTCGAGCACGCGGGTGACCGACGCGCCGAGGCGCGTCGCCTCGCTCGCCGCGGCGAGGGCCGCCTCGCGCGAGCGCAGACAGTTGTCGCAGCGCCCGCACGTCGGCGCATCGGGCTCGCCGAGGTACGCCAGGATCGCCTGGTTGCGGCAGCCCGGCGCCTTCACGTACGCGAGCAGCGCGTCGAGGCGCTGCCGGTCCATGATGCGCCGCGCCTCGTACTGCCGGCCCTTCTCGTTGAGCAGCTCGTCGGGCAGCGGTGGATCGACGAGGTCGTAGACGCCGCCGTCCTTCTCGACGATGAAGCCCTCGTCCTTGAGCAGCGACAGCACCGTGCGCGTCCGCTGCTGGCCGACGCCGGAGCCGAGCGCCACGTTGGCGACGTTGATCGGGGTGTCGTCGCGCAAGGGGCCGCGCGCCGCGTCGACGTACGCCTCGAGCGCCTCGTACACCGCGCGCACCTGCCGGCGCGTCGGGTACGTGCCCGACAGGAAGTACTCCTGGATCGCGACGTCGTCGGGAGAGAAGAGGAGCACGCAGCGGCTCGGCTTGCCGTCGCGGCCGCCGCGCCCGGCCTCCTGGGCGTACGCCTCGAGCGAGCCAGGCACGTGGTAGTGGAGGACGTTCCTGATGTTCTTCTTGTCGACGCCGAGGCCGAACGCGTTGGTCGCGAGCATGACCAGATCGGTCGACGCCATGAAGCGCTCTTGCTCGGAGTCGCGGTCGTTCTTGGTCATGCGCCCGTGGTACCGGGCGACCGGGATGCCGTGGCGGCCGAGCGATTCGTGGAGCTCCTCGACCTTCTTCACCGTCGCGCAGTAGACGATGCCGGGGCGCGGCAGCTTCTTCAGGAGCGTGACGAGGGTCTTCACCTTCTCGTCCTCGCCGGGGAACGTGATCACCTCGTAGTGGAGGTTGGGGCGGTCGAACGTCGTCGTGACCGCCTCGGCGTCGGCGATGCCGAGCTGGTGCTTGATGTCCTCGCGGACGTGCGGCGGCGCGGTCGCCGTGGTGGCGAGCACGGGCGGCCGGCCGACGTCCTCGAGCGCCTTGCGCAGGGACAGGTACGCGGGGCGGAAGTCGTGGCCCCACTGCGAGACGCAGTGCGCCTCGTCGACGACGAAGCGCGACACGCCGACGGCGGCGGCGCTGCCGCGGAGGAACGCGCGGAACTCCGGATCGGCCATGCGCTCGGGCGTCGTGAGCAGGAGCTTGCCGCCGGGCGCGGTGGCCAGGGCGTCCATCTCACGCCGCTGGCGCACGGTGAGCGTCGAGTCGATGCGGACGACCGCCACGCCCTTCGCCACCATCTTGTCGACCTGATCCTTGATGAGCGCGATGAGGGGCGAGACGACGACGGTGAGGCCGGGCAGGACGAGCGACGGGAGCTGGTAGAGGAGCGACTTGCCGGAGCCCGTCGGCATGACGGCGATGACGTCCTTGCCGGCGAGGATGTGATCGAGCGCCTCGCGCTGACCGGGGCGATAGTCCTTGATGCCGAGGACGTTCCGTCCGATGACGAGCAGCTCGTCGGCGGTGCGCGCCTCGTACGCGGCGCCGGACGCGCGCGCCGCGGCCGCGGGCGCCTTCTCCGTCAGCATGCCGGCGTCGTTCCCGGAGGGCGCGTCGTTCTTTGCCGGCTTCGCAGGCTTCGCGGGCGCCTCCTTCGGCGCGGGAGCCCGCTTCTTCGCGGGCGGCTCGGCGCTCTCGACCTTGTCGGCCTTCGCCAGCTTCTCCACCGCCTCCGCCTTCGCCACCTTCTCCACCTTCTCCGCCTTCTGGGCGCGCGCGGCCTTCTTCACCGGCTCGGGCTCGGGCGCGGCCTTCGCGGCCACGGCACGCGCCGGTTTCTTCGCGGTGGTCTTGGGCTTGGTCTCCGCCTTGGGGGCGGCGGGCTTCGTCCGCTTGGTACTTGCCATCTGCTCTATCTCGCCTCGGTTGGCGCGGCGTCGATGCTGCGCCGCTGCCGCGGCAGCCTGCCCGTAGTTCCGGGGGCCGCTCCTTCCGAGCAGCGCTCTCTCGAAGAGCGGGTCTCGGTAGGTCGCTCGCACCAAGCGCGAGCGACGCGATGCAGGCTCGACCATACCACGACGGCGCGCAAGACAAGTGGGGGACAGCGGGATCTGCNNGCGAGGCTGTGGTATCACCGGCTTATGGCCAGCGACCGCCCGGTGCGGGAGGCCCGCAATCGCCTCGAGAGCTTCAACGCCGACCGCGATCGGGTGCTCGCCACGGTGGAGCGGCGCGTGGTCGCACGGCTGGTGAAGGAGGCGGAGCGGGGTGGCGATCACTCGCTCGAGTACGTCCTCAATGACGTGTGCGTCAACGAGCTCAAGCGGCTCGGCAACGGCGAGAAGGCGGCGCGATGGCGAGCACTCGCCGGGAAGCTGGGCGCGCTGTCGGAGGACGACAAGCGCGCCGAGCTGACCTCACTCGTGCGCTTCTTCGGCGAGGACATCGTCGGCAACTTCGATCCGCGCGTGTACCGCTTCGCGACCCGCGTCCTGACGCCCGGACTGGGGCTCCTGTTCTCGCCACTCTCCAGCGTCCGCGGCGGCGTGGGCGGGCTCCTGCGCGAGCTCGACAGCCGCATCCAGGTCGAAGGACCGCTCGACGTGCTCCGGGGCATCGCCGAGCGCGGCACGCTGGTCGTGACCCCGACCCACTCGTCGAACATGGACTCGGTGGTGATCGGGCTCGCCCTCGAGCGCGCCGGGCTGCCGCCCGTGACCTACGGCGCGGGCAAGAACCTCTTCACCAACCCGTTCATCAGCTACTTCATGCACAACCTCGGCGCGTACCGCGTCGATCGCCGGCTCCGCTTCGAGCTCTACAAGGACATCCTCAAGGAGTACTCGACGGTCCTGCTCGAGAGCGGGTACCACTCGCTCTTCTTCCCCGGCGGCACCCGCTGCCGCAGCAACATGGTCGAGCGCTCGGTCAAGCTCGGCCTCCTCGGCACGGCCGTGACCGCGTACAGCAACAACGTGCGCGCCGGCGAGCCGCAGCGCCGGATCTACATCGTGCCGGCGACCATCAACTACCGCCTCGTGCTCGAGGCCGAGACCCTCATCCACGACTACCTGGCCGAGACCGGCCAGCGCCGCTACATCATCACCGACGACGAGTTCTCGCGGCTCGGACGCATCGTCGAGTTCGTGCGCAAGATCGTCGCGCACGAGGGCGCCGTGGTGATCCGGTTCGGACGGCCGCTCGATCCGTTCGGCAACGACGTCGACGACGACGGCGAGTCCCACGATCGGGCCGGGCGTCGGGTCGATCCGCGCACGTACCTCACCGGCGCCGACGGCGAGCACGGCGAGGACCCCCAGCGCGACGCCGAGTACACCCGGCTCCTCGGGCGGCGGCTCGCCGACGTCTATCCGCGCGAGAGCGTCTTCCACTCCACGCACCTCGTCACCCGCGTCCTCTACGACGCGATCGCGACCCAGGCCGGGACCCGCGACGTCTACAAGCTCCTGCGCACGCAGGTGCGCGAGGTGCCGGTGCCCGAGGTCGTGCGCGCGCTCGGCGATCTGCGCCGCCGCATCGTCGACGCGCCCGCCGTGGGCCGGCTCCACCAGCGCGTGGTCGCCGCCGGCGATCAGGCGACGCTCGACGACGCGCTGCGCGCGCTCGGCACGTACCACGCGCGCCCCGTGATCGAGCGCCAGGGCGACGTCGTGCGCGTCGGCGATCTCGAGCTCGTCTACTACTACCAGAACCGCATCTCGCACCTGGCGCCCGAGCCCGCGGCGATCCGGAGCGCGTCGTGAGCGTCCGCGGCGACACCGTGGGCATCGTCGGCGCCGGCGCGTTCGGCACCGGGCTCGCGGTCGCGCTCGCGCGCTCGGGACGGCCCGTGACGGTCTACACGCGCACGCCGTCGGTGGCCAACGCGATCGCGGCGACGCGGCGCTGTCCGCGGCTGCCCGACGTCGACGTGCCGTCGTCGGTGAAGATCATCGGCGACGTGAAGGAGCTGGCCGCGGCCGCGCGGTACATCGTGCTCGCGGTCGCGTCCCAGGACGCGCCGGCGCGCCTCGCCGAGCTCGGCGGCGCGATCGACGGCGGGCACGTCGTCGTGCACGCGATCGGCGCGCTCGCCGGTCCCGACGACGAGCGCGTCAGCGTCATCGTCGAGCGCGCGACGCCCGCCCTGCGCATCGGCGTGCTCGCCGGACCGGCGCTGCCGCGCGACCTCGGGGCCGGCCAGTTCGCGTCGATGGTCATCGCCTCGGGCTTCGACGAGGTCGTGCGCGAGACCCGCCGCCTGCTCAACCTGCCGCCGTACCTGCGCGTGTACGGCTCGCGCGACGTCACCGGCGTCGAGCTGGCGTCGGCCTTGGCCGGCGCGTACACGGTCGCCCTCGGCATCGCCGACGGCATCAAGGTCGGCGCCGGGCCGCGCGCGGTGGCGATCACCCGCGCCGTCGCCGAGGCGTCGCGGCTCGCGGAGACGGCGGGCGGCCAGATCCGCACGATGAGCGGGCTCGCCGGCCTGGGCAACGTGCTCGTGCGCGCCGGCGATCCCGACGATCCGGACTACCAGCTCGGGCTCGCGCTCGCGCGCGAGGAGCGGATCGAGCCGGCGCGCTTCACCGAGGGTGCGCGGGCCGCGCTCGCCGGGGTCCGCCTCGCCGCGCGCAAGGGCGTGCGCATGCCGCTCCTCGCCGGGCTGGCCGCCGTGCTCTCGGGCAAGGCGTCGGTCCGCGACGCCGCCCGCCTCGCCGCCGACAACGTGGCCGAGGAAGAGTGACCCTCCGCGTCCTGGTCGCGCTCGTCGCCGTGTCGTGTCATGGCGGCGACCCGCGGCGACCGCGCGCCGCCGGGCGGGAGAGCCTCTCGATCGCGATCCACGCCGGGCGCGATCCGGCGATGGCCGGCCGGGCGCACGTCGACGAGCGGCGCTGGCGCGACGTGCCGGCGCGCGGGACGCTCGACCTCGGCGCGGTCGCGTCGGGCCTGGAGCTCGACAGCGTCGTCGTCGAATCCGAGAGCGATCCCGGCGCGCTCACGACCCGCAGCTGCGACGTCGTCGCCGCCGCGGCCGGCCTGCGCGAGGCCGCGTGGCTCTGGGGCCGCGCGGTGACGGTCCACGTCGAAGGTGGACCGCCCGTCGAGGGCGTCGTCGTCGAGGTCGGCGATCCGATGGCGGTGATCGAGGACGAGGACGCGGGCACGCGCGCGCGGGCGCCGCGCGAGACCGTGCGCCCCGACGCCGACGAGCCGTCGGCCCACGGCGGCCCGCCGGAGGTCGGGGACCTCGTCCACGCCGTCGATCGCGACGGCCGCGACCTCTACGGCCGCTTCGTCGCCGTCGTGCCCGAGCGCCTGGTCGTCCGCGCCGCCGGTGGCGCGCCGACCAGCGTCCCGCCGGAGCGCATCACGCGCCTCGCCGTGGACGGCGTGACGGCGGAGCCGATCCTGCGCTGCGAGATCGAGAGCCGCCGCCCGGGCCGTCACCTCGTGCGCGTCACGTACGCGACGACCGGCGTCGCGTGGGCCGCGGCGCACACGATCGCGGCGCCGCGGGCGGAGTCGATCGAGCTCGCGACCGCGTACACGATCACCGCCGGGGCGCTGTCCTCGCCGCGCGTGGCGCAGGTGCAGCTCGTGCTCGGCCTCCCCGGCGACAGCGCTCCGCCGGAGACGGTGTGGCGCGGCGAGGCGACGATCGGCGGCGGCACGGTGCGCGTCACCGCCGCGCCGGTCTCCCGCCGCGCGCGCCTCGACCGCGTCTTTCGCGGCGCCGAGGAGGATCCGGCGGGCAACCCGCGCCGGGTCGACTGGCGCGAGGGCTCGGTCTCGTCGGTGTGGCGCGAGCTCGCGTTCGAGCGCGCGCCGGGCGATGCGCCGGGACCCGTGCGCGTGGCGGTGCGCGACGAGGCGGGCGTCCGCTGGATCGACGGCGAGATCCCGCCGCGCCCGGCGGGCGAGGGCGGGGGCGGTGCGGTGCGGGTGCCGCTCGCGGTCGAGCCCGCGCTCGTCGGCTACCGTCGCAGGCTCGGGCGCGAGCTCGCCACGCGCGTGATGGTCGACGAGGTCACCTACTCGGTCGCCAACCGCGGCGACACGGCCGTCGTCGTCCTGGTCGAGGAGCCGCTGCGCGGCCTGGTGCGCCCGACCGTCCTCCACGAGACCCACCCCGGCGAGCTTCTGCGCGATCGCTGGCGCGCGACCCTCGAGGTCCCGGCCGGCGGCATCGCCCAGGGCTCGGTCGTCCTGCAGTACCGGCTCCGTCGGTGACGGCGATTCGGAGGGCTCCTGCGCGCGACCTCGTCGCCTGAGCCCGCCCCAGATCGGGCACCGGCACGGGCACGGGCACGGGCACGGGGCCAGCCTGCTAGAGTCGGTGCCGTGATGCAGTCCGACGCGCAGTCTGCCGAGGCCGCCGCCGCGCTGCGTGCGGAGCTCGGGCACGCGCGCAACGAGATGCGGCAGGCGCTGGTCGGCGGCGCGCGCGGCGGCGAGGTCGCCGCGATCCTGTCGGACGTCTACGATCGCGCGCTCGCGACGCGCTGGCGCTGGGCGACCCGGGACAGCGACGCCCGGCTCGCGCTCGTCGCCACCGGGGGCTGGGCGCGGCGCGAGATCGCGCCCTTCTCCGACATCGACTTCATCCTGCTCCATCGTGGCGACGAGGCGGCGGCCAAGATCGTCGCCGATCGGCTGCTCTATCCGCTGTGGGACGCCAAGGTGTCGGTCGGCCACGCGGTGCGCGAGCCGCGCGCGGCGGCCAAGCTGGCGCGCGGCGATCTGGCGACGGCGACCGCCCTCGTCGACGTCCGGCACGTCACCGGCGATCGCACCCTGACCGACGAGCTGTGCGCGGTCACGCGCTCGGTGATCGCGCCCGGCGGCGACGCCAACGAGTTCATCGCCCAGCTCGCCGCGGAGAAGAAGAAGCGCCACGATCGCTTCGGCGACTCGCTCTACCTGCTCGAGCCCAACCTGAAGCAGGGCATCGGCGCCCTGCGCGATCTGGCGACCGCGCTGTGGGCGGCGCGCGCCCGCTGGCTCCTGCGCGCCGGTCCGCTGCCATCGCACGGCGAGAGCATCGGGCTCCTCCGCGATCGCGGGCACCTGACGCGCCTGCAGGCCGACGTGCTCGCCGACGCGCGCGACTTCCTCCTCGGCCTGCGCGCGCTGGCGCAGCTCCAGGGCCATCGCCGCAGCGATCAGCTCACGTTCGAGATCCAGGAGGCGCTCGCGCCGGCGATGTATCCGGACGTGCGGCGCGGCGAGGGTACCGGACGGCCGGCGGTCGCGCCCGCGGTCGAGGCGCTCATGCGGGCGTACTACGTCCACGCCCGCAGCGTCGTGCAGGTCGCCGACCGGCTGCTCGAGACCGCGCGCGTGCCGCCCCGGCGCAAGCCACGCATCCGCGAGATCGACAGCAGCTTCCTCACGTTCAACGGCGAGCTCGCCGTGCGCGACGGCCGGCTCTTCGCCGAGCGTCCGGGCGAGATGCTGCGCCTCTTCCGCGTCGCGGTCGACGAGGACACGCCGGTGTACGGCCACACCCGCGACATGATCGCCGAGCTCGCGCCGCAACACGCCGAGCGCCTGCGCGCCGATCCGGCCGCGGCGCGCTGGTTCGTCGACGCGCTGTGCGATCCGCGCGACCGGTCACAGCCGGCGCAGCTCGAGATCCTCAACCAGCTCGGCGTGATCTCGGCGGTGATGCCGGAGTGGGCGCCGGTGGTCTGCCGGGTCCAGCACGACCTCTACCACGTGTACACCGTCGACCAGCACCAGCTGTACGCCGTGGCGATGCTCAAGCGCATCGCGCGCGGCGAGCTGGCGACCGAGCTGCCGGTCGCGACCGAGGCGTACCAGCGCGTGACCCGGCCGGCGTCGCTCTACCTGGGCACGCTGCTCCACGACGTGGGCAAGCCGCTGGGCAAGGGGCACGCCGAGAAGGGCGCCGTCATCGCCGCCGCGGTCGGCGCCCGGCTCGGGTTGACGCCCGAGGACGTCGCCACCGCCGAGTTCCTCGTGCGCCAGCACCTGACGATGTCGCACCTCTCGCAGCGGCGTGACCTCTCGGATCCCGAGGTGGTGTCGCGCTTCGCCGATCGCGTCGGTGACGAGGAGCGGCTGGCGCAGCTCTACCTGCTCACGCTCTGCGACACGGCGATGACCGCGCCCAACAACCTGACGGCGTGGAAGAGCGAGCTCCTCCGCGACCTGTACCTGCGCGCGCGCGCGTACCTCGCGAACAAGCACGGCGCGGAGCCGGGGCTGGTCCCGGGCGACGATCTCGCCGAGCGGCGCGCGAAGGTGGTGGGCATGGTCGCGCACGGCGACGACCTCGCGATCGATCGCGGCGTGGCGGAGGCGATGGTGGCGGGCGTCGACGAGCGCTTCCTAGCCCAGATCACGGCGCGGCAGGCGGCGCGCCACGTGCGCCTCGCGCTGGGCACGCTCGCGCGCGGCGCCAGGGTCGGCGTCGCGGTCTCGCACTTCCCGCTCAAGGGCCACAGCGAGGTCGCGGTGGTCGCGCCCGACGCGCACGGCGTGCTCGCCGCGATCGCCGGGACGCTGGTGGCCCACCGGGTCGACGTGCTCGGCGCCGTCGCCGGCCACGCCGACGGGCCGGGCGGAAACGGCGGCGGGCTCGCCCTCGACCTCTTCTACGTGCGCGACCTGGTCGGCGCGGCGATCCCCGACAAGGACGGGCGCTGGGCGCGGTTCGAGTCCGACCTCGCCGAGCTGGTCAAGGACGGCGCGCCGTCCCACACCGAGGTGATGGCGCTCATCACCCGCCGCCGTCCGGCCTCGGGGCTGCCGCCGCGGGTGACGCCGCCGGTCGTGACCGAGATCCGGATCGACAACGACGAGTCGAACGAGGCGACGATCGTCGAGGTCTTCACCCGCGATCGGCTGGGCGTCCTGTTCGCGATCACGCAGACCCTCGCCGACTCGGGGCTCGACATCTCGCTGTCGAAGATCTCGACCGAGGGCGAGAAGGTCGCCGACGTCTTCTACGTCACGCGCGACGGCCGCAAGGTCGTCGAGGAGAGCGAGATCGCCGACGTGGTGGCGCGCCTCGAGGAGGCGCTCGCAGGGCTGGAGGAATGAGGGCGCGCAGGTGAGGGCGCGCCGGTGAGCGCGATCGACACGCCGCCGGGCCTCGGCCTCGCGGTGCTCCTGCCGCACGGCACGTTCGCCGCGCGGCGCGGGCCGCGGCGGCTCGCCGAGATCGGTTTGCGCGTCACCGTGGCGCTGGGCGCGCTCGCGATCGGCTTCGCGATCCGCCGGCCCGAGGCGCCGCAGGCGTCGACCTGCTTCGTCGGCGCGTTGACGATGATCGCGCTCGGCGTGCTCGGCGTCGCCGTCCGCCGCGCGCAGGTGACGATCGCGGCCGACGGGGTGCGCTGGGGCTGGGGGCCATGGACCGTGCGCATGGACCGCGATCGCATCGTGAAGGTCGAGCTGTACGACGACGCGATCGCCCTGCGCCCGCGCCGCGGCTCGACCTGGTTCCTCTCGCGCCGCGACTGGGATCGCTTCGAGGCGATGCGCCGCACCGCGGCCGCCGTCGGGCTACC
Source organism: Myxococcales bacterium UBA2376 (assembly GCA_002344285.1). GTDB lineage: Bacteria > Myxococcota_A > Polyangia > Haliangiales > Haliangiaceae > UBA2376. The sequence goes on from DDTA01000018.1 coordinate 9,664, forward strand.
GGCCGAGGAGCACACGCGGAAGGCCCCGCTGGCGGCGCGGCTCCAGAGCTACGGCCGGGTGCTCGACGCGATCGTCGTCGGCGCGATGGTGCTCGGCCTCTTCGTCACCGTCATCGCGGCCGGCCTGTAGGCGCGCTACGATGATCGCGGGATGACCTCGAGGCGCACGCTCGTCGCCGCCGCGCTGGTGCTCGCGCTCGCCGCCGGGCTCGCGTGGTGGCGGTACGGGCGCGGCGGCGATGCACCTGCGACGGCGGCGGCATCTCCGGACGCCGCGCCGCGTGCGGTCGTGGCGCCGAGCCTGAACCAGCACGGCGCGTCGCCGGTGGCGGCGGCCCCGGACCTCGGCCCGCGTCGCCTGCCACCGCCGCCCGCCGACTTCCACGACGGCCGCGTACCCGCGACCGCGCCGCCGAGCTCGGCCGAGCGCGCCCTCGCCGCCGGTGAGCTCCCGCTGCGGCCCCCGGGGTTCGCGTCGGCCGCCGATCGCGCACGCTTCCGGGCGTGGTGGATCGACGAGTACGAGCGGCGCACGCGCATCTACCGCGAGCACCACCCCGACGAGGCGTACCCATCCGAAGAGGACACCACCCGGATGCTCGAGAGCTTCTACGACCTCGGTGAGCCGCCGCGCCCCGGCGAGACGGCCGAGGATCTCGACGATCGCCAGCAGGCGTGGTTCGAGGCGTGGAGCGATCTCACCGCCGCGTTCGGGACACCGCCGATGACGATCCTCACCTTCGGCGGTGATCCGCAGTACGGCGCCGGCGCGCCGCCGCCCGTGGTGCCGCCGGGCGCGGCGCCGCCGCGCGCCGACGACTCCCGTCCGACCATGCCCGAGGCCGAGGTCCCGGCCTCGGCGCCGCCGCTCGGCCCGGCCCGCCCGCGAACCCGATGAGTCGTTCGCGCGCCACCGCCGCCGCCGCCGTCATCGCCAGCGCCTGCGCGTGCGCCGCGCTGGCGTGTGGCCGGCGCGACGACGATCGCCGCGCCGCCGCGCCGTCGCGTCCGTTGCCGGCGTCGCCCGTCGCCCTCGACCTCGGGCGCGAGCCCCTGGTCAATCCGCTCAACCTCTGGGAGATGATGATCGAGGGCAGCCCCGATCACGAGACGGTCGGGACGATCGGCCTCCGCCGCGTGACCACGCGCGAGCTCGACGAGGCGTCCGGCAAGCTGCTCACCCGCATCGGCGATCGCATGTACCTCGCGCGCGACCGCGGCTGGCGCGCGCTGCTCGAGCGCGAAGGGCTGCGTCGCGCCGCGGCCGCGGCGAACCAGGAGCTGGGCGCCTTCCTCGCCGCGCAGTACGCGACCTTGCCCGCGCCCACGCGCGACGAGCTCGCGCGGATGGCCGCGCACCCCGATCTGGCCGCGTACGCCGAGCGCGAGCGGGCCGAGCTCGCGCGCTCGCTCTGGCGTCAGGCGCGCTGGCTCGTCCTGCGCTCGCTGCTCGTCGACGACGGGCTGCGCGGCGTCGTGCGCGAGCGCCTCCAGCTCATGCTCGTCGACCCCGCGTTCGCGCCGCCAGAGACGTCGATCGGCAGGATCGGCGACCACGTCGTCACCCGCGCCGAGCTGCACCTCGCGGCCGGTTACGAGGAGCAGCTCGGCCGCCGCGAGTACGTCGAGGCGGCGCGCGCGGTGTTCGACGACGTCGTCGCGACCCGGCTCCTGGCCGAGGCGGCGACCGCCGCCGGCGTGACGCCCGACGCGCTCGTCGCCCGCGAGCGGGCGGGGCTCGGGCCGCCGCCCGACGACGAGGTGGCGCGCTTCATCGCCGAGAACCCCGCGTACGCGACCGAGCGCGAGCGCGCGGTCGACGCCGTGCGCACGCTGCGCGAGGTCGGCGCCCGCGACGCGCTCGTCGCGCGCCTGGCCGCCAGGGCCGGCGGCGTCCAGTTCCTCCTGCGCGAGCCGGCGTTCGATCGCGTCCAGGTCGGGCTGACGGCGCCGCGGCGGGCGGGCACGGCCTCGGCGCGTTCGCTCGTCGAGATCCTCCACTGCGTGGGTGGGCCGACGTGCGCGCGGGGCAACCAGCTCGTGCGATCGATCGTCCGGACGTACGGGGGGCGTGCGCGCATCGAGCTCGGTGACGCGTGGAGCGGCGTCGACGCCGCGAGGCTGCGTCACGCGATCGCGCTGCGCTGCGCCGACGCCCAGGGCCAGGCGTGGCGCCTCTTCGATCACCTGGTCGATCACGAGGGCCGCGCGACGACGCCGGAGCTCGTCGCCGCGGCGCGCGCCGTCGCGCTCGACGAGCCGTCGTTCCGCGCGTGCGTCGCGGCCGACCGTCACCTCGAGGCGATCACCGAGGATCGCCTGCGCGCGGAGCAGCTCGGGCTCGATCTCAACGTCCTCGGGATCTGGGTCGATGGACAGCGCGTCGACAACGTCGGCGATGAAGCGCACGTCCTCCAAACGATCGGCCAGGCCCTCGCTGTCGCTGGGCCGTAGCGGTCGATTCTTGAACAGATCTGTTCAGAGCCTATCCACAGGGCAATCCGGAATTTGAACAATGGTTCCCGGGATCTGCAGGAGTCGCCTCTGTTTTCAACAGGATATGGCGGGCACGTAGCTTGCGTAAGCGACCCCACGCGCATTGCGAGGAGGACGCACCATGCACGCTCGAGTCTTGCCCTTGTTGGCCGTTTCCCTGGCGATGGCGGTGGTGGTCGAGGACGGCTCGCCCGCCGTGGCGGGTGACTTCCCGCATCGCATCACGTGCGAGGGCGACAGCCTCTCGCGCGGGTTCAACGCGCGCGACAACTGCGACGACCTGCTCGAGTGCATCGGCAACATGGGCGATGACCTCGCGAACGCGTACAGCTGCGGCTCGGCGCCGCACAGCTTCCGCTCGCGCATGGGCGCGACGTCGACGGTCCACAAGGGCGCGAACGGCGCGACGTGGATGGGCCAGTCGACCCAGCAGACGAGTGACGGCCTCACCGCCGGCGGCAGCCACACCGTCGTCATCGGCCTCGGCGGCAACGACCTCATGCAGAAGCTCGGCGGGACGCTGCCGACCCAGGCCGAGTTCCGCACCAAGGTCCGGGCCGCGCTCGCGCAGCTCACGTCGGCGCCGACGTCCCAGCGACCGGCGAACGTCGTCCTCGTGGCGGTGCCCGACGTCGTGCACCTCTACAACACGATGCGCACGAAGAAGCACTTCGCCTTCGAGACCTGCCAGGGCATCTGGGACGACTTCAAGGGTCCCATCAGCTCGGGCCTCCAGGTGTGTGAACCGAAATGGTGGAACCCGCTGTCGTGGCTGTGCGGCATCGCCAACCTGCTGCAGAAGTGGACCAACTGGGTCGATGGTCTGAAGAACGTCGTCGTCTGGGCGTGGGACGCGGTCGGCACGCCGCGCTTCCCCGGCGGCTACGTGCTCAACAGCGCCGCGCCCGCCTCCAACCGCACCCTCGCGGCCGCGCGCCAGGTCGAGTTCAACCAGGTGCTGCAGCAGGAGGCCGCCAGCTACAACGGCGTCGGCGGCGTTCGCGTCGCGTACGCCGCGACGCTCGGGACCTACAAGTTCGACGCGAGCCAGGTGTCGAAGCTCGACTGCTTCCACTCGAACGTCGCCGGGCAGAAGAAGATCGCCGAGATGGTCTGGAACGACTCGAACCAGTCGATCATGAGCATCGGCGCGTACGCGGGCACCGTGGGGACGGGCAGCGACGTCACCCCCGCCGTCGACACGATCGCGCCGAAGGTCGCCACCGGCTGGACCGGCGGCTGGGCCGACAACTGGTCGACGCTCCGCCAGGAGATGTCGACGATCGAGGGGGCGCCCGGCGATCTCTCCGGGAACCACGCCGAGATCGAGGTGTGGGCGCAGAACCAGGGCTACGACAGCGCGTATGCGTGCACGTCCAGCCCGGGGTGTTACCTGGGCAGGCTGCGCGAGCCGAACAGCACGCACTCGTACATGATCAGCTATCGCGATCCGTACGGCTACGCGGATCCCGCGGGCTACTACGACTACTGGCGCACGTGGGTGAAGCCGGTCGACGCCAAGGGCAACGCCGGCACGCTCTACGCCGGCCCGTGGTTCTGAGCCGCGCCGGGGCGAGGCTCGGATTCAGAGCGGCGCGCCCTGCTGGATCCACTCCATGATCACGATGTAGTCGGGATCGAGCGTGGTCAGGAACGTCGCGTTCGGGTGGTTGGGCGGATCCTCGTAGAGCGGCTTGGTGAGGAGCAGCGAGAGCGCCGCCTGCGCGGGCGGGTTGACGACGCCGGGGCGACCCATGATCGCCTCGTGCGCGGCGGCGACGGGCAGGTCGAACTGGAGGAGCGCGGCGGTGCCGAGCGCGGTGTGGCAATTGGCGCAGCCGAGGCCGCCGTTGGCCGCCTTCTGCAGGCGCGGATGCACGTCGGTGGTGAAGGTGCGCGCGCCCGGCGGCGGCGTCATGTCGTCGTCGCCGCCGCCGGTGGCCGCGAGGGTCGCGCCGTCGGCGATCGCCTCGACGGGGATCTCGTAGGTCCGGATCTGCGGCGTGCCACCGCCGCCACCGCCGCCCCCACCACCGCCGCCGCCGCCCGTCGTGTAGTTGACCTTGAGCGTGTACGTGCCGGGCGGCACGTCGAGGAAGCCGACGCGCGCCTTGCCGTCGAAGGCGGTCGACACCGCGAGGGTCGCGTTCGAGACCAGGTCGCCGTTGGCGCCGAAGAAGTAGGGGCCGAGGCCGACCGGCGCGTTCAGCGCATCGACGAGCGTGATGTCGGCGAGCGGGACGCCCTCGAGGGGGGTGCCGTTGTTGCGGATGAGGAGCCCGAACAGCACCGCGCGGCCCGCCGTCGGCGTCAGGCCGAGCGACGCGTACTGGCGGCGCGAGTCGTTGACGCTGACGATCGTGAGGTCGGTCATCGGCAGCGACTGATCGGTGACGCGGATCGGCGCCGACCGCGTCGGACGGTAGTTGGTGCGCGACGCGGACGCGTAGAAGACGCTGCCCGGGGGCACGGCGAGCTCGTAGGCGCCGGTCGCGTCCGAGCTGTCGCTCGACGCCGGCGTCATGCCCTCGGTCGCGAGCAGCACGCCATCGAGCGGCGTGGCCGTGAAGTAGTCGAGGGTGCGACCCGACACGGTCAGGGCGCCCGGATCGGGGGCGGCGTCCACGTCCCCACCCGCATCGACGCCGTCGTCGCCTCCCCCAGGTGGATCGCCCACGCAGGCGGCCAGAGCGAAGGGGAGGGTGAAGACGATGGAGAGGCGACGCATGGCCTCCTGTTCATCAAGGGTCATGCCACTTTCGGTTCGCTGTGCAGAGGTCGTACGCCCCCGAAATCGCAGCGTGAACCACGGTCGTCGCCTGGGGGGGACGTCCCCACCCTGCGGCGCGGCTTGCCGTGATCAGAGGCGGGCCGTATGTTCCGCCGCGCCCGACAGTCGGGCGCGGCGCACTCATCGCAACCGGGGCGCCTAACGCGGCGGATGCCGCAGGAGTCTCGATGCTCGGCGAAGATCTCCGCGAGGCGCTCACCTTCGATGATGTCCTGCTCGTACCGGGGTTCAGCGAGGTCCTGCCCAAGGACGTCGATGTCTCGACCCAGCTGACCGCGGCGATCGCGCTGCGCATCCCGCTGGTCAGCTCGGCGATGGACACCGTCACCGAGAGCGCGACCGCGATCCGCATGGCGCGCGAGGGCGGCGTCGGCTTCATCCACAAGAACCTCTCGATCGAGGATCAGGCGCGCGAGGTCGTGCGGGTGAAGAAGGCCGAGAGCGGCATCGTCGTCGATCCGGTGACGGTGACCGGCGAGCGCCGGCTCGAGGACGCGCTCGCGCTCATGCGCCAGTACCGCATCAGCGGCCTGCCGGTGATCGACGGCGAGAAGCGGCCGATCGGCATCCTGACCAACCGCGACGTGCGGTTCGAGAAGAACCTGACCCAGCGCGTGGCCGACGTGATGACGCGGAAGCTCATCACGGTGAAGGACGGGGTCGGGCTCGAGGCCGCCAAGGAGCTCCTCCACAAGAACCGCATCGAGAAGCTGCTCGTCGTCGACGACGCCGGGCGACTGAAGGGCCTCATCACGATCAAGGACATCGAGCAGGCCGAGGCCCACCCGTTCGCGGCCAAGGACGAGCTCGGCCGCCTGCGCTGCGGCGCCGCGGTCGGCGTCGGGCCCGATCGCGAGGCGCGCATCGACGCCTTGCTCGCGGCCGGCGCCGATCTCATCTGCGTGGACACCGCACACGGCCACTCGAAGGGCGTGATCGAGTCGGTCCGGCAGATCCGGAAGCAGTTCCCGAGGATGCAGCTGGTCGCCGGCAACGTCGCCACCGGGCCGGCGACGATGGCGCTCATCGAGGCCGGCGTCGACGCGGTCAAGGTCGGCGTCGGCCCCGGCTCGATCTGCACGACGCGGATCGTCGCCGGCGTCGGCGTGCCACAGCTCACCGCGATCTCCGACGCGGTCGCCGCGGCGCGCGCCGCGGGCGGCGTGCCCATCATCGCCGACGGCGGCATCAAGTACTCGGGCGACGTCGCCAAGGCGCTCGCCGCCGGCGCGTCGACGGTGATGATCGGCAGCCTCTTCGCCGGCACCGACGAGGCGCCCGGCGAGATCATCCTGTACCAGGGTCGCAGCTACAAGTCGTACCGCGGCATGGGCTCGATCGGCGCGATGAAGGAAGGGTCGAAGGACCGTTACTTCCAGGGTGACGTCGAGGCGCCGCAGAAGCTCGTGCCCGAGGGCATCGAGGGCCGCGTGCCGTACAAGGGCCCGCTGCGCGAATCGATCTACCAGCTCGTCGGCGGGCTACGCTCGTCGATGGGCTACGTCGGCGCCGCCTCGATCGAGGAGCTCCGCACCAGCGCCCAGTTCGTGCGGATCACCTCGCAGGGCCTGCGCGAGTCGCACGTCCACGACGTGATCATCACGAAAGAGGCTCCGAACTACCGTGTGGAGTGACGCGCCGGAATCGTGCCGCAGCGGGGCTGACCAGCGAACCCGGACACCCTGCATCATCGAGACCTGGGGGACGCGGTACACGTCCCCCAGACCCCCATCCGGGACGTTCTGCGCGGCGTCTACCAGACCACCACCGGGCGTTCAGCGTCGCTAGGAGCTCGCAACCACTCATGGCACACCAGCTCGTCCTCGTCCTCGACTTCGGCTCGCAGTTCACCCAGCTGATCGCGCGCCGCGTGCGCGAGCAGGCCGTCTACTGCGAGATCCATCCCTACACGCTCACGATCGAGAAGATCGGGGCGATGAAGCCGGCGGCGATCATCCTCTCGGGTGGGCCGTCGTCGGTGTACGAGGAGGGCGCGCCGACGATCTCGCCCGAGCTCTACGCGCTCGGGGTGCCGATCCTCGGCATCTGCTACGGCGCGCAGCTCACCGCGCGCCTCCTCGGCGGTGACGTCCGGCCGGCGGACAAGCGCGAGTACGGGCGCGCGGTCGTGCGCGTGCGCGGCGAGGGCGCCGACGTCGGCGCCTTCCGCGGCCTCGCCGGCGGCGAGGAGCTGACGGTGTGGGCGTCACACGGCGATCACGTCGAGGGGCTGCCCCCCGGCTTCGTGCACACGGCCGAGAGCGACAACTGTCCGTTCGCCGGCTTCGCCCACGTCGCGAAGAAGATCCACTGCGTCCAGTTCCACCCCGAGGTGGTGCACACGCCGCGCGGCGCCGAGCTGCTCGCCAGCTTCCTCTTCGGCGTCGCCGGGCTCGCCGGCGACTGGTCGATGGCGTCGTTCGTCGACGAGGCGGTCGCCCGGATCCGGGCCCAGGTCGGCCCCGACGGGCGCGTGATCTGCGGCCTCTCCGGCGGCGTCGACAGCTCGGTGGCGGCCGCGCTCATCCATCGCGCGATCGGTGACCGTCTCACCTGCATCTTCGTCGACAACGGCCTCCTGCGCCGCGCGGAGCGCGAGGGTGTCGCCACGATGTTCCGCGATCACTTCAAGGTCGACCTCCGCGTCATCGACGCGGTCGACCGGTTCCTCGACGCGCTCGCCGGCGTCACCGAGCCCGAGAAGAAGCGGAAGATCATCGGCTACGAGTTCATCGCGGTCTTCGAGGAGGAGTCGAAGAAGGTGGTGAACGCCAGGTTCCTCGCCCAGGGCACGCTCTACCCCGACGTGATCGAGAGCGTGTCCGTGCGTGGTCCGGCGGCGGTGATCAAGAGCCACCACAACGTCGGCGGGCTGCCCGAGCGCATGAACCTCGCGCTGGTCGAGCCGCTGCGCGAGCTCTTCAAGGACGAGGTGCGCGCGCTCGGCATCGAGCTTGGGCTCCCCCGCGGGATGGTCTACCGCCACCCGTTCCCCGGCCCGGGGCTGGGCGTGCGGATCCTGGGCGAGGTGAAGGCCGAATACGCCGACCTGCTGCGCCGCGC
>DDTA01000170.1:0-25685 GCA_002344285.1 Myxococcales bacterium UBA2376
ATCCCGGCGTCGCTGATCGGTCACTCCGTGAACGACAACGCCACGATCGGACAAGAACCCGCAACACCGTGACGATCCCAGAAGCTGTCGTAGCAGCGGCCGATGCGGTCGGGATGACAGTCGATGCTGATCAACTGGGCAGAACCGCCACGCGCAACGATGTACCAGGAATCGGTGATGTCATCGGGGAACTCGTCGCCCACGATCTCGAGGTTCGACCGAGCAAACGAGTGGGGCTCGACGACTCGCATCGGATAGAGGCGACCATCGAAGAGGCGAACCCCTCCACACAGCGCGTAGAAGTCGCGCAAGTCCTGCGACAGGCGATCCTGCGCGCGTACGGGCGGCAAGCCGCATGGCTCCAGCACCGTGCAGCCCGTGGTGCGGGCGATCCGCTCGAGTATCGTCGCGATGCTGCTCATCTTACCAACGATATCGCCACGACTGACTGCTCACACCAGACGCTACTCGACCAACATCGAAGCTAGAGCATTCCCTGCCGCATCTGTTCCACGACCACCGGCCAGTAGTGCTCCTCGCTACGCATCGCTTCTCCGTCGGAGACCTTCATCCGTTGTTCGATCTCGTCGATGAGCGCCTCCGCCTCCCCATCGCTGAGTGCGCGGACGCGCACGCGATAGTCCTCGTAGATCATGAGAAACTGTCCGAACTGCCGGACGCTCGAATTGACAACTCGTCGGCCATCGTCTTCAACGACCACCACCGCCCCGGCAGCTTCGGGCAGGACGCAGATCGGGAACGGCCCGTCAAACGCCAGCACGGGCATCGATTCGACTCGCCGGACGTCCGACGCAGACGATGGCGGGACCACCTCCAGGTTCCAGTCCACTCCGACGGGCAGTCCCACGGTGCTCAAGTAGCTTGCGTCGTCAGCGGCAACACCCATCCCCGCCACGGCACCAGGTGGCCAACGGATGAGCGCGTCACCCCAGAACTCGATCTCCGATCCACGACTCACGTCTCCACTTCTCACATCACGCTCCTCGTCGCAGCTCAGTTCGAGTCGAGCGTGCGCCGCACCATTCACCCGTGGGAGGTGAGGTGGCAATCTTGTTCCATCTCCTTCCAGGTGCGTGGCTGATCGAAGCTGCGTGCTAGCGTCGCCGTTCCTCGACGGCGGTTTGTCGTGGTGACGGCGCGCGAGGGAAACTCCACAGGAGCTACTCATGCGGCATCGGTCGCTGCTCATCTCGGTCACGCTCTTCGCAGCGTGTTCGATGTCCTCGAGCACGTGCGTGAGATGTTCTGCAAACTCCCGGAGTCTCCCGGCGACTCCGGTCGCCAGGCCGAGGGGATGCTCAGCAGGGTCGAGGTGCTCCTGCGATCGCCGGACAAGACCGTACGCCCCGGCGCCAACCGGGTCGGCAAGTCGATCACCGAGCGCATGTCCGGTCTCCAGCGGTTGATGGACGACGAGCTGAAGGGCTCGAACGATCCCGACGTTCGAGCCAAGATCGAGCTCGGCAAGACGGAGCACAAGCGGATGCAGGCCGACTCGTCGAAATGCGACATGGCCGAGGTGACCATCCCGGGCGAAGGGATGCGTCTCGACTGCGTCCGGGTGTCGAGCGGTACCTGCTACATCGTGGAGATCAAGCCGAACAACTCGGATGCCCAGGCCCGCGGCCGGACCCGCCTCGGCGAGTACAAGACCGGCGTCGAGAAGTACTTCGACCGGAGCAAGTCCGACATCAACCGCAACTTCACCGACAAGCTGGAGGTCTTCAAGCGGTGCATCGCCAACGGCCGCATCACCCTGGAGACCGAGCTTCGCGTCTACGAGTACTGTCCCGCGGAGGGTCAGCTCTTCAACGACTTCCTGGTCCAGTAGGTAGATGCAGCTCCATCTCGGGTTTGCCGGCTACTTCGCGCGTCCGCTGTGCGCCGACCCCGAGCGGGCCGCCCGGGTTGCGTCGTTGCTGGTGGACCCGCGATGGCCATGGCCGCCGTGGTGGGCGAGCTTCGGCATGGAGGCGCGGCTGACCCAGCGAACGCGGGCGCGCAAGGTCTCGGGCGCCCGCGGCCGAGATCAGCTGCTCGCCGGCATCCTCGACCCGGCGCACCGTTCGCTCGAGCTGCTGCGAAGCCGTCAGGAGGCCGACAACCACGCCCACGTGCTCGTCACGACCGGTCGCGTGGCCGTGCCGGCCGACGCGGAGTGCGCATTCGAGATCCAGGGGCAGACCCGCGGCGACGAGCTACCGGCCGGCGCCGATCTCGGCGCCTGGATCGAGCTGGTCCACGAGCTGATGGTCGCGTGCGACGTGGGCCATGCCGTGATGCCGGCATGGCCAACCGCGTCGGCATGCCTCTCCGACGTCTCGTTCATGCGCATCGTGGTGGACAGCCGCTGGGGCCTGTACGACCAGGGACCGCCGCCGGACTTCGCGCTGCAGAACGCGCGCGCGAGCTACTGGCGGATCGAGCTGGGCGGAACTTACGTCCGCCATACCCGATGGGGCACGTACCTCAGCCGCTCTCACCTCGAGCGAATCGGCGGGCTGGAGGCGATCCACGCCGCAGTGCCCCCCGCCCGCACGATCGACCTGGGCAACCTGGTGTTCATCCAGCTCACCGACCGACCGGAAGACGCGTTCACCGCCGAGGCCGAAGCCCGCCGCCAGCGCCTCGAGCAAGTGATGGCGCCGATCGTCGCCCCGGCGCGTCCCCAGGAAGCATAGTCCGCTCGACCGGTGTCCTAGTGCGGCTCGTCCCAGGCGCGATGACGATTGTACGGACCATCCGCGAGCGGCGCCGGCCACCACCACCAGTGGCCCTTTGGCAGACCGCGCGGAAGCTCGTCGTCGGGCAACGGGCCGTACGCCTCGCCGAGGCGACGGAGCTCGTCGTCGAGCAGCGCAACGTCTTCGGCGAACCCATCGCGTCGCGACTCCTGGCCCGGCTCGGCCAGGACGGCGGCGTGGTCGTCGAGGAAGAACTGGATCGCGGAGTGCTGCCACGAGATGTCGAACTGCTCGTCGTCTCGCGCCGCCTGCGCGTCGACCTTGGCGTCGATCACGAAGTCCCAGACCTGATCGATGTGGCCGCGAAGGGCATCGGTCACCCGCGCCATGAACCGGCGATGCTCGCCATCGTCGCACTGGCCGTCGACACCACGACGCTCGTGATACCGCACCAGGTGCTCGAACGCGCCGCGCACCGCCGATGGCGTCCCCGACTCGAGCGCGCCCTCGACGAGCCTCACCTCGTCCGTCGCCGAGCGGTCTCGATCCATCCAGAACGCTGCCGCCGGCATCGGACCGTAACAGGGTGATCGGTTTGCCTGGCCTGTCAACCGGCCTGCAGTCAGCTTGGGAAGGTCGCGGACGCCACTGTGAGTTCACATGGATCCGAACGAACACGGCAACTTGCTCGTCTCCTCCCGTTCCAGCGCGTGCCGTGTTTGCTCGGTTCTGGTGGTACAGCAGGTGGGACCGATTCTCGCGTTTCATCTGGTACGCTAGGTTGGTGAGCTCGGCGGCACCAAAGCTTCTCGATCAGGCGCTCGCGCTCTCTGAAGAAGAGCGCCTGACGCTGGCGTCGGAATTGATCGCGAGCGTCGATGGCCCGGCGGATGGCGGCTGGGACGACGCATGGCAGGCGGAGCTCCTCAGGCGCGAGCAAGCAGCTGCGGCACGCGCAGAGCCGGCGCCAGAGTGGTCCGCGGTCCGCGCGCGCATCCTGGCCAAGCTGGCGGCCCGGTGACACGCGTCCTTCGCGTACGCCCAGAAGCCGAAGAAGAGTTGGATGCAGCGGCCCAGTGGTACGAGGCACGTAAGCCGGGACTCGGCGCGGAGTTGGTCGCCGCTGTCGATGAAGCCCTCATGTGGATCGTCGAGTCGCCCTTGGCATCGCCGATCTGGCGGCCCGGGATTCCCCACCGGTTTCACGCCGTCCGGAGGTTCCCCTATCTCGTGTTCTTCATCGTCGACGACAACGTGGTCGAAGTCGTCGCGATCGCGCACGGAAAGCGGCGCCCCGGCTACTGGCAGCGCCGCTAGGTCCGAGCGTCGAAGAGGCGAGGGGCGAGGGGCGAGGAGCGAGGTTCTTAACCCGGCCGTCTTCACGTGCGAATCGTCGAGCGGGATATGGGATTCGAACCCACGACGTTCAGCTTGGGAACGTTGCGGATACCTCAGTGAGTCCACATAGATCCGAGCAAGCATGGCTACTTACTCGTCTCCTCCCGTTCCATCGCGTGCTGTGTTTGTTCGGGGCTAGTGGTACCTACCGTGGTACCGCTCCGTGGCTCGCTTATAGCATCGAGCAAGATGGTCAGCTCGCGCCGTCGGATTCGAACTCGTCCCAAAGTTCCGTGAATCGCTTGATACCGGACTCGCACGGCCCTTCGTAGGCGCGAATGAGTTCGTGCCATGACGGTGCCTCGTGTCCGTACCTAGCACGAAGCCAGGTCTCAAAAGTCCGCAATTGCTCCTCTTCACGCAGCCATTCCGCCCGATTGACCGCTGCGAGCCCGCGGAGGAACCCGTGGTAGTAGTTCGATACCCACATGACCGTGGGTTCCCCGAAGTACATGCCAAGGCGACCGGACGCGAGGGCCGCGCGAACCTGTTCGATGGGTGTTTTCGTCGCCATCGGACCCGGGCTCGATGTCAGCCGCCCATTCGCGACGACCATTCGAAGCTCGCGGATTGTGTAATGCAGACTGGCGGCTCCGGCGCCCCTAGCGAGGAACGCCCGCGTGCACGCGTCCGCTGCGTCTGGCCCGGGAATCCTTTCTAGAAGCTGTCGCAGTGGCTGCGCGGCACCGGAGTCGGCCATTTTGTACCCCACCAGGAACGCGCCTAGCGACATTGCGCATTCGCGATCGAGATAGCGGCGCGGGTGTTCGCTTACCAAGTCGAGCGTACCAAGCAGGTCGTGTTGTTCTCGCATGGGGCACACCGTCGCAGAGTTTGGGTAGAGATGAGGCGACGCGCATCCTAGAACGGAACCGCGGTGATTTCGATCCCGAACGCTGCGTCGAGAGAGCGGACGTACTTGTCATACGGAACGCCGCCCCTGAAGTAGTTATCAAAGACCGTGTCACCGACGCGGATTGCTTCATGATAGCCGTTCTTGGTGATCGGATTGTTGACGCTCACCATGTGATTGATCATGTAGTCGGCGCCGCCCTTCGCACGAATGCTGAGCACTTGCCCCTGGATCCCGCGTGCCACCAGCGCATCCTTCATCGCTGCTGCGCACTCGACACACTGCATCGGTTTGAACAGGGACTTCGCTACGCTCGCGATCGCATCGCGTGCCGCCTGGACGCAGGCGTAGTTGTTGTGTGCCAGAACCTTGGCGTCGTGGACGTAGTACTGGTGGACGCCATGGACCTCGAGGTTGTACACAGGGGTGGGAACCGCCGTGTACGCAATGCTCGACGTCACGCGAACCGAACCCGCCTCGGTTGCAATCAGGTCTCCTTTCTCTAAGACCCCTGCAGCAACCCACTCATCGCGATCGAGTGAGTAGAGCGGGTGGTTTGGCGTAACGTGAAGCGTGGCGTCGCTTCCATCGAACTCCAATGCGCGCAACGACGTAGCATGGTGCCGGATCGTTCCTGTGATTGGACAGCCGGGTCCGCGCCCCACGACCACTGGGCCGTGAATCGCGACTACAAGCGCCTCACCCTGAACATTCAACTCCTCAAGATTCAACCAGAGCACTGCCCCCAGCTTCACGTCGAACCGCGAAAACCAACCTGGATCGCGCAGAAGCATGAGTTCGATCTGGTCACCGTCGGATCCGGACATCGTGAGCTCAACGGCGGACCAGTCTTCGAACGAGGTCTCGCGACAGGCCTGAGCATCGTTCGGAACGCGCTGCCCAATCTCAAGAGACTCGATCGCCGCGACCGTGTCGCCGACTCGCACCAGCGTCCCCGCCGCGAAGCACTTCGGAGCACCGCACGCGCCACCAGCGCATGAGGCTGCGCGCGCGGCGGACGCCTGAACAGCACCCGGGCTGAACTTGATAGGCAAGACCAACTGCGTGCCGATCGCGACCGTGGTGCCCCATGTGTACTCGCTCGAGCTGGTATCGATGACGTGCCCGTAACCAGCCAGATTGCGCGCGACCGGTCCGAGGCCCCACGACATCCCGTCCCACCACGCGACCGACGCTGTCAGCTCTCGCTGCACCCAGCGCGGCAGCCTTGACTCCGTCACTTGGCCGTTGACCGTCATGGCCATGAGGACGCCTTCGAGCTTCCCGTCGAGGTTGGCGTAGCTACCGCCGGCGAGACTGTCGTAGTCGAAGTCCTCGCCCCCGTAGAGGCCCTGTCCCGCGGCGCGAGCAGCAAGCAGCATCCCCGGCCCTGTGACAGCGCCTCCAGGCGTACGAATGCCCTCGCCACCGAAGCCACCTCCCGCTCCGCCGCCACTCGGATCGCCAAACGTCGTGAACCCTGCGTTGATGGACAAGGCAACCGTGGTCGCCAGCCAACCACCGACGCCGCCTCCCCCATCTCCTCCGCCGCCCCCGTTACCGCCGCCATCGGGTCCTCCTCCAAAGAGGCCAACGAAGAACACCCATCCGCGCGGCGTGAGTCCGCTCGGGTCCGCATAGTTCACGGGATCCGAGAAGGAAAACGCGTACGGGTTCGCGCGCGACGCGCGAGACGTGACCGAGATGGGATCGCGCTGCAAGAAGCGACCGAGATCCGGATCGTACGCCCGCGGTCCGAGCAAGACGACGCCGAGCTCGGGGATGTCGTCGCCGCCATTCCACAGGTTGTCGGTCGAGGTCATCGGATCGCTGCCGCCGTTCTGTGTCAGCTCGCCGTACGTGTGATAGGTTGGCGCCTGCACCACGTTGCCATCGTCGTCGGTGAACACCCGCGGGGCGCGACCGTCACCGTGGTTGTAGACGATCGTGTCGCGGACCCCGTCGCTGCGGCGCGTGGCGATCATCCCGCCGGGGCCTGGGATGCTTCGCTCGACCTGGCGGCCGCCGTCGCTGCGCTCGCGCTCTTCGATGAGGGCTCCGAAGTGCCAGTAGGTGCGCTTCTCGTCGCCACGGATGTACGTCCTCGCGCGGCCCGCCGGACCGTGGAGCAATTCGGCGAAGTAGTTGCCGCGCGCGATGACGAGGATCCGACCGCCGGCGTCGTACTTGAAGACGCGCTCGTCGGCTTGCGTGGTGTCGCTTTCGACGTTGCCGAGCCCGTCGTACCTGAAGTCGCACGGTCCACTTGTGCCGGGCGTGGCGTAGCGACATAGCCGGTCGGGATCGGATGGGTCGGCCTCGTACTGACGGTCGCCAGCGCCCGTGGTCGACGTGCGCGATACCAGATTCCCGAGCGCGTCGTGTTCGTACTGCTCGACTCCTGGCCAGCCACCGCCGAACTGAACCGTGTTGTGAAGACGACCGAGGGCGTCGAATTCATGGCCGCGTTCATCGGTCGACCACGGTGTCCCGAGGGATTCTCGTCCGATGCGACCGGCCGCATCGTAGAGGTATGAGTAGCGGTAGGGTCCCTGGCGGGTGTCCACGCCCCATGACTCGATCTCGCGCCGTCCCGCCCCCGACCGCTGCGCCCACGACCTCACACCATTGCCGAGGGTAACCGACGGGACGAAGCCGTCCCACTCCGTGACGTCGGCTTGCCAGTAGGCGTATCCGGCACCGTCGTGGACCGTGACCACGCGACCTGCGCTGTCGTGCCGGTAGGCGACCAAGTCCGACGTCGTGGGCGTTTCCAACAGGAGTGACTCGAGTCGACCTGGCGCCGTGTAGGACGCGCTCTCCCGGATGAGCTGGTCGTTTTCCCAGTAGCGGTAGCTCGTGGAAGATGTCCGGCCGAAGGGGTCGTACGCGAAGAACACGGCACCAACACCGTCGGTCTCGGTCCACGACAACCGTCCTCGAAGATCGCTCGCCGGCTGGCTGTAGTCGTTCGAGAGCTCGTCGTAGTGGAACCTGTCGGTCGACTGCGTGTTTTCGGTTCCACTCACGGAGCGGATCAACGAGCGCTCAACGATGCGCCCGAATCCGTCGTAACGTGATCGCGTGATGTTTCGAACCACGCCGTCCTCCCACCACGACTCGATCGGATTCCCCTGCTCGTCATAGCGCGTGTGCTGTGGCGCCGTACCCGGCTCGGTTGAGGTCAACCGATTGCCGAGCGAGTCGTACTGGCTGTTCCAGCTCACGGCGATGTTGCCTGTCGCCGGATCGACGTAGCGGTTCGTCGTAACCAGTCGGCCGAGGCGATCCCAGCGCTGCCGGACCAGATCGATCCGCTGACCACTCGGGTCCTTGCGGTTGCGTTCGACGACGCGCCCGAGCGCCGTGCGCCAGATCTCATCGTGGTGAAGCGCATCCGGTGTCCCCGATGCGTTCTCGGACGGCCCTTGCCGCGACACCATCGCAAGCCCATCGAGATATCCGTACTGGTACGACGTCACGTAGATATCGTCCTGAACCGACGTGGCTGACTGGAAGTTTCGATTCGGCGCCTCGACCGACCTGAGCAGCCGGCCGCGACGATCGAACGTGTTGCCGACGCCCTGCCCCCACTGCATCACCTGCGACGGCGAGAACGGGGCGCTCGACGCATCGAACGGTTCAGCTGCGAAGACCAGCTGTCCGAGCGAGTTGTACTCGACGTACCGACTCACGACCGTTCGACCGCCGTAGTCCGCCCCCAGCTCCTCCTGTGTGAAACGTGGACGGCCGAGAGCATCGAGCACGGTGACGGAACGATGCCGCTCGAGCGCTGAGTCTTCCTGGCCCGGCGTCGTGTCGACGGGAAACGACTCCGTCGTCACCTGGCGCGCGCCCGCGTCCTGGTACGTGAACCGCCGAAGGGTCGTCTGCGCTCCTCCCTGACCGCCGGCGATCCACACCTTGGCGATGCGCCCGAGTCCGTCGCGCTCCGTCCAAGTGACAACGCCGTTGACGTCACTCTCCCACGCCGGTTGGCTCGGCCAGCTCGACGTCCCCGCGGTGCTCGCCATCACCTGTCCAACGTCGGAGGCGACCTCCTCGATCTTCGTGAGCGTGTAGCCGAAACCGTCGCGCTCGTATGTGCTCGCCTTGGTCGCTTGCGACCCGAGGGCTCGACTGCTGGTGACACTGTCGATGAGACCCGCTTCGTCATAGGTGACGGCTGCGACTTGATGGCTGTCGAGGTAGCCGGTCTCGTCGTAGCGATCGACGAACTGTGCCGACATGCGGCCGCGGCTCACCTGACCTAGCGGGAGCTCGTCGTAAGCGAGGTGCGTGGCCGCGAGGATCCGCGGCGTGCCCGGCTTGCCGTCGTCCCGGACGTCGCCCCAGCCGCAATCGGTGATCACCATGGAACGAGGCAACGAGGGAAATGGGCCTCCACCAGCCGGTTCGGCATAGGTCACCGTCGTGCACACGTCATCGTCGGTGCGACGCACATCACCATGGTCCCACCAGCGGACCGGGCGCCCGAGCGCGTCGACCTCTTCCATCGCTCGTCGAGTCAGCGTATTTCGAAGCGATGGTGGCGGGTCCAGCCCCTCCCACGCCTCGGTCGTACCGGTGTAGACGATCGCAGCCGCATTGCATCGGGCGAACCCGACCGCGGTGCCGAAGTAGGGCTCGAGGTCAGCGCACTCGATCGGCGAGTAGGAAAGCCCTGGCGGAATCGGGAGCGTCGTCGCTCCAGTTAGCGCGGTCGACTCGGCGAAGGGTGCGCCGCCGACGATGTCGGGCTGGCTCAGCATGTACAGGTTGAACAGCCCCTCGATGCGACGCTGCTTGTACGGGCGACGCGCCGACGCGTGCTGTGCAAGGCTCGAACCCGGGGCTGCGCCGGGGGTCAACTCGGAGATGGTGAGGACTCCGCTCGTCATGATGCCGCGCACCCAGCGTCCCGACAGCGCGAGCTGACGGCGGTAGCCTGCGAACACCCACCGACCAAGGAACGGGTTGTACTCCTGCTCGGCCGTCCCGTACGCGAAGTACGTTGGCTCCAGCGAGGGCGCCGATCCGTCTGTCACCTGGGTCCTGATCGACCGGAGTACGATCTCGGGCGATGCAACGTGCGCGGTCTGGTACTCCTGCTTTGCGTTCGCATACGTGATCCGCGTGATCGCGCCGTAGCCGTTGTCGAACGACACGAGCCGACCGACACCGTGCAGGTTCTCGCCCTCGCCAGCTATCAGCTGCGCCATGTACAGCTGCCCGCCGAGAACACGTACGAGCTCGACCTTGCCATCGCCGTCGAGATCAACGAGGCCGGCCACGTTGTGGGCGTTGCTTCCGCATGTCTCTTGCGACTCGGAGACCGCGAAGGCGAGGTTCGGCGAGTCGATACGACGAGAACCAACCATCCAGTTTCCGCTGTTGGCGTCGAGGTAGATGCGATCGACGCAGCCGTCACCGTTGAAGTCGGCCTCCGCCCGCTCCTGCTTCGCGACGATCGGGGTCGACGACGAACTTCCGGCTCCACACGCCAGGTGACGATCGGTCTCGAACGCGTTCGGCGAGCTAGCGTAGGCATTGGCTCTGTGCCAGCGTAGCTTGCCGGAACCGTTGGGGTCGCGATACGCGCCCGACTGCCAAGAGAGCCCGCCTTCCTCCTCGAATGGCGGCGGCTGACCGGAGAGGTTGAGGTTGTCGTCCGTGCCGCTGGTCCAGTGGCCGACGCCGAAGGGAGCGGAGTAGCCGTTCTCGCGTGGTTCCGACGAGAACACCTCGAGGCCCATACCCGTGAACGGCCCCATGCGGTTCAAGTAAGCGAGGCTGGGATTCGTGATCTGCGGAATCTCGTCGCACGTTTCCCCGGCCCAGATCCACTCGTAGCGGTAGGTCGTGCAGCCGTACTCTCTGAGCGGATCCGACGTGTCGACGGGCTCTGCGCTGCACTGCGGTACGTTGCCCCAGGATTGCCCTCTCTTGCAGTAGCGTACCGGGTCACCGGCCGTGAGGAGATCCTGGAACCCGTCGGCGTTGATGTCGGCGAGCTTCCATTCGGTAATCGTGTCCGTCGCCCATACGCGTTCGAATTCGGAGTCTGCGGGGCACGACAGGTGGTCGTCGGGATCGCAAGACCACTCACACGAGTCACAGGGGTAGCCGCAGGTGTAGCGCTGGCAAGTCTGCCGCTCTGCGCGCCACCAGGATCGGCTGCGCTCGATGACGAGACGATCGTCCCAGTTGAGCTGTGGGAACATCTGACTGAAGTCGGCGCGTCGCAGCCCGCGAGATCGTAGCTGCGCTTTGGCTGCCCCGATCCGGACCTGCACGGGGCGCCAGACGATCGGCTGGTTCGTGCCGGCGCGATTCAACCAGACCTTCCAGTGATCGAGATCCTGTCCGCCGTTCACGTCGATGACGTCGAGGCGTCCGTCGCCATCCCAGTCAGTGAACTGCGCCCACGTTTCCGACGTGATCAAGGACTCGCGCGCGAACTGCCCCGCTTCATGCGCTACCGTTGACTCGGCGAAGCGCCAGGTGCGCTGCACGTGGAGCTCCGCGGGCCCATTGCTGCTGTCCCACTGCATCAGCGGGCTCGACGCGAACGTGACGCCGTTGGTCGCCAGCTTGCTCGGGTATAGCCACCACTTCCCGTCCTTGGCGAAGACAAGGTCCGCGACACCGTCGCCGGTGAAGTCGCGCAGCAGATGACGCGCCTTCGTCGTCTCGACGCGCAGCTTGACCCAGTGCATCCCCGATTGCAGCGACGTGTACTCGTCGGAGGTCACCTCCGACGTGGCGATGTCATCGACTTGGTCTACTCCCAGTGTGCTTGGTCGCGGCACGTGCACGGGCGCACCGAATCGGATCCGCGGGTCGGATGTCCCGCCGCCGGTTGTGAGCCGACCGTAGTTGTAACGCGCGACCGGAAGCATCGGCCCCGGCGTGCCCTCTTCGCCAGCGACGTCGACGGCAGAGAGTGATGGACGCCCGGTGTCGGGATCGGTGCCGTAAGCGAGATGATAGCTCCGGATCACCTTCGCGTCGGCTTCGGCGTCCAGGTTGTTGCGCGCATGAACGCGAACGGCACTGAGTCGGCGGAACCGCGTGAACTCCAGGTCGTGGTCGTGCACCTGATCGAACGCTCCTACCCGGTCGTAGGCAAGCTCGATCTCGTAGAGTGGCTTCTTCTGGTCCTTCAGATGGTAGCCGTACGCGATGCGCGAAAGCGTAAGCTCCCGGTCGGCCCCATTCGTATCGTACGTGAGCGTCACACGATCAGTGCCGGTCCCGTCCCGGATCTCCGTCAGGATCCACAAGTCCTTTTCGAAGCCGTGGCCGACATGACCCTCGAGCCATGCGAGCGGCGTGAACGTGTACTCGAGGTTGCTCAGCGTGCGCAGACGCCAGACGTCGCCCTCCGCTCGAAGTTCCTGATACTCGGATCCCATGAACGGCACGTAGACGCCGCCCTTCTTGACCATCAGTTGCATTTCGCCACCCGTGGCAACGAAGATTCTCTCGACGTACCGATTGCTCCCGTCTGGCGTTGCTTCGGGCTTGCGATGCCAGTCCGAGACCGAGCGCCGCAAGTACCAGAGCGGCACGTCCCAGCTCTGCCCTGCAGCACCACCTCGCGTCGTGCCGGTGTAAACAATCGAGAGAGGGACGGGCAACGGGCCACGCGGACGGGGGAGATCAAGTGGAACAGATGCGACGTAGCCGCCTGTTGGTGAGACCGGCGAGTCGAGACCGCCGCCAGGACCTGCGGTCGTGTGGTGCGCGCCAACGGGCGAGACCTGAGCGAACGCCACCTGCGCGCCAGCGGCGACGATGGCAGAGAGCGCAACGCAGAGGAAGCGAGTCCGAGTGCGGGCCAGAGCGGGTGTGGTGATCACGATGGATACTCCTCGTCGACAAGAGGCGCTGGTGAGCAATCCGGAGACCAACGCCGCTGAGTTCAGAAATGCGAGCCAGCACCAGTGCTTGGTCTGCCGTCACCGCTTCGGGGTGACACGGACCTGCTCACCGGTGAGCATTGGAGGCGCCTGCGTGCGCAGCTCTTGTCATCGGGGTCCGCGAGATCCCGTAGCGCTTCAACTTCGACACGAATGTCCGTCGAGAAACGCCGAGCAGTTGGGCCGCGTAGCGCTGGACCCAGCCCGTCGCCTCGAGCGCGTCGATCATCGCCTTGCGTTCGAACGCCGCCACCTGCTCGGCCAGCGGCACGAGTCGCGGCGGCGGTTCGTCGAGCCTCTCGTTCTCCATGCGCGCATCTGGCGCGAACGCCCGAAATCCGGCGTCTGCGAGATGAGCAACCGTCACCTCGGTGCCATCGACGGTGAGCGCGACGAGCTCCATCAGGTGCTTCAGCTCACGAACGTTTCCTGGCCACGTGTGACGGAGGAGCGCATACCGCACTCGCGTCGACAGCGTGGCCTGCGGCAGAGTTCGTTCCACGCGCGCTGCGTCGAGAAGGTCCTGCGCGAGAACTGGGATGTCTGCGACCCGCTCACGCAAGGGAGGGATTCGCACCGAGGCGACCCGCAGGCGATAGAAGAGATCTTCACGGAAGCGACCGTCGCGAACCTCGGCGGCGAGATCGCGATTCGTTGCCGCGACGACGCGGACGTCGATCGGTCGCATTCGAACAGCTCCAACACGACGCACCACGCGATCGTCGAGAAACCGCAGGAGTCGGACCTGTAGTTCCAGCGGCAGCTCACCTACTTCGTCGAGGAAGACAGTCCCGCCTTCGGCGCTCTCGAGGAGACCGGCCTTGGGCGTATCGGCCCCGGA
The DNA here is from genome assembly GCA_002344285.1 of Myxococcales bacterium UBA2376. Classification (GTDB taxonomy): domain Bacteria; phylum Myxococcota_A; class Polyangia; order Haliangiales; family Haliangiaceae; genus UBA2376. The sequence goes on from DDTA01000170.1 coordinate 13,723, forward strand.
GAACGCGCCGCGTTCGTGACCGAAGAGCTCGGTCTCGACGAGCCCCGCGGGAATCGCGCCGCAGTTGACCGGAACCATCGGCCCGCTCGCGCGCTGCGAAAGCGTGTGGAGCGCCTGCGCGGCCACCTCCTTTCCCACCCCGCTTTCCCCCGTGAGCAGCACCGGAATGCGATCGCTCGCAAGGCGCCGTAGGCGAACGAACACACGCCGCATTTCGGGATCGCTCACCTTGATGCTGGTCGAGTCGATCTCGATCGCATCGGGCTCGATGGCGTCGTCGGTGAGCGAGATGAGCCTTGGCGTCATGGGACACTCCTTCGATTGGAATGCCGCCCCTGTCGGCTGGCTCCCGCCGCGGTTGCGTACCGATGCTCCGAAAAGTGATCAGCGCCTAGCAGGCACGATCTGGCACTGCGCCAACCACGCCTGACGGACAACGTTCGGTGGTACCAGCGAGCCCGAAAAGGCGACGGCCGGTTGAGGTTCGATCTCAACCGGCCGACTTCAAACGGGTTTTCTTGAGCGGGATATGGGATTCGAACCCACGACGTTCAGCTTGGGAAGCTGACACTCTACCACTGAGTTAATCCCGCAGCGGTCCGGCGAGACTATCGCAACCCGGCGACGAGTCAAGCCGCGGGGCCGGCGGTGGCGGGGCGATAGATTGTTCTGCGCTCACGGCCCTCGAGCGCCGCGAAGGCCCGGCACGGCACGTGCTCATGCCTCCGTCATGGAACGCGATGACGAGCACAAGACGTGGATCTGGAAGCGCGAACCCGAGCGCGAGCGCCCGGAGAAGGACGAGGACGGACGCGCAACTGCGCGAGATGTCGTCGTCGACGATGAGATCCCCGATTCGGACGAGGTGAGCCCTCTCGTCTCGCTGTGGCGGTCCGCCCTCGCCGCGGCGGAGGGCGCCGCCGAGCGCGCGCACGAGCTGCAGGAGCACGAGCTCGACGAGCTCCAGGTCCTGCAGCTGGCGTGGCGAGACCCGAAAGCCGACGACGGTGAGCCCAACTGAGCGCGGGGGATGTCCATGAAGCTCTCGAACACGCTCCTCGTCGGCGCCGTGATCGCGACGGCGACCCTCTCCGGTGGCTGCTTCATCGTCGCCGATGACGATCCCGGCGACTCGACGCTGACCGTGGCGAACCGCTCGAGCTACTGGCTCGACGAGCTCTACATCGCCCACGTGAACGACGCCTCGTGGGGGCCGGACCTCATCGCCGGATCGCTCCCTCCAGGGTCGGACGTCATCATCTACGACATCGTGTGCGGTCGCTACGACGTGCTCGTGGTCGACGAGACCGGGGTCGAGTGCGAACTCGCGAACCTCGACCTGTGCTTCGACGACGACCTCTGGGTCGTCGACGACGTCACGCTCGACATCTGCGCGTTCGGGCTCTGACGACCCGCGCCCGCTTCAGAAGCGACCGCTGAGCGCGAAGCCCGCGCTCCGGCCGTCGACGCGCGGCGTGAAGATCAGGCCGGTCTCGTCGACGCTCTCTCCGCTCGACGGGCCGCCGGTGATCCACAGGAACGCCGCCGCGCCCACCGCCGCCGCGCCCACGCCCCAGCCGATCTGCGCCAGGAGGTACTTGCCGTTGGCGTCGTCGGTGAGGCGCTCGCGGTCGGCGTTGGTCTGCGCCGCCTTGGCGTCGTCGTAGACGCCCGACGCCTGGAAGTAGAAGACGGTGCCGACGCCGAGGCCGACGAGGCCGACCGCGCCCACGCCGAGCGCCGCCTTGCGCTTGCCGGTGAACGACGAGGGCGCCGGGCCCGCCACCGTCTCGGGGCCGTCGGGCGGCTTGACGACGTCGGCCGGCAGCGCGCGGAAGCGCGGCACGTTCACCGACTGCTTGTCCTTCTCCTTGCCCACCGTCACCGACGTCGACCACGCCTCGAACGCAGGCGCCTTGCCCTCGACCTTCCACGTGCCGCCGTCGACGGGGATGTCGCGGTTCCACTCCGCCTTGTCGACGGGCTGGCCGTTGCGCGTGATCTCGAGGCCGTCGACGCGCGCCTCGTCGGGCACGTTGATGATGAGGTACGAGAGCCGGCCCTCGAGCTTGCCCGCGCGGTCCTTGGCGGTCGAGTTGAAGCCCGCCTCGGCGGAGTTGCCGCGCGTCTTGCGCTCGGCCTCGATGAAGTGACCCCACGCGCTCGCGTACTGGCCGTTCTTCTCGCGGCAGTCGGCGAGGTTGAGCAGCGTGGTCACCGCCTCGTCCTTGCGGTAGCTACCCTCGAACGCCGTGCACGCCTCGGCGATCTTGCCCTCCGCCATGAGGCGCTTGCCCTCGCGGAAGAGCTGCTCCGCGATCTGGGCGTGCGCCAGGCCCGCCGAGGCGACGAGCGCGAAGAGACCGAACGAGATCATCACGAGGGACGAGAGCGTGCGCATGTCATTCTCCAGGTAACGCGCCCAGGCTAGCGCGACCGTGCCCGAACCGTCACGTCATCGCCGGTCGGGAATGCCGTCGCAGTCGAGGTCGCCGGGGACCGCAGGGGGTGGGCACTTGCTGCCCTTGGTCGCGGTATCGGCCGGCGGCGGCGGCGGTTGCGTGTTGGTGTCCGGTTTCGATCGGTCGTCGCGCTTCTTCTTGCGGTCGGTCTTCGAATCCGACTTCGCGTCAGGCTTCGGATCCGACTTCGCGACGACCGCCTCGCCGGCGTCGACCGGCGTCTCGGCGACGGCCGTGCCGGCGTCGAGCTCGACGACCGGCGCAGGCGGGGTGGGCGACGGCGGATCCGGCGGCGCAGGCGTCGCGGTGCCCGCGCTCGCCGCGCCGGTCGCCGCGGCCGGCTCCGTCGACGAGCCCGCGCTCGTGCCGCCGCCGCTGCCAGCGCCGCCGCCCATCGACAGCATCACGACGACGCCCGCGGCGACGCCGACGACCCCGAGCCCCGCGATGATGAGCCCGGCCTTGCTCTTCGTCGGCGCGACCGTCCCCGGCACCGGCGTCTGCGCCGAGACGCCACCGCCGGTGTTCCAGCGCACGCCCGACGCGCCCGAGAGCGTCGTCGGCGTACCCGGGACGCCGTACTGGCCGCTCGGCATCGCCGGCGCCGCCGACGGCTGGCCGCCGGCGCCGAGCAACCAGCCGATGTGGTCGGCGAGCTCGTTCGCCGACTGGAAGCGCTGCTCGGGCTGCTTGGCGAGACAGCGGAGGATGAGCGCGTCGAGCTCCGGCGGAAGTCCGGGCACGACGTGCGACGGCACCGGCGGCGGCTCGCGCAGGTGGCTCGCGATGATCTCGCCGACACCGTCGCCGTCGAACGGCGTGCGCCCGCAGACGAGGTGGAAGAGGACGCAGCCGAGCGCGTAGACGTCGGAGCGCGCGTCGACGGCGCCGGCGCCACGGCATTGCTCCGGCGACATGTACATGGGCGTGCCCATGATCGCCGCGGTGTGCGTCTTGACCTTGCTCTCGCTGTCGTTGGTCAGCTTGGCGATGCCGAAGTCGAGCAGCTTGGGGCGCTCGCCGCCGGCGACCTCGCGGTCCGCGACGAGGAAGATGTTCTCGGGCTTGAGGTCGCGGTGGATGATGCCGCGCGCGTGCGCCGCGGCGAGCGACGACGACGCCTGCCGCATGATGCGCAGCGCATCGAACGGGTTGAGGCGGCCGAGGCGCTTGAGCCGGCTGTCGAGCGGCTCGCCCTCGAGGAACTCCATGACGATGTACGCGCTACCGTCGACGTGGTAGCCGAAGTCGAAGATCTGGACGATGCCCGGGTCCTGGATCGCGGTCGCCGCGCGCGCCTCGTTGAAGAAGCGCTGCACGATCTCCTGGTTCTGCGACAGCGCCGGCAGGAGCATCTTGATGGCGGCCTTGCGCCCGAGGAGGGTGTGCTCGCCCGCGAAGACCGCGCCCATGCCGCCCTCCCCCAGCTTCTTGGTCACCTTGTACTGACCAATGACGGCGCCTTCCATCGCCGCAGCATTATGCGGGAGCCACCCCCCTCGGTCGAGTCCTGAGGCGAGGCTCCCGTCCGCCCAGGATTCCGGCAGCTTACCTGCGTCCGGATTCTCGCGGATGGCCGTCTGGCGACCGGTCGGCGCGGGGTGCGCCGGGAACGGCCGGTCCATCCGGGTGGGGCGGTCCTTGGACATGGATGTTGCCTCTTATCGAGGCCGCCCCGAAAAGTTGCGCGCCGGCCGCCGATTTCTCGACGGCCGGCGCAACGGCTCGGAATCAGGAGGGAATCAGAACGGCGTCTGACCCGCGTTGATGAGACCCCAGGTGTGGGCGCGCACGAGGTCAGTGCCGTTGTTCCAGTCGTTCTTGTCGTTGTCGTCGCTGTTGTCGAGGCGCTGCATCGTATTGCCCGTCGACGAGTTGGTCGTGCCGTTCAGGTCGAGCGCCGCGTTCGCGCTGAAGTCGTCGTCGACGAACCCGCCACTCGGTACACCACCGCCGACGATCTGCCACTGGTTCGCGGTGGCGCACGCAGCCGCCGCGGTCTCGCTGTTGAGCGCCGAGGTCCCCGTCGCGTCGTCGCTCGCGAGCACGCAGTCGAGGATCGCGGACAGGCCGTGGAGCGTGATCACGTTGTCCGTGGCAACGAGGCCGCCGTCGGACACCCAGATATCGTAGGCGGAGTCGTAGTTACCGGTGAAGGACGCCGCCGGCTGCTGGTTCGCGCTCGTCGTTTCCTGGGTGGCCGCGCTGGGGTTGCAGGTCGCGCTACCCGAGTTGAGATGGACGACGACGAGATCGTTGGTCTGCAGCACCATCGCGGGGAACGTGAAGTTCAGCTCGTTGTCGCCGGCCAGTCCCGTGCGCTCCGTGATCCGGAAACCGGTGAGCGCGCCACCGGCGATCACGCGCAGCTCGATGAGGTCGCAGCCGTTGGCGATGTTGGCGTTCAGCTCGTTGATACGCACGACGGCGGGCGCCACGAACCCCATGAACATGAACATGTTCGGCGTTCCCATGGCGGTGCCGAGCGAGTCGGTGACCGTATTGGCCACGGTGACCGTGTACATCGTGACGTTGCTCTGAGTCGACGTCGTGAGCGTGACGGTACGACCGCTGACCACCGCCGCCGACGCGGTGAGGCCGTTGTCGAACGTGAACTGGGAACCGTCCGCCATCACGCTGTTGACGTCGACGTTGCGCGAGAAGGTCACGCGTACCTCGGTTGCCGAGAGCGCAACCGCGTTGGTCACGATCGGGGCCGGGCAGCCGTTGATCGAGATGTCGGCCGCGACGAAGGCGGAGACCTGCGCGTTGGCGTTGAAGCGATGCATCGGCGTGTTGTCGACGGTGAAGTTGCAGCCCATCACCAGGTCGTTGGCGTCGCGCATCGTCGACGGCACGCGCAGGACGAAGCTCGACGACGCGGTGCCGATGCCGGTCGTCGTGATCTGGCCCTGCTCGAAGCCCGAGCCGGCCGACGTGAAGTTGCCAGCGATGGTTCCGCTGACGTCGATGATCTCCGAGTCGTAGTTGCCGAGCGCCGTGACGAGATCGGTCGCCGCGGTGACATCCTGCGCGAGGGCGCCGACGTCGGCGCCCTGCGAGACGCGCGTGAAGTTCGTGATGGCGGTCGCGCGAGGCTGCATCGCGTTCACGGCCACGTTCGTGACGGTGAAGCTCACGACGTCACCCACTGCCGGCACCGGCGTGAGCGTCGCGGGATCGACCGCGATCATGACCGCCGGACCGTTCTGCACCGCCTGGACGGTGAAGCCCGCCGGGTCATTCGCGGGCGTGCCGCCGACCGGCTTGATGTACGTGACGGTCACGTTCATCACCGGCAAGTTGACGGCGCCGTTCGCGGCGCGCACGAAGCCGATCGACTCGGACGGGGTCGGCATCGCGTCGATGGGCGCGTCCGCGCGGGCATCCGTGGGGGCGTCGATGCCGGCGTCGATCATCGGCGCGTCGATGTCGGGCGCGTCGGTCTCGGCGGCGTCGAGCATCGGGGCGTCGATGCGGCGCGCGTCGACGTCGTCGCCGGTGTCGTCGCCGCCACCGCAGGCGAACAGGAACAGGGCCGCCGCGACGGCGGGCACGAACGAAGGTGTGCGCGTACGCATAGCGCGCGGTTGTACACCAGTGAAGCGGCATCGCAAGCCCGAAGCGAGCGGCGGGAATGTCACGTCGAGACGTGAGGTTGCGCACCATGGGCGCTAAGCTTCCCCCTCGTGAGCGGGAACCGTACCCAGGGCAACATCCGCGTCGACGGGATGGGCGTGACGATCGGCGGCGAGACCCGGCGGCTCGACTTCCCGCGCGCGGTGATCGAGGGGCTCGAGGGCGAGAGCGGCGCGGTCGCGTACGGCGCGGGGACGGTCACGTTCGAGGCGCTCGTGGGCCGGCTCAAGGGGGTCGACTGGGCGACCGAGTCCGCGTCGGCGGAACGCTTCTGGCTGCGCGACAAGGAAGGCCGCTTCGAGCTGCACATCGAGGGCGTCGAGCTGCCGCACGGCGTCCGGCTCACGCGATCGGCGGGCGGCGGGGTCGAGCTCAACGCGCAGCACGCGTCGTTCGCCGACGTGAAGCTGCACGTTCCGGATCTGACGGCGTTCCGTCCTTCGACGACGGACTCGCTTCGCTCGTCCTCCGCTCAGGATGAGCGTGAGCCGGCGGGGCTGCGGCAGGAGCGGCTGCGGTTCCTCGACGCCGTCGGCGGGACGGTGGGGCTCACGATCAAGGTCGTGCTCGACCTGCCGGTGCTCGGCAAGCGCACGCTCGACCAGACGGTGAACGTCGAGATCAAGGACGGCGCGTTCGACTACAAGAAGCTCGACGACGGGCTCTCGTGGCTCGAGGGTACGTTCCTCGACATCGGCGTCGAGAACGGCCGCTTCCGCATCGGCTACGGCGTGCCGATCCTCGGCACCAAGGAGATCATCTCCTTCGCGCTCGACCAGGACGCGAGCGCGGTCGCCGCCTTCGATCGGATCCCGCTGCGCGCCCTCACCGACCCCCGCATCCCGGGCCGGCGCGCGCCCAGCCCCTCCCCCGAGAAGGCGGACAAGCCGGACAAGCCGGACAAGAAGGACGAAAAGCGCGGCCGCCTGCGCTCGCTGTCGATCGGGGACCTCAACATCCACCTCTCCATGGTCGCCCCGCGCAACCTGGACGCCTTCGGCGGGACCATCCGCTTCGGCGGCGATGACGCGCCAGGCATCGTCGACCTCCTGATCGTCGGCTCGCTGGTCCAGCCAGGCGAGGGCGTGATCGGCGCCCGCGCCGGCGCGCTCGACATGACGGTCAAGGACCTCCACCTCGGCGGCCTCGCGATGACCGCCGACCGGCTCCACGTCGGTCCGATGGACGTGCTCGAGATCGCCTTCGAAGGGTTCACGCCCAAGTCACTCTCCGCGTCGCTGCACCGAGTCACGGCCACCAACCTGTCTCTGATTCTCGGAGGATCGCGGCCGGCCTGATCGGCTCCGATCGCCCGGAACACAAGGCCGACCAACCACTGTCCGGACCCGGACAGCGTCTTGCGCACGCAAGTGGCGCAAAAACCTGGGTTCACCTCGCGGCACGCGGCGTGAACAAAGGTGGGGCATGCTGAACGCCTTCCCGCCGTTTCCTCCGACCCATCCCGGCGTCGATCGCGCCACCGTCGTCCCTCGCGCCCCCGAGGGTCCGGCCGCGACGATGGATCTCCTCCTCTCGGTGCTCGAGAGCGCCGAGGTCGGCGTGGTCGTGGCCGACGCGTCGGCCCGCGCCATGTACATGAACGCGAGCGCCCGCTCCATGCTGGACAGCCCGCTCGGCGTCATGCCGCCCTGGCTCACCGTCGCCCTGCCCGGCCTCCGGGCCCAGGTCGAGCGGCACGGGCACGCGCTCGAGCGGCTGGTCCACGGCGAGCTCACGGTCCGGGTGCGGGCGCGCAGCCTGGCCCGTCCCGGGACGCTCCTCATCGAGCTGGCGATCGCGCAGGGGTCGGGCAGCCGCCAGATCGCCGAGCAGCTGGCCCGCGGCCTCGGCCTCCAGATCACGGACGCGCGCCTGCTCGCGCTCCTGTGGCGCGGGCTGTCCAACGACGAGATCGCGCAGACGCTGGGCGTCCGCACCGGCACGATCAAGAGCCGGCTCTTCCGCCTCTATCAGAAGCTGGGCGTCAAGAAGCGTCCGGCCGCCGTCTTGCGCGCGCAAGAAGTGCTCGCGAGCTGACCGGTCGCGGTCACGGCGCGAGCGGCGTCATCGCGTAGTCGAGCGTCAGGTAGTGCATGCCGCACAGCCAGAGCTCGTGGCGCGCGATCGACGTGGCGCCGGGCGGCGCGAGCGCCCGGAGCTCGGCAGGCGCCGCGGCATCGTCGCGGGTCCAGACGGCGATGGTCTCGGCGAGCGGGAGGCGCAGCGGCCACGTGCGGCGGAAGGCGCGCGCGCAGAGCCAGATGCCGGCGTCGCCGCCGGTGCGCGTCGACAGGATGACGCCGCCGTCGGTGCCGGCGAGGTTGTCGAGGCGGAGGATGCTCGCCAGGTGTCCGCCGGGAAGCGGGAACGCGATGTTCATGTACGCGGTGCCGTCGGTGGTGTGCGTCGCGTACGCGGCGACGTACATGGCGCGCCCGTCGGCGAAGGTGCGGATCCACGCGCGCGGGGATGGGCGGCCGTCGGCGGCGGGGTCGATCGCGACGATGCGCGAGGTGATGCCCTCGTCGCCGCGCTCCGCGGTGACCGGCAGCTGGAGCTGGCCCATGCGTCGCGCGAGCCGGGCGAAGAGCCGGGCCCCGGTGCGAAAGCCGGCGCGCCAGCGCGGGCGCACGACGAGCGCGTGATCGTGCGTGCGCTCGTAGAAGGCGCGGATCGCGGGCGCGACGGCGGCGGGCGCGTTGCCGGGGTGCGCGAGCTCGTCGAGCGAGTCGACGAGGCCGCGCGGCGGAGACGCCGGCGGGGGCGGCGTGCGCTCGAGGCCGCGCGCGGCGAAGAAGCGGGCGCCCACGTGGAGGCCGGCGGCGAGGCGCGAGAACGGCGGCGCGAAGCGAGCGTGCGGCGGCGGCGGCGCGCGCGTGAAGGCGACCAGCGCGAGGGCGACGGCGAGCGCGTTGGCGACGCCGTGGGTCACCACCATCGACGAGAGCGGATCGAGGCCGGCGAACGTGAAGGCCGGCACGTGGGCGCGCAGCGCATAGGCCGCGGCGAGCGCCATGCTGCCGAGGAGCAGGAGCCCCGAGAGGGCGTGCAGGAGCCTGCGCGTGAAGAGCGCGACGAGCGCGACCCCCATCGCGCCGGCGGTGGTCGCGAGCGCGGCGGAGGTCTCGAGCCAGCGCGGGCCGTGGATCCCGGCGGCGGTGAGCGGGATCGCGAGCGCGACGAGGAGCGCGACCGGGTGTCGGTGGAGCGCCGCGATCGACGTCAGGTAGAAGCCGGCGACGTGGAAGTGCGCCGCGGTGAGCAGCACCCAGAACGGCGGATAGCCGAGGAGCGCGTGGTCGGCGCGGTGCGCGACCAGCCAGACCGCCGCGCCGCCGAGATACACGTACGCGAGGTCGGCGACGAGCGCGCTCGCCGGGCGGAGGCCGCGGGCGACGATGCGCAGCGCCGCCGTCGCGGCGACCCAGGCGCAGCCGAGCGCGTACGGCGTCGTGAGCGCGACGGCGAGCGCGCCGGGCGCGGTGAGGAACGACGCGGCGGCGAGGAGGCCAGCGGCGGCGAGCGCGGCGTGGGTCCTTCCTTCGACCCGGCCGCGCTGACGCGCGGCCTCGCTCAGGATGAACGGAGGCACGCCGGCGACGGCCAGGGCCACGACGGCCTGGGCCGCGTGGTCGGCGATCATGGCAAGAGCTTCGCGCGCTCGTCGGTGGAGGGCAGCGTGCAGACGTCGTACTTGCCGAAGACGCGGTAGCGCAGCTTCGCGACGATCCAGTACATCCAGTCGAGCAGGAACGCCGGGAACCAGCGGAACCCGTACGCCCACTTCCAGGGCCACCCGAGGTGGCGCGACGCGTACAGGAACACCTTGCTGCGCAGGTGCACGCGCCCCTCCTCGACGAACACCACCGAGTCGAGCTGCTCGGGGATCCGCGGATGGCGCGCGCGCAGCGCCGCCGCCGTCTCACCCTGCAGCGGCGCGTACCAGATGCGGCCGCCGTCGCGCTTCATGAGCCAGCGCACGGTCTTGTTGCACAGGCCACACACGCCGTCGTAGAGGACGATGCGCGGCGGCAAGTCGGCGGTCACGTCCATGGGATGCACCGCCGCGCCCACTCGCTGCGCCGATCGTCAGACGTCGTCGGCGAGGAGGCTGTCGATCGCATCGCCGGTCTCGTCGAGCGCGCCCCGGCGGCGGCCGTTGCCGCCGCTACCGCCGCGCAGCCGCGCCAGGCGATCGCGCGCGTCGAGGAAGCCGGGATCACGCTTCACCACCATCTCGAAGTAGTAGACCGACTCGCGCGGGTCGCCGAGCGACTCGTACGTCGCGCCGATCTCGTAGAGGAGCGTCTGCCGCTCGCGGTCGTTGATCGACGCCGCGTGCAGGCCGGCCTTGAACTGGTGCACCGCCTCCGACAGGTTGCCCTGCTCGCGCTGGCACAGGCCGATCATCATGCGGCTCTGCACCTCGCGCGTCGGCGACGACTGCGCGACCTTCTCGAACGCCTTCATCGCCTCGTCGTAGAGGCCCATCTCCTTGTAGGCGAGGCCGAGATCGAAGTGGGTGTCGCCATCGGAGTCCTCGACGGGCTTCTCCAGCACCACCGAGGGGCGCGAGCTGGCGCCGGCGTGGTGACCGACCTCGTCGTGGCGTCCGGCGATCACGCGCTGCGCCTCGTCGAACGCCGCGGCCATGTCGTCGTCCTCGACCCCGTCGTCGATGACCTCGGGATCGATCTCCTCGAGATCGTCGACGTCGACGGTCTCGGTGCCGCCTGCCGCCGGCTGCGCCACGTCGTCGACGACCTCGCCGTGCTGGGCCGCGATCTGCGCCTCGAGATCGCGCAGGCGCGCCGCGACCAGCGGGTGATTCCGGTGGCGCTCCTGCAGCGCGCGCAGCACCTCCTCCGCCTCCTCCCACATGCCGTGCTGCATGTAGTAGTCGGCGTCGTCGAGGTCGTCCTCGAGGGTGCGGGGCGCGGCGCTCGCATGCTGCGCGGCCGCGTACGGCTCGACCGGCTGATCGATCGTCCCGCCCTGGTCGTACGCGTACGGGTCGACGTACTGCGCCTCGGCGTACTGGGGCTGCGCGTACTGGGCGTTGCCGTACTGATCGTACTCTGGCGCGACCTCCTCCTCGGAGGTGGTGTAGCCGGGGACGGAGTCGTAAGGCTCCGCCTCGAAGGACTCGGCGGGCAGGACGTGCGCGCCCATCTTCTCCGGCGCGGGCGCGGCGCTCGGCTGGCCGACGTACTGATCGCGCTCGCGATCGAAGGCCGCGGCGGCGCCGGGATCGAACGTCGGCGCGGACGACGTCTCGGCGCTGCCGGGCTCGTGACTCCGGCCGCGCATGACGGCGTCGAACTCGCGCGCCGCGGCCGGATCGAACGGGAGATCCTCGTCGTCGAGCGGGACGATCGGATCGCCGGCGGTCGAGTCGAAGCCGGGCTGGTCGAAGCCCGGGCGGGCGCCGAGCTCGGCGGCGACGCCCTCGTCGATGTCGTCGGCGAGCGAGTCGTCGAGGGACGCGTCGAGCGCGTCGCTCAGGCGCTTGGCCTGCCAGCTCTCGGCGCCGCGTGGCGCGCGGAACGGGGGCGGCGAGCCCATCGCGACCTCGCCGGTCGCGCCGTCGTGCGCGGTGCGCGCCACCAGCGCCTGCACCTCGGCGGCCGCCACCTGACGCGTCGAATCGTGGCTGAAGTCGTGCTCGCTGCCGACCGCGCGCGGCGAGGCGGCGCGGGCGCTCGCGCCGGCCGCTCCCCCACGCGACGCCGGGCGATCGAACATCGCCGGATCGATGCCGTCGAACGACTCGGCCCGCGGCATGTTGTCGAAGCGCGGCCGCGACGGATCACCGAAGTCGATGTCGTCGAAGTCGATGTCCTCCTCGACCGGCGCCACCCC
>DDTA01000170.1:25798-28071 GCA_002344285.1 Myxococcales bacterium UBA2376
GCCTCGACCTCGCGGCCCTGCGAGAGCAGCACGTCCTTGAGCCGCTCGCGCGCCTCGACGTTCTCGGGATCGAGCGCGAACACGCGGCGCAGGTGCTCGATCGCCTTCTGGTGGAGACCGTACTTCACGTACACGTCGGTCTCGGTCAGGATCTTGGCGATCTCCTCGGCGTGCTCCTCGCCCGCCACCGAGGCGTGGCGGTGCGACGAGGACGCATGCTCGTCGAAGTCGGCGGCGAAGTCGGCCGCGGGCTCGGCCTCGACCGCGTCACCGCCCAGGTCACCGTCGACGTCGTCGGGCAGCGCGAAGTCGCCGTCGAGCGAACGCTCGTCGACGAGCGGCATGGCGCCCGTCATCCGCGCGTCGCCGGGCGGACGCAGGGCCGGCACGTCGCCGGTCCAGTTGAGCTTCCTGGGCGGCTCGGCCGGCGCGGTCGGTGGCGGCGCCGCCGCCGCGGGCGCCGCCGCGTTCCCGCCGAGGTACTGGAGCGCGTCGGGGTCCCCCGGCGCGAACACCAGGATCTTGCGATAGACCTCCTCGGCGCGGGCGCGCTGCTTCGCTTCCTCGAAGACGCGCGCGAGCTCCTTGAGCACCGAGACGGTCTTGCCCTTCTGGTCGAGCGCCTGGAACGCCTGCGCCAGGAGCGCCAGCGTCTCGACGTCGCGCGGATCCGCCTTGAAGCAGATCTGGAGCTTCTGCAGCGCGCGCCGCGGATCGCCGCGGCGGAGGTAGAGCCCGGCGAGCTCGCGGTTGAGATCACGGTTGTCGGGGCGGTGCCAGAGCAGACGCTCGGCGACCTTGACGAAGTCGTCCTGACGGTTCTGGCGGCGGAGCTGATCGCACACCTGCGCGAACTCGGCGACCGCCTCCTCGACCATCTGCTCCTTCGAGTACAGCTCGGCGAGCTTGATCCGCGTCGCGACGTTCTGCGGATCGAGGTCGACGAGCTGGCGCACCGTGGCCAGCGCCTCCTTGGTCTTGCCCTCGCGGTGGAAGTGCGCGGCGACCGACTCGAAGTGCTGCATCGCGTCCGACATCAAGCCGAGCTGGCGATACAGCTCCGCGAGCTTGAGGTGGACCTCGACCAGGCGCGGGTCGAGCTTGAGGATCTGCTTGTAGACCGCGACGGCCTTCGTGAAGAAGCCCTGGTCCTGGTAGTAGCGGGCGACCTTCAGGTACGTCTCGGTCGCCTCCTGCTTCTGGCCCTTGCGGGCATGCAGGTCGCCGATCTTCAGCCAGACGCGGACGTCGGCGGGGTCCTCCTTGACGACGCGGAGGTACTCCTTGATCGCCTTGTCGAGCTGACCCTTGTCGACGAACTTCCGCGCCGCGTCCATGACCTTCTCTTTGTTGAAGGCCATGCCGCTACCTCACCCCCGCCGGCGAACCGGCTGGGCCCGCGGAGAAGTCGTCGAATCGCAACAGTTCAAGGGTACGGCCCGACGCTCGTTCTGGTCAAGGAAGGGTTTCAATGATTCGGCAATTTTACGCCCTGGACGGGCTACGTCACGGGTACTTGCGGCTGGTCCCCGGGCTCACGGCTTCCCCTTTGCCAGAAAGCGGGCCACGAAGCCGGTGTCGAAGTCGCCGGCCCGGAACTCCGGGGAATCCATGAGGCGGCGCAGGAAGGGGATGTTGGTGCGAGGTCCCTCGATCACCATCTCGTCCAGGCAGCGGCGCGCCCGCCGGATCGCGCCTGCGCGATCGGCGTCGTGCACGATGATCTTCGCGATCATCGAGTCGTAGTTCGGCGGCACTCGGTAACCCTCGTAGATGTGCGTGTCGACCCGGACGCCCAGGCCGCCCGGCAGGTGGAGCGCCGTGATCTTGCCGGGCCACGGCGCGAAGCTATCGGGATCTTCGGCGTTGATGCGCATCTCGATCGCGTGGCCGCGCGGCTTGCGCACGGCGTTGGCATCGAACGAGAGCGGCTCGCCCTGCGCGATGCGCAGCTGCTCGCGCACGAGGTCGAGGCCGGTCACCAGCTCGGTCACCGGGTGCTCGACCTGGAGCCGCGTGTTCATCTCCATGAAGTAGAACTTGCCGTCGCGATCGAGGAGGAACTCGAGCGTGCCGACGTTGCGATATCCGATCGAGGAGATCGCGCGCACGGCGGCGGCGGTGAGCTCGGTGCGCACCGCGTCGGGCAGCGCGAGCGACGGCGCCTCCTCGATCACCTTCTGGTGACGGCGCTGGATCGAGCACTCGCGCTCGCCGAGGTGCGTGTAGTTGCCGTGCTTGTCGGCGGCGACCTGGATCTCGATGTGGCGCGG
>DDTA01000170.1:28110-49920 GCA_002344285.1 Myxococcales bacterium UBA2376
CCGCCGCCGGCGGCCGCCTTCAGGATCACCGGCAAGCCGATGCGCTCGGCATGCGTGTGCAGCTCTTCCTCGGTCGTGATCGTGCCGGTGCCGGGGAGGATGGGCACGCCGGCCTTCTGCATCGCCGCGCGCGCCGAGATCTTGTCGCCCATGAGGCGCATGGCCTCGGGCGGCGGGCCGATCCAGGTCAGCTTGCACTTCTGGCAGACCTCGGCGAACTCGGCGTCCTCGGACAGGAAGCCGTAGCCCGGGTGGATCGCGTCGGCGCCGGTGATCTCGGCGGCGCTGATGATCTGCGGGATGTTGAGGTAGCTCTGCCGCGACGGCGGCGGACCGATGCACACCGCCTGATCGGCGAACTTCACGTGCAGCGCGTCGGCGTCGGCGGTCGAGTACACCGCGACCGACTCGAGCCCCATCTCGCGCACGGCGCGGATGATGCGGAGCGCGATCTCTCCGCGATTGGCGACCAGGACCTTGCGAAACACGGTCGGTCCCCGTGCCTACGGGTTGATCTTGAACAGGGGCTGGCCGTACTCGACCGGCACGCCGTCCTCGGCGAGGATGCCCGCGATCGTGCCGTCGATGTCGGCCTCGATCTCGTTCATCAGCTTCATCGCCTCGACGATGCAGAGCACCTGGCCCTTCTTGACCTTGTCGCCGAGCTTCACGTAGTCGGGCGAGTCGGGGTTGGGCTTGCGATAGAAGGTGCCGACGAACGGCGAGGTGACGACGTGGCCCTTGTCCTCGACCGCCGCCTCGTAGGCGGGCGCCGCGGACGCGAGCGCGGAAGCGTGGCTCGATGGCGGTGACGCCGACGGCATCCCCGCGGCGATCACCGCCGGCGTGGTCGGCATCGCCGGCGCGTGCATCGGCGCCATGTGGGGCGCCGCGACGGAGGTGGCGACGCCGGCCACCCCGCGACGCAGCGTGAAGGTGACCTCGGGCGTGTCGACGACGAGCTCCGAGAGGTTGTGCTCGGCCACCGCCGCGGCGAGGCCGCGCACGATGGAGACGAGATCCTCGGTCGATGCGCCCGCTCCGCCGCCGCCCTCGGGCGCCTCGGCCGGCCACTGCTTCCGGCCGGCGGTCGGGGTCGCGACTTTCGATGCCTTGCGTCCGTTCGCCATCAGCGGGGCGAACCTTCCACGATCGTCAAGGCGGCGTCCAGTCCCAGGTAGTAGCTTTGCGGCCCGAAACCGCAGATTTGTCCGACGCAGCGCGCCGCGGTGATCGACGTGTGTCGAAACGGCTCGCGCGCGTGGATGTTCGAGAGGTGGACCTCGATCGCTGGTAAGGCCACCGCCTCGATCGCGTCGCGGATCGCAACGCTCGTGTGGGTGTAGCCGCCGGGGTTGATCACGATCGCGTCGGCGGTGCCGCGCGCGCCCTGGATCGCGTCCACGATCGCGCCCTCGAGGTTGGACTGCACGCACGTGACGGTGGCGCCGCGGGCGGCCGCGCGGCGCACCAGCTCGGCGTCGATCTCGGCGAGCGTGGTGGTGCCGTACACGGCGGGGTCGCGCGTGCCCAACAGGTTCAGGTTGGGGCCGTGCACGACCAGGATGTGCATGACGGGGCCGTGCTAGAGCTGCGCCGTCAGCTGCGGCGCGGCGAGGCGCATCAGGTAGCGGCACTTGCCGAAGTTGCCCTCGGGCGCCAGCGCGACCGCGAGGAAGTACTGGGGCGAGATCATGCGCGCGCACAGGACGAGCCGCTCCGCCTTCACCGTCAGCTCCTCGAAGGTGCCGATCTTGAGCGTGTCGGAGGCCTTGCGCACCTGGCTCAGGATGAAGCTGAACTCCATCGCCACCGTGTTGATGTCGACGCGATCGGGCTGACGCGTGTAGGTCTCGACGGCGATCCCGTCGAGCCCCATGACGATGGCGCCGAGCCCACCATCGACGTTGTCGCAGACCTTCTTGAGAGTATCAGCGAACAATATGCACCTCGGACGCAGAGGGAGCCGTCAAGGGCCCCGAAGAGCCCCCTTATATCACGCAGTTGTCGTCGGCGCGCGGCGCCGGGGACGCGATCAGTTCGGTGTCGCGGGTGGCGTCGCCGGGCAGACGGTGAAGTTGTCGCAGCAGTCGATGACGCCGTCCTGGAAGACGTTGCACGATCCGCCGGTCCGCGCGACGAAGCCGTCGGGCAGGGTGTCGCACGAACCGACGTCGTTGAGGACGCAGCTGTCGCAGACCTCGATCGGGTAACGGAACGCGTTGGACACGACCTCGCTGGCACCGTGCGATCCGACCATCTGGACCGACACGTCGAGCGTGGTCCGCGAGAGCGGCTTCTCGGTCGTCGGGTCAGGCAGCCGCGCGCCGATCGCGGCCAGCAGCTCGGCAGGGACCACCTCGAACGAATAGGCGGCGGTGCCACCGTTCGGCTCGATCGCGCCCGACGTCGGGACCTGGAAGCGCAGCAGACTCGCGTCGACGGGCAGGTCGTCGAAGTCCGGATCGTAGAACGAGATCCGGACGCGCGCGGCGGTGACGTAGATCGTCTTGGGACCGATCGGCTCCCCCTCGCGCGTCTGGAGGTCGTTGATCACCGACGGCGTGAACACGTACCCGAGCGGCGAGTTCGCGTCGATCAGCCCGTCGTCGTGGAAGGTCGTCGACGAGCTGTCCACGTCGCACTGGCCGCCGGGCGCAACGTTTCCGAGGATGCGCAACCCGCTATCGGAGTAGTTGTCGACACAGGCGCCGGCGCCGAGTCCAAGGACACCGCAGAGAGCGAGCATTCTGACGTTCATACGTGCCTCCACGTCGCGAGCGATCGTAGCAAGGTTGACTTCATGGTCGCAAAAGATCGGCGAGGTCGGATGGCGCGACGTCCATCACGCGGCAGTCGCCGGACGTCGCGCAGACGACGAATCCGATGTGGGTGCCCCGGCGCTTCTTGTCCACCGTGACCCGGCCGAGCACCTCGGGGGTGAGCCAGGGGCCGAGATCGGTGGGCAGGCCGGTCGCGGCGAGCGCCTCGGTGACGCGCGGCTCGAGGTCGGCGCCCGCGACGCCGAGGCGGTGGGAGATACGCGCCATGGCGACGAGCCCGAGGCCGACACACTCGCCGTGCAGGAGCGACCAGCCGGCGGCGGCCTCGATGGCGTGGCCGATGGTGTGGCCCAGGTTGAGGAGGGCGCGCTCGCCGGCGCCGCCGCCTGGAGGCGGCGCCCCCGGCACCAGCGAAACCGGGGTCCGCTCGCGCTCGTCGCGGCTGACGATCGCCGCCTTGAGCGCGGCCGCGCGCTCGATGACGCCGACGGCGCCGGGCGGCGTCGGCGCGGCGTCGCCCGCGGCCCACGGCGCGAGCGCGGCGACCGCGTCCCAGAGCGCGTCACCGTCGAGGAGGGCGTACTTCCACAGCTCGCCGAAGCCGGCGCGGCGCTCGCGCGGCGGCAGCGTGTCGAGGGTCGGCGTGTGGGCGTGGACGAGGCGCGGCTGGTGGAACGCGCCGACCAGGTTCTTGCCGGCGGGCACGTCGACGGCGGTCTTGCCGCCGATCGCCGAGTCGGTCATCGCCACGAGCGTCGTCGGTAGCTGCACGACGTCGACGCCGCGGTAGAGCGTCGCCGCGACGAAGCCGGCGAGGTCGCCGACGACGCCGCCGCCGAGCGCCCACACCGTGCCCCAGCGATCGAGGCCAGCGCCGATGAGCGCGCCGGCGAGGCGGCCGTACGTGTCGAGCGACTTCGAGGCCTCGCCGGCGGGGACGACCTCGACGTGGACGTCGGCGCCCGCGGCGGCGAGCGCATCGCGGTAGGCGGCGATCCACGGCGCGAGGTTGGCGTCGGCGACCAGCGCGGCCTTGCCAGGGCGCACGTACGGCGCGAGCGCGGCGGCGAGCGGCGTGTCGTCGACGACGATGGGATAGGTGCGCTCGCCGAGGCAGACCCACGCGGCGGCGCCGGGGCGAGCCTCGGCGCGGCGAACCAGCGCGACCACGTCGGCGGCGACGGCGGCGGGCGCGCGGTCGTCGGTCGACACGACGGCGTGGGCGCGGCGGTAGGCCGCGGCGCGGCGACGGTACATCGCCTCGAGGGCCGGGCGCGGCTGTCCGAGCAGCGGACGAGGCCCGCTCGCGGCGGCGCGCGCGAGGGCCACGTCGAGGTCGACGGCGAGCGTCACCACCAGGCCCGCGGCGCGCATGCGCGCGAGGTTGTCGCCCCAGGTGGCGGCTCCGCCGCCGGTCGCGATCACGCGCGGGGTCGCGTCGGTGGCCAGCGCGGCGAGCGCCTCGGCCTCGCGCCGGCGGAAGTCGACCTCGTCGGCGGCGACCAGCGCGGCCGCGGACGTGCCGCCGGCCCGTGCGGCGATCGCGTCGTCGAGATCGACGAAGTCGCGGCCGAGGGCGGCCGCGACCTGGGTCCCGACGGTGGTCTTGCCCGCGGCCGGAAAGCCGATCAGGAAGACGGGGTGGACGGTCACGAGGGCACGGCGGACACGGTGATCAGGGCGCGCAGCGCAGCGACGCCTTGTTCGTGATCTTGGGCGTGATGAAGATGAGGAGCTCGGCGCGGTCGTCGGTCTCGATGCGACGCTTGAACAGCCAGCCGAGCACCGGGATGTCGGCGAAGAACGGGATCTTGCTGTACGAGAGACCGCTGTTGCGGGTGTAGATGCCGCCCATCACGGACGTCTCGCCGTCGTTGACCAGCATGCGCGTCTTGGCTTCCTTGTTGAGGATCGTGGGGTCACCGCGGGCGCCGGTGTTGACGAAGTCTGGCTCGTCCTTCGTCACCTGCACGTCCATCATGATGGCGCAGTCGCGCTGGGACACGTACGGAGTCACCTTCAGCGACAGCTCGGCGCGGACGAACTGCGTCTGCGTGCCTTCCGCGCTGACGATCGAGATCGGGATCTTCACGCCCTGCTTCATCTCGGCCTCGATGTTGTTGAGCACCGTGACCTTGGGCGCCGAGATGATGCGCACGGTGCCGGTCTCCTCGAGGGCCGACAGGCGCAGGTTGATGTTCACGTTGCCGCCGACCGAGCCGAGCGTCAGGCCGAGCGCGCCCTGCGTGCCGCCGACCGGCAGGTTGACCGCGAAGTCCGCGGGCGTCGCCACGCCGTTCTCCGACTTCTGCGGGTCGGCGGCGCCGCCCGTGAACCCGACCGTCGACGGGAAGATGAGGCCGGTCGCGTTGCCACCGGCAGCGCCGGCGAGGGCGCGGCCGCCCCACTGGATGCCGATCTGACGCTCGTACTGCGAGCGGGCCTCGACGATGCGCGCCTCGATCGAGATCTGCGGGGTCTGGGTGTCGAGGTTCCGGGCGAGGTCGACGATCTCGCGACGGTTGCGGGTCACGTCGTTGACGACGATCGAGTTGGTGCGCTTGTCGACCTCGATCTTGCCCTTGGGCGAGAGCAGCGGCTCGAGCGTGGGCTTCACGCTCTCCGCGTCGGTGTAGTTGAGGGTGTAGACCTCGGGCTTGGGCGCCTCCATCTCGACCATCGCGCGCAGCCGCGCGGCCTCGGCCTCGTCCTCGGCGTCGAGCTGCTTCTGCGGCGCGACCCGGTAGAGGTTGCCCTCCTTGCGGTAGCCGAGGCCCTTCGAGGCGAGGATGACGTCGAGCGCCTGATCCCACGGCACGCGCTTCATGCGCACCGTGACGCTGGCGCGGACCTCCTCGGGGACCACGATGTTCACGCGACCGACGTCGGCGAGCGTACGCAGCAGGTCGTGGATGTCGGCGTCCTTGAAGTCGAGGTCGATCGTCGGACCGCGGTAGACCTTCTTGCGGCCGAGCTGCGCGACCGAGGTCTGGGTCACCGGGGTCGAGGTGGCGCCGAAGCCGCCGACGACGGGGCCGGGCACGCTCTGCGTGCGGACCTTGGCCGGCGGCGTGGCGAACGCGAGGCGCAGGTCGCCGCCCGCGGTGTCGAAGCGCGGGGTCACCTCGCTGGTGAGGTCGACGACGACGCGGACCTCGCCGGTCCGGGCGTCGGTGTACGACGAGACGGCGCGGATCGGGCCGCCGAAGCGGCTGGTGTCGAGCGTGCGGGCGAGATCGGCGGGCAGGGTCGCGCCCTTCACGACGAGCTCGGCCTTGCGCGTGCCGGTGCGGACGAGCTCGGCGGTCGCGCCCTTGCCGTCGATGTCGACGACGACGGTGTGCTCGCTGTCCGATGGCGCGAAGCGCACGGCGGCGATCTTGGCGGTGGGCTTGGCCGGCTTGATGGTAGCGGGCGCGGTCGAGGCGGCCTTGACGGAAGCGGCCGGCTTCTCGGGCACGGGCACGGGCGCGGGCACGGGCACGGGGCGCGCGCGGACGCGCGCCAGCGCCTGCTCCTCGGCCTCGCGGGCCTTGGTGACCTCGGCCAGGCGCGCCTCCTCGCGGGTGCGCGCGTCGCGCGCGTCGGCGGCGGCCTGCTTGAGGCGAGCGACCTCGGCGGTGGCCGCGTTGCGCTCGGCGGCGAGACGCTCGGCTTCCTTCGCGGCGGTCGACTTCGCGGCGGCGAGCCGGTCGGCCTCGGCGCGCGTGCGCGTGACCTCCTTCGTGCGCTCGGCGAGCTCGCGCTCGGCCCGCTCGCGCTCGGCGGCGAGGCGCGACGCCTCGGCGCGCGCGGTGGCGATCTCGTCGGCGGACGCCTTGCGGCGCGCTGCGGCGCGCGCCTCGGCCTCGGCCTCCTCGGCGGCGCGCTTGCGGTCGCGGGCGACCTTGGCGGCGTCGCGCTCCATGGCGACCGCGCGCTCGGCCTGGTCGGCGGCGCGCTCGGCGGCCTGCTTGCGCGCCTCGGCCGAGGCCCGCGCCGCGGCCGCGGCCTGCATCGCCTGCTCCTCGGCCTGGCGCGCGGTGCGGGCGCGCGCGGCGGCGGCCTCCTCGGTGCGGCGGGTATCGGCGGCGCTTGCCGCGGCGGCCTCCTCGGCGCGGCGGATCTCGGCGGCGCGCGCGGCGGCAGCCTCGGCCTGGGCGCGACGGGTCTCGGCTCGGTCCGCCTCGGCGAGCGTATCGGCCTTGCGCTGCTCGGCGGCGGCTCGCTGCGACTCGGCGGCGGCCCGCTGCGCCATCGCCTCACGCGTGGCGGCGTCGGCCTGCGTGCGCGCGGTGGTGGCCGCCGCGATCGCGGCCTGCGCGGCGGCGGCGTCCTTGCGCGCCGCGGCGGCGGCGCGGTCCGCGTCCTCGCGCGCGGCGGTGGCGGCGCGCTCGGCTTGCTTGCGCGCGGTCTCGGCGGCGACCCGCGCGGCCTCGGCGCGCGCGAGGCGCGCCTCCGCGTCCTTGATCTTCTCGTCGGCGGCGGCGCGCACACGCACCGCGTCGGTGCTCGCGCCCGCGGCGCGGGCGCGCTCGGCCTCGGCCCTGGCGACCGCGTCCTGCGCGGCCTTGCGCTCGGCCGCGGCCTTGTCGGCGGCGATGCGCGCGTCCCGCTCGCGCTGCTCGGCGCGGGCGGCTTCCGCCTTGGCCTCGTCGCGCGCGCGCTCCGCAGCCCTCGCCTCGGCCTCCACACGCTTGCGGTCGGCCTCGACCTTCGCGAGCTTCGCCGTCGCGTCGGCCATCGTGCGATCGGCGGCCGCACGCGCCTGCGCGGCCTCCTCGCGATCGCGCTCGGCCGCGGCGCGCGCCTTCGCGATCTCGACCTCCGCCTCGGACTTCGCCTTCGCGATCTCGGCGTCGGCGTCGGTCTTCGCCTTGGCGATCTGGGCCCTGGCGCTCTGCTCCGCGCGTTGCGCAGCCGCACGCGCGTTCGCTTCGGCCTGCTCCGCCGCTTCGCGAGCACGCGCGGCCTCGGCCTTGGCCTCGGCGACCTTGCGCTCGGCGCTCGCGCGCTCGCTGGACGAGGCGGTCGACGCCGCCTTCATCGCGTCGTCGGCCGCCTTGCGCGCGGCCGCGGCGGCGGCGACGGCGTCCTGGGCCTTCTTCTGTTCCTGAGCGGCGGCCTGCCTCGCCGCGGCGGCCTCGGCGCGCGCGCGCTCCAGCTCGGCGCTGTTCGCGACCGCCGGCTCCGGATCACGCGGGCTCACCTTCACGACGACGTCCTTGCCGTCGGCCTTCACGTCGTAGCGCCCCGGGCGCGCCAGCGTGACGACGACGCGCACCGACGTGCTGCCGTCCTCCATCGCCATGGCGGCGACCTGGCTCACCGCCCAGCTGTTCACCGCGAACGTCGCGCTCGGCTCGTCGCCGCGCACGCTGCGATCGAGCGTCGCCTGCGCGACGTCGACGACGACGCGGGTCGGTCGCTCGAGCTTGTAGACGGTGAACGTCGGCGTCCCAGATCCCTGGATGCGGACCGTGGTCGCGCCGGCGTCGTGGCGGATCGCCACGCCGCGGATCTGGTTCTTGCCGCCAGCGTGCGCGGGCCGCGAACCGGCGACCGCGATCATCGCCGCGACGGCGACGAGCACACTCAGGTGGGGGACGAGCTTTCGAGCACGCATGGTGTCTCCTGGACAGACCTCGAGCGGCGCGCGCCACCTCGGCGCACGAACCTTGGCCGGCGCGGTTGCGCCGAGCGTTTGACGATTTTCACCCCGCACGCGCGGGGATCACAAATTTTTGATCACGATCCCTTCGGCGACGGGCCGCCCGACGCATCGTCGGAGGCACCCGGGTCGACGGGCAACTGCTGGGGATGGAGCTGGTAGACGATCACGTCGGGAGGACGCGGCTGCTGGTTGGGCAGCGGCTCGGCGGAGATCTCGGCCTTGGCGTAGGTGGCGCCGATCTCGACGACGCGGCCCTTCTCCTTGCCGATGCAGTCGTTGCGCTTGACCAGGTGGCCCTGCTGCTTGGTGTCGCTGAACAGGGCCGTGCGCTCGGTGCCGCGCGCCACGATGCCGACGAGCTTGAGCTCGCGCGCCATGTACGTGTTCGCGATCTGCCGCTTCGACGGGCACAGGTCGGTCGGCTCGGCGGTGAGCATGGAGCCGCCGCCCGTCGTCACGCCGGGCTGGTTGATGACGTAGCTGCGGAACGGATCGCGGTTGACCGTGCCGGTCGGATCGACCTGGAAGTCGGTCTCGCGGAACTGGTGGCGCAGCGACTTCGCTTCCTTCTCGTCGGCGGCGAGCGACTCGACCTGCTTGAACGTCGCGAGCGGCTGCGTCGCCGCCGCGGCGCCGGGGCGTGGGGCCGCCGGGCGCGGCGCCGCGGGCTGGGCCGGCTTGGCGCCCCCGCCGCCGCCGCCTTCGTCCTCGCCGCACCCCGCGAGGGCGAGCAGCGCGAGGCACGCATGCACGGTGACACGCGAGGTCATGGCTTACCTCCCATCGGGCGATCGGGCTCGGGCGTGCGTTCCATCTTCTCGCCGCCGCTCTCGCTCGCCTTCTGCGCGCGGGTGTCGGACGCGTCCATCGACGCGTTGGTCTTCGTCTGGAGCCCCTTGGGATCGCGGGTGACGCCCGTGGGGACCGGCGTGTTCGCCGGCTGGTTGAGCGGCACGTTGCCGCCGGCGGGCGGCGATGGGGGCGCGGCGGGCCTGGGCGCACCGGCGGGCGGCTCGGGCGCGTTGGCGCGGAACGTCGCCGCGGTGAACCGCGCGGTGAGCACGATCTCGTTGTTGCGCACCTTGGGGTCGGTGATCGCCAGCGACTCGATCGTGACGATGCGATCCTTCTCCTCGACGGCGTCGGGGTTGGTCGGCCTCGACTCGACCTTGCGCGGGCGCAGCGACGCCAGGAACTTCTTGAGCTGGTAGTACGTGCCCGTCACCTCGATGTCGACCGGCACCTTGATGAACGACGCGGCCGCGACCGGCACCGTCGCCGGCGCCGGCTTGGCCCCCGGGGCCGGCGGCGGCGCGCCGCCGGCGTCGATCACGACGTCCTTCTTGATCTCGCGCTTCACGAG
Source organism: Myxococcales bacterium UBA2376 (assembly GCA_002344285.1). Classification (GTDB taxonomy): domain Bacteria; phylum Myxococcota_A; class Polyangia; order Haliangiales; family Haliangiaceae; genus UBA2376. The sequence goes on from DDTA01000170.1 coordinate 37,910, forward strand.
CTCGATCCCCGCCTCGCCGGTCTTGCGCGAGATCATGTCGAAGAACGCGGGCATCTCCGATTCGGTGGGGAGCGCCCGCTGGTTCTGCTCGATCTCGGCGCGCAGGCGCGCCTCGTCGGCGACGAGATCGTCGTAGCGCTTCTTCTGGTCGCGCAGGCGGACCTGCTCGCCCTTCTGCGTGTCGAGCTCGGCCTGGGCGTCGTCGCGCTCCTTGATGAGCGACGACAGCACGAACTGCCAGTAGAGGAGCCCGAGCAGCGCGCCGATCCCGGCGAAGACCATCACCTTGTACTGCAGCGGGCGACGCGAGAAATCTGCGAGTGCGCCGGCCATCAGTACACGACCTTTCCGCTGATGGTGAACTTGTAGTAGGTGAGCGAGTTCACCGTGTCGACGAAGCGCGAGCTCGTCGGCGACGTGACGTCGGAGAAGTACGCCGACGCCTGCATCCGCTTGGCGAGCTGCGAGGTGTCGGACTCCGACTGGGCCGCGCCTTCGAGGGTGAACACGTCGCCCTTGGTCGAGAAGCTCGTGATCCAGACGTGCTTGGGATCCCAGTCGAGCTGGAGCCGGCGGTTCTGATCACCCTTGGGCCCCTGGCTCACGCGCTCGGCCATGGCCCGCGTCATCGTCGGCATCCGCGCCGGCGTGAGGATCTCGCCCAGCTCGTGGAGCACGTTGTCGGGAACCACCGTGGTGTTGACGAGCTGCTTGATCGCGGCGTTGCGCGCCTGCTCCGCCTTGAAGGCGGCCTCGCGCTGCGGCAGGTCGGCGATCTTGGCGCGCTTGGCGTTGTTGTCGCGCGCCAGGCTCTCGGCCTCACCCAGGAACTTGTCGCGCTCCTCGGCCATCGGCCGGTGCACGACGAAGAACACGACGGCGGCGGCGGCGAGCAGCACGCCCGCGCCGATCACCACGTCCGTCTGGCCGGGCTCGGTCTGCCGGCGGGGCTTGCGCGCCGGCAGCAGGTTGATCTTGATCATCGCCAGCATCGGGTCACTTGTCTCCCGGTGAGCGCAACGCGAGGCCGAGCCCGACGAGGGCCTCGGGGCCGTGCGCGGCGAGGTAGCCGCGATCGAGACCGGGATCGATCTCGACGCGCTTCCAGCAGTCGATGACCTCGACGGTGAGGCGCGAGCGCCGCTCGATCGCGCGGTGGAGCGCGGCGACCTTGGCGGTGCCGCCGGCGAGGCAGACCCGCGTGATGTTGGCGTCGGCGGTCGTGGCCATGAAGAAGTCGAGCGAGCGCTGGAACTCGCCGGCGATGACCTCGCCCACACCCTCGACGATGCGCTCGACCTCCTGGGGCACGACGCCGTTCTCGTCGTAGCTGCCGCCGACCTTGTAGGCCTCGGCCTCGTCGGCGGAGACGCCGAGCTTCTTCTGGATCTCCTCGGTGAAGGCGTTGCCCCCGATGGTCACGTCGCGCGTGAACAGGCTGGCGCCGCCCTTGACGATGTTGATGTTGGAGATCGCGGCGCCCACGGTGATGACCACCGCGGTCTCGCGCGGATCGAGCGAGTAGTTGAGCTCGAAGCCGTTCTGCGAGGCGAAGGCCGCGACGTCCACGACCTGTGGCGAGAGCGAGGCGTCGCGCACGACCTGGACGTAGTCGGCGACCGTCTCCTTCTTGGCGGCGACCAGCAGCAGCTCGGTCTGCCCCATCGCGTTCTGCGGCGTCACGACGTGGTAGTCGATCTCGACGTCGTCCTTGGCGAACGGGATGTGGTGCTCGGCTTCCTGCTTGATCTGGTTGGCCAGATCGTCAGCGCGCATCTGCGGGACGGCGATCTTCTTGATGATCACCGAGTGACCCGCGATCGCGATCGCGACGTCCTTCTGGCGCAGGCGCAGCCGGCTCCACAGCGCGCGGATCGCCTCGACCACCGCGGCCTGATCCATGATCGCGCCGTCGACGATGGTCTGCGGCACCAGTGGCTGCATCCCGAAGGCGGTGAGCTGCAGGCCGCTGCGCGACTTGCGGACCTGGACCGCCTTGATGCTGCTCGAGCCGATGTCGAGTCCGATGCAGTTCTTCGCCATGGTGCTACCCTGTCCTACATGGTAGGTGCAGGTCGGATTGGATCGCAAATTTCCTGCTAGTTCCGTCCACCAAGTCCGTACTCCTTGATCTTGTAGAGCAGCGCGCGGTGGCTGATCTCCAGCAGCCGCGCCGCGGCCGTGCGATTGCCGCCGGTCGCCTCGAGCGCTCGACGGATGAGGTCGGCCTCGAGGCTGCGCGTCGCACGCTTGATGGAGAGCTCCTCGGCCGGGTCGGGCGCCGGCTCGGACGGGGCCGAGGAGGGCGCCAGGACGGTGGCCAGGAAGGGGGCGTCGATCTCGTGGGTCTCGGCCAGGACGAGCGCGCGCTCGACCGTGTTCTCGAGCTCGCGCACGTTGCCGGGCCAGGTCGCGCGCTGGAGGAGGTCGATCGCGGCGCCCGTGAAGCGCGCCGCGCCGTCCGGATGTCGCGACGCGAACGCCTCGACGAGCGCGGGGACGTCCTCGGTTCGATGGCGGAGCGGCGCGATCATCACCTGCAGGACGTCGAGCCGGTAGTAGAGGTCCTCGCGGAAGCGGCCGGCCTTCACCTCGGCCTCGAGGTCGCGCAGCGTCGCGGCGACGACGCGCACGTCGACACGGACGGTCGCGGTGTCGCCGACCTTGCGGATCTCGGACTCCTGGATCGCGCGCAGGAGCTTGACCTGGAGCGGCAGCGGCAGCTCGCCGACCTCGTCGAGGAAGAGGGTGCCGCCGTCGGCGTCCTCGAAGAGGCCGGTGCGATCGCGCACGGCGTCGGTGAACGCGCCCTTCTTGTGACCGAAGAGCTCGCTCTCGAGCAGCGGCGCGGGGATGGCGCCGCAGTTCACGGCGACGAAGCGGCCGGCGCGGCCGGAGGCCTCGTGGATCTCGCGGGCGACGAGCTCCTTGCCGGTGCCGCTCTCGCCGCGGATGAGCACGGTCGAGCGGTGCGGCGCGACGCGCGCGATCGTCGCGCGCAGCTCGGTCATCGCCGGCGACTCCCCCACCAGCCGCGACTGCCCGTTCCGTTCCCGCTCCCCCGGAGCGAGCGGCTCCCGTTCCCCCTGAGCGAGCGGCGGAGCCGCGAGTCGAAGGGTCCTCTCCGCCAGCTCCTCGATCGCCCGCTCGATCTCGGCCGGTTCCTTGCCATCGAGCGCGAGACGGATCGCTCGCCGGGTGGACTCGTCGGGGTCCACCATCAGTACCCGGAGTGCGGTTCGCACGACGCGCCCGACCCACTCCGGGCTCGACGAGGTCTCGAGCGAGGACAACGCAAGCCAAGCTACCATGCGCGATTTCGGGGGGCACGATTTCCGTCGAGGGCCGGGGGTTCCTGCGGAGGAGTGCCTTGCGCGGTGATCCAGCCTCGATCTAGGATGCGCCCGCACGGGCGGAACCCTAGCAACCCGGTTGGCAGTGCCAACCAAGTTGGCAGGACGGTAAGCAGACCTGATTTCTAAGCGGTTGACTCTTCAGTCGTTCTAGACTTGACCCTCCTGGCCACCCCCTTGCACTGAGCACTGCATCTGGAGGCCTCATGCGTCGCTTCATCCTTCCCACGCTTGGTATCGCCGGGCTCGCCGCCCTGACGGGTTGCCCCGACCGCGAAGTCTCTCGCGTCGATCCGATCCAGGACCCGGTGCTCGACAAGAGCATCCCGGTCAACATCAACCGCAACCTCGACATCATCTTCGTCGTCGACAACTCGGGCTCGATGGCCGCCGAGCAGCAGCAGCTCGTGGCGAACTTCCCCGAGTTCATCAACGTGCTCCAGCAGATCGAGGGCGGCCTGCCCGACATCCACCTCGGCGTGCTCTCGTCGAACGTCGGCGCTGCCGGTGCGCAGCAGGTGCCGGGCTGCCCCGCGTCGGGTGACGACGGCAACCTGCTGACGGGTCCACCGTCCAACACCTGCGCCTCGCAGTTCGGCCTCCAGGGCTCGTTCATCTCCGACATCGCGCAGCAGGACGGCTCGCGCATGCGGAACTACACGGGCGACCTGGCCCAGCTCTTCACCTGCATGGCGTCGCTCGGCACGACCGGCTGCGGCTTCGAGATGCAGCTCGAGTCGATGTACCGCGCGCTCCAGCCCGGCAAGAACCCGGGCTTCTACCGTGACGAGGCGTACCTCGCCGTCATCTTCGTCTCCGACGAGGACGACTGCTCGACCGAGATGGGCGCGATGTTCGGCGATCCCACCGCCGGCATCTCGTCGCAGCTCGGCCCGCGCACCTCGTTCCGCTGCTTCGAGTTCGGCGTCCGCTGTCAGAACGATCCGAACCCGCGCACGCTCGGCCCCAAGACCGGCTGCCAGCCCGACACCAACTCGACGTACATGTACGAGGTGCAGCGGTACATCGACTTCCTGCGCAACCTGAAGGACGATCCCAAGCTCGTCATCGTCGCCGGCATCATCGGCAACTTCGACGCCGAGTCAGGCAACCTCTCGGTCGTGCCCGACCGACGCAACAACGACCCGAACGTTCCCGAGGTGCAGATCTCGTGCTTCACGCGTGACCCGAACGACGTCGACGACGGCGCGTACCCGCCGGTCCGCCTGCAGGCGTTCCTCTCGGCCTTCCCCGAGCGCAACACGTTCACCACGATCTGCAACGACAACCTGTCCGACGCGCTCATCCAGATCGCCGAGCTGCTCAAGACGGCCATCGGCAACCCGTGCATCGACAAGGCGCTCGCCGATCGCAACCCGAACATCGACGGCGTCCAGCCGGAGTGCTCGGTCGTCGACGTGCTCGACCCCGACAGCGTCAATCGCTCGGAGACGGTCATCCCGCAGTGCACCCAGGCGATCCAGCCGGGCGTCGCGATGTGTGATCCGGGCAGCGCGGGCACGCCGTGCTGGTGCATCCACCCGGACATGGACGCGTGCCCCAACGCGCCCCAGAACTTCGCCATCGAGGTCAACCGCGGTGGCGCGACGCCGCCGCTCGGCACCGTGCTCGAGGTCCAGTGCGTGACCGAGGCGGGCGCTTGATCGACTGAGGTCGGCTGAGTCGAAAACGAATCGGCGATCCCGTGGGGGGATGCCAGAGACGGCCAGGGCGACCTGGCCGTCTTTTTTTGGCTGCGATTGCCGTGACGGAATCCGGGTCGCCGACGCACTCATCGACATGCGTCGCCTTCCTCCGCTGACTCCTCTCCTCGCGCCCGCCCTCTTCACCGTCGCGCTCGGCGCGTGCGTCGACCGCACGGTGTCACGCGTCGATCCGACGCAGGACAACGTCGAGACGTTCGATGTGCCGACCGTGGTCGAGCGCGACGTCGACATCCTGTTCGTCATCGACAGCTCGCCGTCGATGGCGGAGGAGCACGCCGCCTTGCGCAGCGACTTCGGCGCGCTCCTGGATCGGCTCGACGACGGCCCCGAAGGCTTGCCCAACGTGCACCTGGGCGTCGTGTCGTCGGACATGGGGACGGCGCCGTACCGCGCCTCCGACGAGTGTCTCCCGGACGGCGGCGACCGCGGCCTCCTGAACGGCGCGGCGTGCGCGGCGCTGGGCGGCGCCAGCTTCATCGAGGACGTGCTCGACATCGACAACACGCGACGCACGAACTACAGCGGCACGCTCGAGGCCGCGTTCGGCTGCACCGCCGACGTCGGCGTCCGCGGCTGCGGGTTCGAGCGGCACCTCGACGCGATGCGGACCGCGCTCTCGGGCGCCAACCCGGGCTTCGTGCGCGACGACGCCTACCTCGCGGTCGTGTTCCTCGCCGACGAGGACGACTGCTCGGCCCGGGACCCGCGTCTCTACGACCCGAACAACACGGCGCTCGGGCCGCTCAGCGACTTCCGCTGCCACGCGCAGGGCATCCGGTGCGAGAACGATCCGGACCCGACGGCGCCGGGACCGCGCGAGGGCTGCGTACCCGACGACGACTCCCCGTATCTCGAGTCGATCGACACGTACGTCGACTTCCTCGTCGGGCTGAAGGGCGACGAGGATCGCGTGGTCGTGGCCGCCATCGTCGGCGACCCCGACGACGTCCGGATCGGGGTCGATGCGTTCGATCGACCGGCGGTGCTCGCCGGCTGCCCCGCCGGTGGGCTCGGGGCGTCGGAGCCCGGCCTCCGCTTCCGCGAGCTGCTCTCGCGATTCACGCACAGCTCGATGTCGACCCTGTGCGCGGGCGATCTGCGCGCCGCGCTCGAGGAGGTGGGCGGCAAGATCCGGGCGTCGACCGGCGTGATGTGCCTCTCCCGGGCGATCGCCGACCGCAACCCGTCGCTGCCCGGCGTTCAGGCGGAGTGCTCGATGGTGGAAGAGCTCCAAGGCGGCGTCGAGACCATCATTCCTTCCTGCGACAGCGGCGCCGCCGCGCCCTGCTGGCGCATCGTCGACGACACGACGTGCTCGCCGGGCTTCGGGCAGCTCGTCATCGAACGTGGCGGCGCCCCCGCGCCCGAGGACGGCCGGATCCGCGCGCAGTGCACGGTTCAGTGACCCGCCCTTCGACAGGCTCAGGACAGGCGGGTGACGCGGCGGGCCATCTTTGTTAGGGTCCGCGGGTGACCCCGCCCCCGGGCGCGAAGAAGAAGCCGCTCATCACCGCGAACATGGTGACGTTCGCGCGGCTCATCCCGATGCCGCTCGTCTCGTGGTGGGTCTATCAGGGCAAGGGTGACAAGGACAGCCTGTGGCTGGCGCTCATCGTCGGCACGCTGATCGGCTGCACCGACTTCATCGACGGGTACCTGGCGCGCAAGCACGGTCCGACGGTGCTGGGCGGGCTGATGGATCCGATCGCCGACAAGGTGTTCATCGCCTTCGCGTACATGCCGTTCGCCGACACCGGGCTGGTGCCGGCCTGGGCGTGCGCGCTCATGTTCGTGCGCGAGTTCTTCGTCACCGGCCTGCGCAGCGCGTACGAGCAGCGGGACCTGTCGCTCAAGACGAGCTACCTGGCCAAGGCCAAGACGTGGACGCAGATGCAGGGCATCGGCGTCATCGTGCTGTTCCCGTTGACCGAGGGCGGGCGCGTGATGGAGTGGATCTTCTGGACCGGCATCGCCGGGCCGCTGGTCGCGGCCGGTGCGCTGTGGGCGGTGAAGAAGAAGCTGTGGCGCGGCGCGTTCTTCATGAGCGCGGCGTTCGTGGCGGTCATGCTCGTCTACCAGCGCGGCGACCACGCGTTCACGATGGACTTCTGCATGTTCGTGATCGTCGGCATCACCTGGATCAGCGGCCTCGACTACATCGTCGGGGGCTGGACGCAGCTGCGGAGCCGCCGCGACTTCAACCGTGCCGACGCGGTCCGGCTGGTGAGCTCGGTGACGGTGCCGGCCGCCGTGTTCTTCGCGCTCGTCGAGAGCCCCGCGCCGGCGTGGCCGGTGATCGCCGTGCTCGCGCTCGAGCTCGCGATGGGCGGGCTCGACAACCTGCTCTCGCACCACCGCAAGGCGTCGGGCGCGCTCGCCTGGGGCGCGCGCACGCTGGGCAGCTCGGCGCTGCTCGCGGCCGCCGCGATCCTCGACGGTGACGCGGCGACCTGGCTCGCGATCGCCGCGGCCGTGGTGACGTTCGTCGGCGTGGCGTGGGAGTTCTGGCGCGGTCGCGACTACTACCTGGACCAGCGCATCCGCGACAAGGCGAGCCGCAACGCCGCCGCGGCGGCGACGCCGGCCGCCGGCTCGACATGACGAACCCCGTCCTTCGACTCGGCCCGTCGGGCCTCGCTCAGGACGAACGGAACGCGGTCGTCCTCCTCTCCGGCGGCCTCGACTCGACGACCGCCCTCGCGATGGCGCGGCGCGACGGCTTCACCTGCCACGCGCTCACGGTCCGCTACGGCCAGCTCCACGACGTCGAGATCGCGGCGGCGCGCGCGGTGGCGGCGGCGCTCGGCGCCGTGGAGCATCGCGTGCTCGAGCTCGACCTCCGGCCGCTCGCCCGCTCGGCGCTGACCAGCGCCGACATCGCCGTCCCCAAGGACCGGCCGATGGCGGAGATCGGCGCCCCGGGGGACGTCCCGGCGACGTACGTGCCCGCGCGCAACACGGTGCTCCTCTCGCTCGCGCTCGCGTGGGCGGAGTCGCTCGGTGCGCGCGACCTCTTCGTCGGCGTCAACGTCCTCGACGCCAGCGGCTACCCCGACTGCCGCCCCGAGTTCGTGCGCGCCTTCGAGGCGCTGGCGCAGGTGGCGACGCGCGCCGGCGGCTTCCGCGTCCACGCGCCGCTCATCGCGATGACCAAGGCCGAGATCATCCGCGCCGGGAGCGCGCTCGGCGTCGACTACGGCCTGACCCACTCCTGCTACGACCCCGTCGACGGCGCGGCGTGCGGGCGGTGCGACGCGTGCCACCTGCGGCGAAGAGGCTTCCTCGAGGCCGGCGTCCCCGACCCGACGCGCTACGTGACCTCCTGATAGTATCGGCCTCGTGAAGCTGGGGACGCTGCTCCTGCGCAACGCGGCCATCTCGTTGTCGCAGCTCGAGACCGGGCTGCGCACGCAGGTGCTCTACGGCGGGCGGCTCGGCACCAACCTGGTCGAGCTCGGCTTCCTCGACGTCGACGCGCTGACCGCGCACCTCGGCGAGCTGTACCAGCTGCCGACGGCGTCGCCGGCCCTGCTCGAGCACGTCACGCCGCAGATCCTCGAGAAGGTCGACGCGCGCACCGCCGAGCAGCTCGGCGTCATCCCGCTGGGCTTCTTCGAGCCGTTCCCCGATTCGCTCGCGGTGGCGATGATCGACCCGCGCGACGAGACCGCGCTCGAGCAACTCGGGGAGAGGACCGGCGCCCAGCTCGCGCCCCACGTGATCTCCGAGCTGCGCGCGCTCTACTACCTCGAGAAGCTGTACGGTCTTCCGCGCAAGGCGCGCTACGTGCGCCCGGGGACGCGGCGCGTGCTCACCACCGCCGGCGAACGCCGGCGCGCGCAGCCGGTCGGAGGCCTGGTGACGCCGCCGGCGATCCGCCTCGAACCGCGGCGCAAGAGCAAGGAGCTGACGGTCCCGCCGGCGGCCACCGAGACACCGCCTCCGCTCGGCTATGGCGGTGCGTGTGATCGCATCGACGCGGCCAGGCACCGCGACGAGATCGGGCAGACGCTCGTCGACTTCGCCGTCGGTCGCTTCGCGGCGCTGGTCGTCTTCCTCGTGCGCGACGGCAACGCGCTCGGCTGGCGCGCGTACACGACGGCGGCGCTGGCGCGCCCGATCGCCGACCTGAGCCTGCCCATCGGCGGCGCGTCATCGCTCCAGGCGGCGGCCGACGACCTGCGCCCGTTCCGTGGGCGATCGCCGTCACCCGGGCATCCGACCGAGACGCTCCTCTGGGCGTCGGTGGGCGTCGAACCGTCGATGGACGTCTTCGTGGCGCCGGTCGTCGTCAAGCAGCGGCCGGTCAACCTCATCTACGCGCATCCCCTGCCGGGTCGGGGATTCGCCGAGGTCGCCCTCGACGAGCTGTCGGAGCTCGCGGTCCGCGCGTCGGGCGCCTATGTGCGGATGATCAAGCAGACCAAGGGCCATTAGCGCCCCACACGGACGCGACCGCCCCGACATCACGCCGACATCACCGACGGGCGCGACAGACCTCCGACAGACGATGTCCGTGGCCCGGACGAAGGCGGCGGACGAACGTTCGTTGCCATGAGGGTCACCCGGTACCTTGCCGTCGTCTGCGTTCTTGCGTTCGCCGCGTGTGGCCCGTCGGGGGGCGGCGCCGACGACGACGGCGGCAACGACTGCCCGAACCGCTGCACGGCGTTCGGCTGGGAGCGCTGCGTCGAGCCCGGCGTGTACGAGGTGCCGGTGCGCTGCGCCGACGGGCAGATCTGCGACACGGAGCTCGGCTGCACCGTGTGCCTGCCCGACCTGCCCTACTGCGGCGCCGACAACGAGGTGTGGCAGTGCAACGGCGACGGCACCGGCGGCACGCTGGTGATGCAGTGCCCGGCCGGCGAGGTGTGCGCGAGCGGCGACTGCACGACGCCGTGCGAGCGCGCGCTCATGGAGCCGTCGAACGTCGGCTGCGACTTCTGGGGCGTCGATCTCGACAACGAGGCGGTGACGTCGCCGGTGTCGAACGACGCCGCGGCGCAGCAGTACTCGATCGTCATCGCCAACAACCAGGACTACGAGGTCCAGATCCAGGTGCTGAAGAACGCCGGCCGCGTCGGCGGGCCGCTGCAGGAGCAGGTGCAGGTCAACACGACGGTGCCGGCGCACGGCATCAAGCAGATCGATCTGCCGATGCGCGAGGTCGACGGCACGATGGGGCAGAACGGCCCCTACGCCATCGGCAGCGGCTCGCACACGTTCGTGTCGCCACACGCGTGGCACGTGATCACGTCGGGCCCGGTCGTCGCCTACCAGTTCAACCCGATCATCCAGCAGTTCTCGAACGACGCGTCGATCCTCATCCCGATCCAGGCGCTCGGACGCCACTACTACGTCTTCGGGTGGCCGACGGCGAACCCGTGCGGCCCGCCGCCCGGCCAGTTCGGCTACTTCGAGAGCGTCCCCGATCGCACGTCGATCACGATCGTCGGCGTCGAGGACAACACCACGGTCACGGTCAACGCCACGCACCCGATCGCAGCGTCGGGGGGCGACTCCGGCTTCACGATCCCGGCGACGCCGGCGGGGCAGCCGTTCACGTTCACCGTCAACAAGTACGACGTGGTGAACCTCGAGTCGGACCAGCCGGTCGCGCAGATCACCGAGTGCCTCAACTACCTCGACCGCGACGGCGACTTCACCGGGTCGCTGGTCACGGCGAACAAGCGGATCGCCGTGTTCACCGGCCTCGAGCGCGGCATCGGCCTCGGCGGCGCCGAGCCGCCGCCGGCGCCGGGCTGGGAGCAGGGCGACACGTGCTGCACCGACCACCTCGAGGAGCAGCTCTTCCCCACGACGGCGCTCGGCCGCGAGTTCGTGATCAGCCGCAGCCCGGTGCGCTCGACCCACGCGACCTGGAAGGAGCCCGACGTCTACCGCGTGCTCGCTTCGGAGAACGGCGTGCAGATCACGACCAACCTGCCGGCGCCGATGGACTCGTTCACGCTGAACGCGGGCGAGTTCCGCTCGCTGTGGGCCGACCGCGGCTTCACGCTGCACGCCTCGGGCGCGGTGACGGTCGGCCAGGTGCTCATCAGCCAGGAGCGCATCCCGCAGGGCGGCACCGGTGACCCGTCGATGCTCATCTTCCCGGCGGCGGAGCAGCATCGCAAGGACTACGTGTTCCTGGTGCCGACGACCTTCGCGGTGAACTACTTCGTGCTCGCCAAGCCGGTCACCGGCACGTTCACCATCGACGGCCAGGGCCTCGACGAGTTCGCCAACTGCACGCGCGCGCCGATCGGCACGGTCCAGGGCATCGCCTACGAGCAGGTGACCTGCCGCATCAGCGAGGGCAAGCACACCGTCGAGGGCAGCGACCCGTTCGGCCTTTCCGTCTACGGCTATTACTCGGTCGGCTCGTACGCCTTCGCCGGCGGCGCCGACGTGAAGATCATCAACCCGATCGACTGAGGCCGCGGAGCGGCCCAGTCGATCGGAGGCCTCGGGCGTCGGGCCCCGGGCCTCAGCCCAGATCCGTTCGTCCTGAGCGAGCCGCGAAGCGGCGAGTCGAAGGACGCAGGGCGAAGAGGGCGAGGACGAGGAGCCAGGCGAGGCCGGGGGACGCGCCGGCGTCACAGCAGCCGGTGTCCGCGGGCCGGTCGGGGTCGGGGTCGCAGTCGTCGCCGAGGCCGTCGCCGTCGCGATCGGCCTGGCCGGTGTTGCGGACGGTGGGACAGTTGTCGCACTCGTCGCCGAGGCCGTCGGAGTCCTCGTCGTAGAGCCCGCCGGCGACGCCGGGGCAGAGATCGCAGGCGTCGCCGAAGGTGTCGCCGTCGCCGTCGACCTGCGCCGGATCCGAGACGTGGGGACAGGTGTCGCACCAGTCGCCGTACCCGTCGCCGTCGCCGTCCTCCTGGAGCGGGTTGAGCCAGGCCGGACAGTTGTCGCAGGCGTCGCCGAGCGG
>DDTA01000170.1:49926-63100 GCA_002344285.1 Myxococcales bacterium UBA2376
ACGTGCCCGTCGCCGTCGGAGTCGTCGCACGCGTCGCCCGCCGGCCCGCCGCCGGTGTCCTCCTGGCCCGGGTTGGTGACCATCGGACAGTTGTCACAGGCATCGCCGAGCGGATCGCCGTCGCTGTTCTCCTGCGTCGGGTTGGCGGTACCCGGGCAGTTGTCGAGGACATCGAGCGTGCCGTCGCCGTCGCCGTCCTCACACGCGTCGCCGGCGGGGCCGCCGCCCGAGTTCTCCTGCCCGGGGTTGGGCGTCGTCGGGCAGTTGTCGGACGCGTCGGGGACGCCGTCACCGTCGGTGTCGGGGTCACCGGCGCTGGTGCACGAGCCGGGGCCCTCGCCGGTGCAGCTCCAGCCCGGCTCGACGGTGCATGTCGGCGAGCAGCCGTCGCCCGCGGCACGGTTGCCGTCGTCGCAGCCCTCGGCGCCGCTGCGCATGCCGTCGCCGCAGCCGAAGGTACACACGCTCGGGTTGCCGGTGCAGCTCCAGCCCGGCTCGATCGCGCACGTGCTCGAGCAGCCGTCGCCGTCGACGAAGGCGCCGTCGTCGCAGTCCTCGTTGAAGTGCTTGTTGCCGTTGCCGCACTGGCAGAACGCCTGCACCGTCGGGCGCACGATCACGCCGTCGCCGCCGGAGCCGCAGATGCGCAGCATCGTCATCGACGGCGCCGTGATCTCGACCATCGCCGAGCCGTCGGCGCCGGTCGAGCGCAGGCGGCCGCCGACGATGGTGAGCGGCTGCGTCGTCGGCGACGGGTTGACGATCAGGTTGCCGGCGGCGAGCGTGTACTCGACGCCGTTCACGTCCATCCACGTCTCCTCGCCCGGATCGACGCCGACGACCTCGAAGTCGAAGCGCGCCACCACCTGGCTGATCGTGTACGTCGTGCAGGTCGTGCCACCCGCGCCGCCGAGCGCGAGGCCGGTGACGCCGTGGGCGGTCGCGGTGGTGGTCACGCCGGCGACCGTCACCATCGCGCGATCGCCGTACATGCCGGTCGCCGTCGGGAAGAAGTTGGCGCAGATGAACTGCGCGCTCGCGTCGCGAGCGCCGGCACCGAGCCAGGTCGCGAAGGCGACGGCGATGCCGAGCGCGAGCCGGCGCGGCGACCCCATCCGGGGAGTTTACGCGATCAGGTGCCCTTCCACGCGCGGACGTGGGCGAGGGTCTGGGCGGCGTGGCGGAACCGGGCGACGCGGCCGCGCTCGTCGAACCGCCAGACGTGCGCCTCGTCGATCTCGCGCAGGGTCGCGCCCGTGCCCTTCACGATCGCCTCGAGGTCGACCAGCCCGACGACGACGTTCGGGCCCTCGAGCACGTCGTTCACGACGAACGACCGGAACTCGAGGTTCGCGCCGACGGCCTGGAAGAACCGGCCGACGGTCGCCCGCCCCTTGCCGGCCTGCAGCCACGGCACGTCGTCGACGCTGCCGCCGTACTCCCAGTCGACGTCGTCGGCCATGACCTCGAGGATGGCGGGGATATCGCCGCGGCCGAAGGCGGCGTAGATCATCTGCACGGTCTCGGTGAGCTTGCTCATGCCACCACTGTGGCCGGCCGGGGCTGGCCGCCGCATCGGCCAGATGGCCTATGCTGACGCCGTGGACGAGTCGTTCCGGATGGCGGAGCTCCTGGGTGGGCTGTCCCTCGCCTGCGACGTCGCGAGCGCGAACGTCCCCGAAAAGGCGTTGCGGACCGTGGTCCTGGCCGTCGAGGTCGGGCGCCGCCACGGCGTCGCCGAGGCCGACCTCCGCGACACGTACTACGTGAACCTCCTGCGCTATCTCGGCTGCGTCGGGTACGCCCACGAGGAGGCGCACGTGTACGGGGCCGGTGACGACATCGGCACGCGCGCGGTGATGGGCATGGCCGACGCCGGCGACCCGGTCGGCACCGTGCGGCGCATCGTCGGCGGCATCGGCCAGGGCGGCACGCTGGGCGGACGCGTGCGCGCCGTGGCGCGGATCCTCGGCGACGGCCAGGCGGTCCAGGGTCACAGCCACGCGCAGTGCGATGCGTCGCAGCGGCTCTCCGACATGGCGGGGATGGGACCGCGCATCGGCGCGACCTTGCGCTTCATCTGCGAGCGCTGGGACGGCAAGGGCCACCCGGCGCACGTGCGCGGCGAGGACATCCCCGTGGCGATGCGGCTCCATCACCTGGCCGACATCGTCGAGCTCGCGCTCCAGCGCGGCGGCAGCCAGGAGGCGGCGATCGCGCTGGCGCGCCGGCGCAGCGGCGGGCACCTCGACCCGCAGCTCACCCGCACGTTCCTCGATCACGCCGGCGAGCTGCTCGCGCTCGTCGACGGGCCGTCGTGCTGGGACCGCTACCTCGCCGTCGAGCCGTCGCCGCACCTCGTCGCCAAGGCCGCTCGCCTCGACGACGTCGCGCGGGCGTTCGCGTGCTTCGCCGATCTCAAGTCGACGTGGACGCTCGGGCACTCGACGGGTGTCGCCGAGCTCGCCGATCGCGCGGCGGCGGCGATGGGGCTCCCCGACGACGAGCGCGCCACGTTGCGGCGGGCCGCGCTGCTGCACGACCTCGGGCGCGTGAGCGTGGCCAACGGGATCTGGGACAAGCCGGCGCGGCTGACCGTGAGCGAGTGGGAGCGCGTGCGGCTGCACAGCTACTGGACCGAGCGCGCGCTGTGGCAGGCGCGGCCGCTGCGGCCGCTGGCGCAGCTCGCCGGCGGTGCCCACGAGCGCGTCGACGGCGGTGGTTACCACCGCGCCCTGCCCGGCGTCGCGCTCGGGCGCGCGGCGCGCGTGCTCGCGGCGGCCGACAGCTACCGCGCGATGCGCGAGGCGCGCCCCTACCGGCCGGCGCTCGACGAGGCGGCGGCGACGCGCGCGCTCCTCGACGACGTCGCGAGCGGTCGGCTCGACCGCGACGCGGCGCGCGCGGTGCTCGACGCCGCGGGCGCGACGGCGCCCCGCCTGCCCGGCTGGCCGTGCGGGCTCACCGACCGCGAGGTCGAGGTGCTGCGGCTCGTGGCGCGCGGCAGCTCGAACAAGCAGATCGGCGCGGACCTCGGCATCTCGCCGCGGACCGTGCAGCACCACGTCGCGCACCTCTACGCCAAGATCGGGGTCGGCAGCCGGGCCGGCGCGGCGCTGTTCGCGACCGAGCACGGCCTCCTCGGGCCGGCGACGTAGCGTACGCTCGCGCCATGCTGTTCTGGCGCTCCGACGGCACCCGCCTCCGCGACCTCGACCCGATGCGGCGCATGATGCCGATGCTCATGCCCACGCGCAACGAGGCGTGCGTGTACTACGAGCAGATCATCGACGCGACGGCGATGACGGGGTTCATCGAGCGGTGGAACGCGGGCACGGGCAACGGCGCGGGCGGCGCCCGGCTGACCCCGCTGCACCTGATCGTCGCGTCGCTGGGGCGCGTGCTGAAGGCGCGGCCGCAGCTCGATCGCTTCGTCGCCGGACGGCGGCTGTGGCAGCGCAAGGTGACGTCGATCTCCTTCGCCGCGAAGAAGGAGTTCGCCGACCGCGCGCCGCTCAGGACGGTGAAGCTGCCCGTGGTCGAAAGCGAGGCGCTCGGCGACACGCTGGCGCGCATCCACGAGGCGGTCGGCGGCAGCCGCACGCGCGACGACCGCCCGGTCGACAGGGAGCTCTCGATCCTCGACAAGCTGCCCGACGCGCTGCTCTCGCCGGTGGTGCGGAGCGCGCGCTTCCTCGATCGCTGGAACCTCCTGCCCCGCGCGCTCATGAAGGATGACCCGCTGTTCTCGAGCGTGTTCGTCGCCAACCTCGGCAGCGTGGGGATCGACCGCGCCTGGCACCACCTCTACGAGCACGGCACGGTCAGCGTGTTCTGCGTGATCGGGTCCCTGCGCGACCGCCTCGTCGTCGGCGCCGACGGCCGCCCGGTGGTCAAGCCGACCCTGCGCCTGCGCTTCACCCTGGACGAGCGCGTCTGCGACGGGTGGTACGCGGCCCAGTCGCTGGAGATCCTGCGGGCCGACCTCGAGGCCCCGGAGCGCTTCGCCGCGCCGCCGCCGCCGCCATCGGGGCGGGCCCAGAACGCACTGCGCAGTACGCTCTGAGCGCCCGGCGACATCACCGCGACATCACGGGCGGGTGTGACAGCCGATGTCCGACGATCGGCTGGCGCACCTTGGTTGCCGCTGGTCTACCGTGCTGGCCATGACGCGAGCGACGCGAGCGACGAGCCTGGTGGTCTCCCTGGGATGTTCGGTGCTGGCCGCCTGTGGCGGCGGGCAGGAGGACGACGACGTCATCATCACCGACACGGAGCTGAGCTTCCGCACCGGCGAGTTCGAGGTGCCGGTCGGCGACAGCTTCACCTGCTTCTACACCGACGTCTTCAGCCCGCGCGAGCTCGCCGTCTACGGCGCCAGCGGCGGCCAGGGCCCCGGCGGACACCACATCATCGCGTACTACGCCGACGAGGCGCGCCCGGTCGGCAGTCACCCGTGCACCGACGAGGAGATGACCAACCTCAACCAGGTCGCGGGCACCGCCGGCGAGGGCGACACCGAGGGCATCCTCGGGCTGCACGACGACCTCGCGCTCAAGGTGCCGGCCGGCAAGCAGCTCGTCCTGCAGGCCCACTACATCAACGTGACCGACGCGCCCTACATGGTGGAGGACACGGTCTCGCTCCACCTGATGAAGCCCGAGGACGTCTTCGCGTACGTGAACTACTTCGTCACCAACGACGACTCGTTCGAGATCCCGCCGTCGTCGAACTACACGCACACCACGTACTGCCGCGTGCAGCGCGACCTCGACGTGGTCCTGACGCTCGGCCACATGCACGAGGACGGCCGCACCTACACGCTCGAGGTCGTCGACGACGAAGGCACGATGGTGCAGTCGCTGCGCGCCGACACGTGGCAGCCGTCGTTCACGTCGCACCCGCCGATCTCGAAGTACCCGGTGGCCGCGCCGCTGCACATCGCGGCGGGCACGCGCCTGCGCCAGACCTGCGAGTGGGACAACACCACGTCGCGCACGGTCATCTTCCCGCGCGAGATGTGCCTTTCGTTCATGTACTACTTCCCGGGCGAGGGCGACGACATCGTCTGCGACATGACGGCCCAGTGATGCGCTCTCGAGCCGTCCTCATCGGGTTCGCGCTCTCCCTCCTCGGGATCGCGCTCCTCGCCGCGCTGCCCGCGTGCGGCGGCGGCACCGCCGACCCACCGATCGACGCGGATCCCACCCCCGCCGAGTCGTGCGTGCGCCCGGGCGACGTCGGCAACAACAACGGCGTCGGCCAGTACTGCACGCCGGAGGGCGGCGAGTGCGCCCCCTTCGACCTGGCGCCGCTGTGCCTCGCCACCGTCGGCCAGCAGCAATGGTTCTGCACCCGCATCGGCTGCGACGCGAACACCAACTGCGGCGAGGGCGCCGGCTGCCTCCTCGAGACCGACGGCTCCGCCTGCGTCCCCTGCCGCTGCGACTCGCGCGGCGTCGGCTGCCCCTGAGCCGGCGTTAGCGTTCGCGCGCCGGCTTCGCGAGCTCGGCGCGGCAGCGCCCGACGTGGCGGAAGCCATGGTGCGCGGAGAAGCCGTACAGCGGCAGCATCAGCGCGCCGGGAACGCCGGCCGCGATCCCGAGCAGCTTCCCGATGCCGGGATCGTCACTCGCCGCCGGCGAATCGTCCCGGAGCTGCACCAGCGCGTTGATCGCGAGGAGCCCGCCGAGCACGGCCATCACCGCGTCCGTGGACGGCGCCGCGCGCGAGTCCGTGCAGGTGCTCGCGACGGCATCGTCCCGGTACGCACCGGTGGTCTGGACGCTCGGCACCGCGATCCACGAGCACGCGCCGGCGAACAGACAGACCACGGCCGCAGGCCTCATGAGACGGTTGTACCCGCGACGCCGGCCGAGCGAAATCGTCCATGAGTCCGAAGGGATCGGAACCGGTGCCGCCAGGAACCTCTCCCTTATCCCAGGCGAATGACAGAAGTCGATATCCTGGAGGGGATGAGGCTCCTCCCCTCGGGCCGTGCCGGCTCGGTGTTGACGTACGTCGTGGTCGGGCTCCTGGTCGGTCACGCGCAGGCGACGGTGACGCAGGTCGACGGGACCATCGTGCCCGTCGGCGGCGGCATGCAGGCCGCGCTCGACACGTGGGAGCCGCCGGCCGGCTCGCTCGACGCCGTGCAGGACGCGGCCGAGCTCCCCGAGATCTTCCGGCCGCGGTTGAGCTCGCCGGTCGTGTTCCTCGACATGCGCGAGGGCGCCGGCTTCGAGAACAGCTTCGGCTGGTACAACGTCGGCGACGACGTGCAGACGCCGGCCGGGCGCGCCGCGAACCTGCATCCGGTCATGGGGTGCGGCGTGCCGATGGTGGCGGGACCCGGCACGGCGACACAGCACAGCGGCAACCCCGCGTTCTACGCGCAGAACGCCGAGGAAGGGACCACGGTCAGCGTCAACTTCGCGATGGAGCAGGCGGCCGGCCGCTACAAGGGCGGGTTCATCGGCTTCTACCTGATCACGCCGGAGAACAACCCGTCGAGCACCAACTGCGGTGACTTCAAGAACGGCGCCGACGGCCTCTCGCTCTTCGGCTTCATCTACTTCACGCAGAAGGATCTGAACAACGACGGCGACTTCGTCCATCACCTGGTCTACACGTCGAACACGCCCGATCGATACCTCTTCGGCTTCGAGGATCTCTTCCGCGGCGGCGACAACGACTACGAGGACATGGCGATGCGCATCGACGGCCTGACGCCGCCGTGTGTGCCGCAGGCCGAGGTCTGCGACGGGATCGACAACGACTGCGACACGCTGGTCGACGCCGCGGATCCGGATCTCACCGGCGTCGGGGTGGCGTGCACCTGCGACGGGATCTCGATGACCTGCGACAACGGTCCGCGCTTCGGCGTGTGCCAGGCCGGCGTCACGGCCTGCGTCGCCGGCGGGATCACCTGCCACGGCACCGGCACCGGCTCGAGCGAGACGTGCAACGGCCTCGACGACAACTGCAACAACATGGTCGACGAGCCGCCGGTCGCCGGCACCGGCGGCGCGTGCGACGGCCCCGACGCCGACCTCTGCCCCGAGGGCGTGATGGTGTGCACGATGGGCGGGCTCGCGTGCAGCGACAACACGGGGCCCAACCTCGAGCTGTGCAACAACGTCGACGACGACTGCGACGGGACGACCGACGAGGGCAACCCGGGCGGCGGCGGCAGCTGCGGCTCGAGCCTCGGCGTGTGCACCCCGGGCACGCTCCAGTGCATGAACGGCGGGCTGGTCTGCACCGGCGGGACCAGCGGCGGCGCCGAGGTGTGCAACGGGCTCGACGACGACTGCGACGGCGTCGTCGACGACATGCCCACCGACGTCGGCCAGGCGTGTGGCGCGACCGACGTCGGCGAGTGCGCCTTCGGCATGACGATCTGCACCGGCGGCTCGCTCCAGTGCGCGGGCGAGGTCGGCCCCACGCCCGAGACGTGCAACCTGCGCGACGACGACTGCGACACGCGCACCGACGAGAACCCGGTCGACGCCGGTCAGCCGTGCGGCCAGTCGATCGGCGCGTGCGACCCGGGCACGTTCACCTGCTCGAACGGCACGCTGGTCTGCACCGGCGGCGTGGGACCGACGAGCGAGGTCTGCAACAACGTCGACGACGACTGCGACGGGGTCGTCGACAACGACGTGCCCGGCGAGGGCGCGATGTGCGGCGGCGGCAGCGGCCCGTGCTCGATGGGCGTCGATCGCTGCATCGACGGCGTGATGGAGTGTGTCGGAGGCACCGGGACCGGCACCGAGACGTGCAACAACGTCGACGACGACTGCGACGGGCTCCTCGACGAGGGTGATCTGTGCGCGGGCGGCGTGTGCGACAACGGCACGTGCGCCGGGCCTTGCCTGGCCGGCGAGTTCCCCTGCCCGGCGGGGCGCATCTGCGTCGGCGGCTTCTGCGTCGCCGACCCGTGCTTCAACGTGAACTGTCCGGTCGACATGGACGGGAACGCGCAGACGTGCCGCGACGGCGCGTGCGTGACCCTGTGCTCGACCATCACGTGCACCGGCGGGCTGGTGTGCCGCGGCAGCGACGGCCTGTGCGTACCCGACACGTGCGAGTACCTGCCCAAGTGTGAAGCCAGCGAGCTCTGCCTCGGCGGCACGTGCGTGCCCGATCCGTGCAGCGGCGTCACGTGTCCGGCCGATCAGTTCTGCCGGCAGGGGAGCTGCGTGGCGAGCTGCCAGGGTGTGCAGTGCGCGAGTGGACGCGTGTGCCGCGACGGCGTGTGCGTGCCGACCGGCTGCGGTGTCGATTGCCGCGACGGGCAGGTGTGCGATCCGGCCGCCGGCGACTGCGTGCCGGATCGCTGCGGTCCGATCCGGTGCTCGCCCCTGGAGGTGTGCGAGCCCCTGACCGGCGAGTGCATCCCCGATCCCTGCAACGGCGTCGTGTGCCCGAGCGGTCAGGCGTGCAGCTTCGGTCAGTGCGGCCGGAGCGGGAGCGGCGCGTTCGTGACCGCCGCGGGCGGCGGCGGCTGCGACGCGGGCGGCGGCGGCGACGGCAGCGGCGCCGCGCTGGGCGCCGGCCTGATCGCCCTCGGCCTCCTCCTGCGGCGGCGGTGCGCGGTGGCGAGCGCCGTCCTGGTGACGAGCGTGGCGCTCCTGGTCGCCGGCTGTAACGTCAACGAGTACTGCATCGCGTGTCACCTGGGCGACGGGGACGGCGGCAACGGGGACGGCAGCGGTGGCGACGGCGGCGTGGGCAACGACGGCGGGCCGGGCTGCGATCCGCTCAACATCCACCCCGAGAGCTGCAACAACGCGGACGACGACTGCGACAGCAACGTCGACGAGACGTACGATCTCCAGAACGACGAGCTGAACTGCGGCGGGTGCAGCATCGAGTGCAACAAGCCCGGCGCGCAGACCCAGTGCCAGGCGGGGAGCTGCGCGATCCTGGGCTGCTTCCCGGGCTTCAACGACCGGAACGGCGACATCACCGGCCCGTACGCCACGTCCGACGGCTGCGAGTACCTGTGCTTCGCGTCGAACGGCGGCGTCGAGGCCTGCGACACGCTCGACAACGACTGCGACGGTTCGACCGACGAGGGCTTCAACACCGTCGACGACGTCGACAACTGCGGCCAGTGCGGGCGGCGGTGCGAGTTCTTCCGGGCCACGCCCCACTGCGTGGCCTCGATGTGCGTGTTCGATCCCCAGGTCGACTGCGCGCCCGGGTTCCACGACCGGGACGGCATGCAGGCCAACGGCTGCGAGTACGCGTGCACGCCGACGGGCGGCGGCACCGAGAGCTGCGATCTCGTCGACAACGACTGCGACGGCTCGGTCGACGAGACCTTCGACTTCATGACCGACCGCATGAACTGCGGCCGTTGCGGCCTGACGTGCCAGTTCCCGAACGCGGTGGCGTCGTGCAACGGCGGCACGTGCGGCTTCGATCGGACGACGGACTGTCTGCCCGGCTTCGTCGACGCCAACCTGATGCAGGCGGACGGCTGCGAGTACGCCTGCTCGCCGACCAACGGCGGCGTCGAGATCTGCGACGGCGTCGACAACGACTGCGACGCGGTCGCCGACGACAACCCGGTCGACGCCGGCGGCGCGTGCGCGTCGACGTCCCCGCCGCGCGGCGCGTGCGTGGCCGACGGCACCCTCACCTGCGCCAGCGGCGCGCTGGTGTGCACGGGCGCGACCGTGGCGACCGCGGAGAGCTGCGACATGATCGACAACGACTGCGACGGCGTCCCCGACGACAACGTGACGCGCGCCTGCTACACCGGCCCGATGGGGACGAGCGGCGTCGGCGCGTGCCGCGATGGCACCGAGACCTGCGCCGCCGGGATGTTCGGTGCGTGCACGGGCCAGGTCACGCCCACGAGCGAGACCTGCAACGGCATCGACGACAACTGCGACACCCAGGTCGACAACGCCCCCGGCGGCGGCCCGATCGTGTCGAGCTGCTACACCGGCGCCATGGGCACGGCCGGCGTCGGCACGTGTCGCGCCGGCACGTCGACGTGTCAGTTCGGTGCGCCCGGCCCGTGCGTCGGCCAGGTCGTGCCGGCGGTGGAACGCTGCGGCGACACCCTCGACACCGACTGCGACAACCTCGACGACACCCAGGAGGGCTGCCTGGTGTCCGAGCTCGAGGACCGGCTCGACGCCGGCGGCGGCGCGCTCGGCGAGAGCTCGGGCGGCGCCAACCACTCGTACGATCTCGTCCTGGCGCGCGGCGGCGCGTCTCGCGTGTACGCGGCGTGGAGTCAGCTCGTGGGGAGCACCACCGAGGTCTACGTGCGTCGCTCCGACGACGGCGGCCAGACCTGGGGCACGATCGTGAACGTGACGTCGAACCAGAGCACGACGTCGGTGAAGCCGCAGCTCGCCGTGGCCCCGGGCGCGAGCGACCGCGTCGTCGTCGCCTACCAGACGGTGACCGGCGGCGTGCGCGACATCATCGTCCAGGTCTCGACCGACTCGGGCGCCACCTTCGGCTCGCCGTCGTCGGCGCTCGACTCGAGCGGCGACTCCTTCCACCACGCGATCGCCATCCGCGGCACCACGGTGGTGGTGACGTGGGAGAAGCTCGACACCGGCAACCTCAACCGCGACGTGATGAGCCGCGCCTCGACCAACGGGGGCAGCTCCTTCGGAGCCGAGCGCAAGATCAACACCAGCACGGGCACGCGCTTCGCCGGCCGCCCGCAGGTCGGCATCACGCCGAGCGGCGGCGTGGTCTGGGTGTGGCGCGAGCAGCGCACCGGCGCGACGCGCGACATCTTCGCGGCCGCGGCGCCGGACACCAGCACCACGCCCGCGACGAACACGCGCATCGACGGCGACACGATGGACCGGCGGGACAGCGACTTCCCGCTCCTGGTCCTCGCCGACAGCAGCGTGTACCTCGTCTGGCAGGACGTCTCGACCCAGGCGGGCGGCGGCGCCGACGCGATGTTCGCGCGGTCGACCGACGGCGGCGCGACCTGGGGCGCCGAGGTCATCATCGACGATCCGGCAGGCGAGGTCTCGTCATCGTTCACGCCGTCGATCAGCGTCGACGCCCGCGCCGCCGGCAGCGCCGACGATCTCGTCGCGATCGCCTGGGAGGACCGGCGCCAGGGCACGCAGATCTACACCTCGGTCTCGGCCAACGGCGGGGCGTCGTTCACGCAGCCCGTCCGCGCGTCGAACGAGACCGGCGATCCGATCGCGGGCGAGACCACGCGACCCGCGATCATCGCGGCGACCGGCGGCGTCCTCGCCGTGGCCTACCAGAACCGCGTGGGCACCGCCTTCAGCCACGTCTTCGTCGCGACCTCGATCGACGGCGGCGCCAGCTGGACGTACACCCACGATCTGCTCGACGGCGGTGCCGGCCCGGCGATGATCCCGCAGGTGACCTCCACGCTCATCGGCGGCCAGCCGGCCGCCGTCATTGGCTGGACCGACTTCCGCGCCAACCAGATCCGCGGCGACATCTACACCGCCGTCGCCCACTGACAGCGATATTCTGATTTGATTCCGGACGGTTGGAGCGCTGCGCCGCGCCGCCGAAAACTTGGAGCACATTGGGGGGTGGATGTAGGATAGGGGGCCGGAGTTTCCATGGCCAAGTCGATTGCGAAGAAGGCTGCTGCACCGCTGACCGCGAACCGACGGATCGAGGATGCGGATGCGTCCAGGGGACGCGAGGTGTTCGGGGTGATCGCGCTCGGGACGAGCTTGTTCGTCTTGATGGCGATGGTGTCGCTGCAGGCGAACGCCCTGTTCATGGGGCCGTTCGGACGCACCGTCGCAGGGATGGTGTACGGCGTCGCCGGGTTCGGCAGCTACGTGCTCGTGATCCTCGCGGTCGCCGCCGCGGTGCGGTCGCTCATGGGCAAGGAGCCCGTGATGCCGTGGGAGATCGGCGTGGGCGTCACGTTCGGCGTGCTCTCGATGGGCGTGCTGCTCCATCTCGTCGCGGCGAGCTATCGCGTCGGCGGGTTCGGGCCCGGCGGCGCGATCGGCGAGCACGCCGCCGAGATCCTGCGCGCGCTCATCTCGACCGCGGGGACCGCGCTGCTCGCGGTCGTCTCGCTCGCGATCGCCGTCATCATCGCCACGCCGCTGCGCATGCGGCAGGTGCTCGGCTGGATCGCGGCCGGCCTGACGGTGGCGTGGCGCGCGATCGCCGACGGCGCGCGCGCCGCCGCCCGCTTCGTCGTCGACGTCCTGCGCGCGATCATGCCCGAGCGGCGCGAGTACGACGACGAGGCCGAGGACGAGGATCCGCTCGCGGTCGACGAGGCCGAGCTCGAGGGCCCGCCGATCATCGATCGCGCCGCGCCTTCCGCCGACTTCGTCGGCGACACCGAGAAGACCGCGGCGCCCGAGGACGAGGAGGCGGAGGAGAAGGCGAGGAAGCCGCGGAAGAAGAAGAGCGAGCAGATCACGGCGGAGACGGCCTTGCCGCCGGCCGCCGAGCTCGTCGCGCTACCCGAGAAGGCGAAGAAGAAGAAGCCCGAGGCCGTGATCGTCGAGGAGCCTGCGTCGGCCGAGGAAGCGCGTCCTTCGACTTCGCCGCTGCGCGGCTCCGCTCAGGACGAACGTCCCGCGGCCGACGCGGCCGTTGCCGGCGCGCCGCTCATCGTCGAGAGCCGCTTCAAGCACGCCGACAAGGCGGAGATGGCGGCCAAGGAGAAGCAGGCCGACGCCGAGCGCGGCTTCGTCAAGCTCGGCGACGGCGCGTACCAGCTCCCCGGGATCTCGCTGCTCAACTACGACGCCGCGACCCAGAACCAGATCGACAAGTCGTACATGCTCGAGCTCTCGGCTCGCCTGAGCAAGACGCTCGAGAACTACGGCGTGAAGGGCGACGTCGTCGCCATCCGTCCCGGCCCCGTCGTCACGATGTACGAGTTCGCGCCGGCGCCCGGCACGCGCGTCGCCAAGATCGCCAACCTCTCCGACGACCTCGCCATGTCGCTCGAGGCGCTGCGCGTGCGCATCGTCGCGCCCATCCCCGGCAAGGCCGCGGTCGGCATCGAGGTGCCGAACAAGGCGCGCGAGAAGGTCTTCCTCAAGGAGATCGTCGCCGACGACATGTTCCGCAAGTCCAAGGCGCGCCTGCCCATGGCGATCGGCAAGGACATCGAGGGTGGCCCGGCGGTGGTCGACCTCGCGCGCATGCCGCACCT
>DDTA01000170.1:63208-63354 GCA_002344285.1 Myxococcales bacterium UBA2376
GTCGAGGAGATGGACAAGCGCTACGACCTGCTCGCGCAGCAGGGCGTGCGCGACATCATCGGGTACAACGACAAGCTCGCGAAGATCCGCGCCAGGTGGGAGGCGGACAAGCTGCGCCGCGCCGCGGAGGCGGCCGAGCGCGCCGC
>DDTA01000073.1:0-8292 GCA_002344285.1 Myxococcales bacterium UBA2376
CGTCGTCGTCACGACGCACCATGCGCGCATCCTATCGCGCCAGCCGCGCGTCCGCAGGATCGACGACGGGTCCGCGCCACAGGATCATCTCGCGCACGCGCGGCGGCGACGACGTGAGGCGGCCGACGTCCGTCGACGTCATCGGGCGGATGAGCGTGGCTCGCGTGTAGTGCCGGGCGACGCCGTCGGGACCGTTCGCGTGCTTGCACGCGCACTTCGAGCGCTGCGCGCAGGGCTCGAGGACGCGGTCGCCGATCCACCACCAGCGACCGCCGTGGCGGACCGCGTGGAAGCCGTCGGTCCAAGGTGGGAGCCGCGGCTTCTCGCGCCGCACGTGGTGGGCGCTGCCGCGCGGCAAGACGCGCAAGATCCCGTCGTCGTCGACCTCGAAGCGATACCCACGCGCCGGCTCGGGATCGGATCCCCGACGGACGTCGCGCAGCATGTGGTCGAACACGACGTGGCGACCGGCGATGGTCCGCGGGTCGAAGCGAGCCAGGAGCTCGCTGAACACGTCGTCCCACCGGCGGCCGCAGCGCGCACGCAGCCAGCGCCGCGTGACGGCGAGCTTGTCGTAGGGGTGCCGGTTGCGCTTGATGACCCGATCGAGCGACCGATCCTCGGCGAGGTGGGGATCGACGTGCACCGCGTCGAGCCAGGCGCGCTGGTCGGCACGCGCGGCGGCGTTCTCGGAACGGCGGAGGAACTTGGCGAAACGATAGCGACCGCCCTCGATGACGGTGCGCGACAGATCACGGCGAGCCATGTGGCCCCTTGCGAGCAAAGAGAGACCGCGTCGCGGCGGCCACCTCCTCGCACGCAAGCACCCGGGATCCGGGACGGCTCAGCGTGCCGACGAAGCAGCTCGCACCACGACAGGACGAAGATCCTGGGAGAGCGAGAGCGTCAGCATGGAGAGCCTTGTACGGATTCCGGACAGCGCTGTCAACGGCGAACCCGGAAGCGCGCGATCAGCAACCGAGATTCGCGCCGGGGTCGACGCCGAGCAGCTGGCAGAAACGACGGTAGCGATCGATGCGCGACTGCACCTGCGCCGGGTTGCCGCCATTGCACTCGAGCGCGCCGTTGATGGTGCGGACGGTCTCGCCGAAGCCGCGGCCGTCGACCATGGCGCGGTGGGCGGGCATCGAGCCGGCGCCCGACTGCGTCATCCAGAACCAGAGGCCGGTGCGCCACGCGACGGTCGCGTCGCGTGAGACGCGGCCCGGGTCGGCGCGCAGGTCGAGGCCGAGCGCGGCGCCGGCGGCGCAGTAGTTGTAGTTCCACGACAGCTGGATCGGGCCGCGGCCGAAGTAGCGCTGGCCGGGCGCGCACGGGCACGACGCCGACGGCGCGCAGTACTCGCCCTGCGCGATCTCCTCGACGTAGCGCAGGTCGCCGGTCTCGTGACCGACGTTGGCGAGGAACGCGGCGGCCTCGCGCTTGCGCGTCGTGGTGTCGCCCTCGCCGCTGAACAGCGGAAAGGTGGCGGCCGCGCTCACGAGCCCGTCGTACGTGTAGAACGGGTTGCGCGACGGGAACATGGTCTCGAAGGTCGTGCGGCCGACGATCGAGCCGAAGCCGCTCGTGCCGCCGCCGCCTCCGCCTCCGCCTCCGCCGCCACCGCCACCGCCGCCGCTGCAGATGTACGGGTCCCAGAACCACGTGCTGATCGTCGGGTCGTAGCCGGGGTTGTCGTGCTCGGCGATGTAGTGCTGACCGTTCGCCGGGTAGCGGACGATGTCGCCGGCCCGGTACGGCGTCCCGGCCGCCCACGTCGTCGCGTTGCACGGCGACGGCGGCGGTGGCGGTGGCGCACCTCCGCCTCCGCCCGCGCCCGTCCCGCACGACGCACCGTCGAGGAAGAACTCCGCCGGCGCCGGGTTGGCGCTGCTCTTCGTACCGTTGAAGCCGAGCTCGACGGTCGCGCCGGTGGCGAGCGCGCGGTTCCAGCTGACCGCCGACACCGTGACCGTGCCGCCGGTCTGCACGGCCGTCGCGTTCCAGATCGACCCGACGCGCTGGCCGGCGCCGTACTGCCACCGCAAGGACCAGCCGTTCTTCGCCGCGCCCTTGTTGGTCACCCTCACCGTCGCGGTGAAGCCGCTGTCCCAGTCGCTGGTCGTGTACACGACCTTGCACGCGCCGCTCTCGGTCGTGAGCTCCTGTGTCTCGATCTCGCTCTCCAGCTCCACGCACGCCGCCGCCCCCGAGACCAGCACGATGGCCAGTAGCGTCTTCATTGTTGCTCCTTCGCGCCGGCTCGTCCGCTGCGCGGACTCGGCCGCTTCGTCGTGGGCGCTACCCCGGGGCGCGCTTCGCGCGCGGCCCCACTCCTTGCGGCTGGCGCTCATTGGTGGCTCCTTCTCCCGTAGGGAGAGGGCGCCACCGCCGATCGGGTCACGCGCGGCGAAAGACTCCGGAGTTCACCTCCACGTGCTCGGCGCGGCTCGTCCCCACCAGCGCCGTCCCCAGGCCGGGCCGCGTCCGCGTCCACTCGAGCGCCGCCCGCGCCGCCGCCGGATCGGGTGCGAGCTTGCCCTGCATGATCGACGCCGACGACATCACGTACAGCCCCAGGTCGCGCGCCGCCGCGAGGAGCGACCGCCCGCGCTGCGTCGGCGCCTCCGCCGCTTCCGGCATCGTCCGGTTGAGCGGTAGCTGCACGACCTCGAGCCCGTGGCGATCGCCGCCGACCTCGCGCGCCAGCGCCACCAGCTCCTCCAGATCCAGGTGCGCCCGCGCGCCCGGCGGCTCGCGGAACCCGAACCACGTCGCCAGGCCGTAGCGCGCGATCGCCCCGTCGGCGCGCGCCCGCTCGAGCACCTCGAACGCGGCGCGCATGCGGCGAAGGAACGTCGGCCGATCGAGCTCGTCGAGCTGGGTCTCCGGGTTGTGCAGGTAGTAGATGTCGATGGTCTCGACGCCGAGGTTGGCGCGGCTCCTCGCCAGCTGGTCGGCCAGGAAGCGCGGCGCGAGGCAGTGACACCCCGCCGCGATCTCGTCCCAGCCGGCCAGACCTGCATCGACGATCGTCTTCTGGAAGTACGCGCGCGGATCCGCGGGCCGTTCGCCGTCGAACCCGAGGAAGCCCGCCTTGGTCGCGACCACCACCTCGTCGCGTGCGATGCCGGCCTGCGCCGCGGTGCGCAGCGCGCGGCCGATCGCTCGCTCGCTGCGCTGGTTCCGGTACACGATCGCGGCGTCGACGACGTTGGCCCCGAGCGCGAGCGAGCGCGCGACGGCGGCCTCGTATCGCGCGTCGGTGGCGTCGTCGGGCGGCGCGAGGTACGAGCCGAGCCCGACCGACGACAGCGAGAGGTCGCCGAGCGTGCGCACGTGGTCGGCGGAGACCGACGCGGCGTGGCGCGCGTGGTAGCGAGCGGTCCCTGTGGCGGAGGCGCGCATGACGTTTTTCATCGCGTGCATCTTCTCACCATCGTCCATGGTCTCGGTGATCTGCGGCGGCGGGCGCGAGCGCACGCTTCGGGGCGCGCCCGATCGCGGGTTGACGCCGGCCGAGATCATGGTTCCCTTGATCTCATGGAGACGGAAAACGACATCGAGAGCCGCAAGGCGCCGTTCCAGGAGCTCCTGGCGCTGGCCGCCAGCGCCGCCGGTGACGCGGACCTCGACTCCTTCATGCGCGCTGCCTGGTTGGCGTTCGTGGAAGCGCGTCCCGGTCTACGCGAACGCCTGGAGGAGCTGCGCTTCCTGGCCGAGCTGGAGAGCCTCCGCGAGCAAGGCCGCGTCCCCGAGGCCTGACCGAGGACCTGACGGCGGAACCGTCGCGACCTGACGTACAGTCGGGTAGATGCCGCGAGCGCCGCGCCAGCGAACCATGCGCTCGCAGCTCGTCGGCCCATTGCTCGGGCTGATCGAGCGCCGCGGCGGCGACGTCGGCGCGCTCCTGCGTCGCTTCGACCTGCCGCCGACGGCGGCTGCCGAAGACGAGATCCGCGTGCCGCTCGAAGGGTTGCGCGCGATCCTCGAGGCCGCCGCGCTCGCCGCCGGCGATCCCGATCTCGGCATCCACCTCGGCCAGCAGCTCCCGCGCGGCGCCTACGGCGTGCTCGAGTACAGCTGCCGCAGCGCCCCGACGGTGCGCGACGCGCTCGCGCGCATCACGCGCTACATCGGGCTGCTCAACGAGCTCGTGACCATCACCGCGCGCGAGGAGCGCGGCGTCGGCATCGTCGAGCAGTCGATCGCCGGCGAGCCGCAGTGCCTGGGGCGCCACGGCAACGAGTTCTTCGTCGTCATGCTGCTCCACCGCGCGCGCCAGCTGAGCGGCGCGCCGTGCCTCCCCGAGCGGGCGTGGTTCGCCCACGCCGCGCCGGCCGAGCCACGCGGGCTCTTCGCCGCGATCGGGACCGACCGCGTGCGGTGGAACGCCGGCAAGAACGGCGTCGCCCTGCCGCAGGCGGTGCTCGACCTGCCGCTGTCGACGGCGGATCCCACGCTGCTCGCGCTCATGGATCGCCAGGCCGAGCAGGCGCTCGCCGGGCGCGCCGCGCCGACCCGCTTCCTCGGCGACGTGAAGGCGCGCATCGCCGCCGGCCTCGACGCCGCGCCGCCCGCGATCGAGACGCTCGCGGCGCAGCTGCGCCTGAGCCGGCGCACGCTCCAGCGCCGGCTCGCCGACGAGGGCGTGAGCTTCCAGGGCCTCGTCGACGACGTCCGCCGCGAGCGCGCGCTCGAGCTCGTCGCCGATCCGCGGCGCCCGCTCGGCGAGGTCGCGTTCCAGCTCGGGTACGCCGAGCTGTCGCCCTTCCTGCGCGCGTTCCGGCGCTGGACCGGCACCACGCCCGCCACGTGGCGCACGCGGTCAACAGAGGTGGCGCCGCCGGTCACCGGGCGCGGGCGGCGCTCGTGAGAGCGTTCGCCCATGGCCACGATCCTCGTCCCCCTGCCCGACCGTGACTTCGACGTCACCGAGGTCGCCGTCCCCTGGAAGGTGCTCACCGAGGCCGGGCACCGCGTCGTGTTCGCGACCGAGGATGGCGCCACCCCGGCCGCCGATCCGCTGCTCCTCGACGGCGTGATCTTCGGCAAGCTCGGCGCGCGCCCCGACGCGATCGCCTGCTACCGCGAGCTCGAGGCCGACCCCGCGTTCCGCGCGCCGGTCGCGTGGCGCGGCCTCGATCCGACCGCGTTCGACGGGCTCTTCCTGCCCGGAGGTCACGCCGCCGGGATGCGGCAGTACCTCGGCTCCGCGGAGCTGCATGCGCTGGTCGCCGCGTTCTGGCGCCTGGACCGCCCGGTCGGCGCGATCTGCCACGGCGTGCTCGTGCTCGCGCGGGCGATCGATCCCGAGACCGGGCGCTCGGTGCTGCACGGGCGCAAGACGACGTGCCTGCCGAAGTACATGGAGCGCTCGGCGTACCTGCTCACCTTCTGGAAGCTCGGCCGCTACTACCGGACCTACCCGGCGTACGTCGAGGACGAGGTGACGGCCGCGCTGGCGGTGCCGGCCGACTTCGTGCGCGGCGCGCGCACGCTGACCGCGCGTGGCACGCGCGACGACGACGGGCCGGCGTTCGCCGTCGAGGACGGCAACTACGTCTCCGGCCGCTGGCCGGGCGACAGCTGGAAGGTCGCGCGCCTCTTCGCCGCGCGCCTGGCCACCGCCGGCGCGTCGAGGGCGGCATGAGGTCCGTGCTCGTCGCGAACACGCTGCCCTACCGCGCGAGCGAGGCGTGGATCTACGACACCGTGATCGCGCCGGCGGTCGTCGACCTGCGCCGCGGCCTCGAGGAGCAGCTCGTGCAGCTGCGCCCCGGCGCGCGCGTGCTCGAGGTCGGCAGCGGCGGCGGCCAGCTCGCCGTCGACCTGGCGACACGCCGGCGCGACCTCACGATCACGGGCGTCGACCTCTCCGCCGCGCAGGTCGCGCGCGCCACGCGTCGCGCCGCGAAGGCCGGCGTCGGCGACCGGGTGCAGTTCGTTCAGGGTGACGCGCTCGCGCTGCCCATCGACGACGCGGCGTTCGACGCCGTGGTGAGCGTCGCCTCGATCAAGCACTGGCCCGATCCCGCGCGCGGGCTCGCCGAGTGCGCGCGCGCGCTGCGCCCGGGTGGCCCCCTCGTCGTCGTCGAGGCCGATCGCGGCTGCCGGCTCGAGGACGCGCGCGCGTTCGTCGCGCGCTGGCGGATGCCGGCGCCGGTGCGCCCGCTCGGCCTCGTCCTGTTCCGCACCTTCGTCGCCGGCCAGGGCCTCGATCTCGACGACGGTCGCCGCCTGCTCGCCGCCCTGCCCCTCCGCGAGACCTCGGTGGAGCGCATCGACGGCACGCCCGGCGTCTTGTTCCGCGGGACCCGGACGTGAATACTCGCGCCCTCTCCGGAGGATGCGAATGTTCTCGTCACGTGCTGTCCGCTCGCTCGTCACCCACCTCGGCGCCGTCGCGCTCGTGTGCGCGACCTTCTCCGCCGCCGCCGCGCGCGGCGTCACCGTCGACGATCTGCTCGCCATGCAGCGCATCGCCGAGCCGGCGGTCTCACCCGACGGCAAGTGGGTCGCCTTCTCGGTGCGCGAGACCGATCTCGACGCCAACCGCGGCCGCTTCGACGTCTGGCTCGCCGCGGTCGACGGCAGCGGCGCGGCCCGCCGGCTGACGACCAGCCCCGACGCCGACACCAGCCCGGCGTGGTCACCCGACGGCGCGTGGATCTACTTCCTCTCGTCGCGCGGCGGCAGCACCCAGGTCTGGCGCATCGCCGTGAGCGGCGGCGAGGCCGAGCAGGTGACCCGGCTGCCGCTCGACGTCGGCGGCTTCAAGCTCTTCCCCGACGGGCGGCGCCTCGTCGTCACGCTCGACGTCTGGCCCGAGGCCAAGACCATCGCCGACAGCGTCAAGCGCGACGCGGCCGAGGCCAGGAACAAGGTGAAGGCGCGCGCGTACGACCAGCTCCTCTTCCGTCACTGGGATCAGTGGGAGGACGGCCGCCGCCAGCACCTGTTCGTGTGGACGCCGCCCGAGCTCGGCGGCAAGGCCGACGACGCGAAGGACCTGACGCCGGGTCTCACCACCGACGCGCCGACCAGGCCGTTCGGCGGCATGGAGGAAGTGGCGATCTCACCCGACGGCAAGACGCTGGCGTACGTGGCCCGCGTGGGCACGCGCGACCTCGCGTGGACCACCAACACGGACGTGTTCCTCGTCGAGACCAGCGGCCGTGGCAAGGCGGTGAACCTGACCGTGGCCAACAAGGCCTACGACTTCTCGCCCGCGTTCTCGCCCGACGGCAAGTCGATCGCGGTGACGTCGATGGCGCGCCCGGGCTACGAGGCCGACCGCCAGCGCGTCGTCGTCTACGACCTGCGCACGCGCAAGGCGAACACGCTGACCGAGGCGTGGGACCGCTCGGCGGGCGGCCTGACCTGGAGCAAGGACGGCAAGACGATCTACACGGCGGCCGACGACGTGGGCAACCACGCGCTCTTCGCCATCGACGCCGCCACCGGCAAGGTCACCACCGTCGTCGCCAAGGGCTACAACGCCGAGCCGCGCATCGCCGGCGATCGCGTGCTCTTCCTGCGCGACACGCTGAAGATGCCGGCCGAGCTCTTCACGGTCCGCCCCGACGGCAGCGACCTGCGCCAGGTGACGCACCTGAACGACGCGCGCGTGAAGGCGCTCACGTGGGGCGACTACGAGCAGTTCTCGTTCAAGGGTGACAAGGGCGACACCGTGTACGGCTACGTGATGAAGCCGGCGGGCTGGGTCGCGGGCAAGAAGTACCCGGTCGCGTTCCTCATCCACGGCGGCCCCCAGGGCAGCTTCGGCGATCACTTCCACTACCGGTGGAACCCGCAGACCTATGCGGGCCGCGGCTACGGCGTGGTGTTCATCGACTTCCACGGCTCGACCGGCTACGGCCAGGCCTTCACCGACGCGATCCGCAACGACTGGGGCGGCGCGCCGTACCGCGATCTGATGATGGGCCTCGACGCGGCGCTGGCGAAGTACCCGTGGCTCGACGGCAAGCGCATGGCCGCGCTGGGCGCGAGCTACGGCGGCTACATGATCAACTGGATCCACGGCCAGACCGATCGCTTCAAGGCGCTGGTCTGCCACGACGGCAACCTCGACGAGCGGCTCGCCTATTACGACACCGAGGAGCTCTGGTTCCCGGAGTGGGAGCACGGCGGCACGCCGTGGGACAACCCCGAGGGCTACACCAAGCACAACCCGATCGACTACGTGAAGAACTGGAAGACGCCGACGCTCGTGATCCACGGCGCCAACGACTTCCGCGTCGTCGACACCCAGGGCATGTCGACGTTCAC
>DDTA01000073.1:8428-35710 GCA_002344285.1 Myxococcales bacterium UBA2376
GATGGGCGTGGCATCCTGGGTGCAGAATGGTGACGGGAATGAGCTGCGTGCGCCTCCTGGTGGTGCTTCTCGCCACGTCCGTCGTCGCCGCCTGCGGCGCGGGCGGCGATGACGACGGCGGCCCCGATCCGTCGGAGGCCATCTACGAGCCGACCCACCTCCTCGAGGTCGACATCGAGGTGGCGCAGGCCGACTGGGACACGATGCGCTTCCAGACCCGCGGGCTGAGCGCGCTGTTCGGCAACTGTCTGGCCGAGCCGTTCCCCGATCCGTTCACCTACTTCCCCGGGGTGGTCCGGATCGACGGCCAGGTCGTCACCCAGGTCGGCGTGCGCAAGAAGGGCTTCCTCGGCTCGCTCGACACGACCAAGCCGAGCCTGAAGCTCAAGTTCGACGAGTTCGTGGTCGACCAGCGGTTCGCCGGCCTCAAGACGCTCACGCTCAACAACGCCAAGCAGGACCCGAGCTACATCAAGCAGTGCCTCACGTACCAGACGTTCGCGGCGGCGGGTGTGCCGGCGTCGCGCTGCAACTTCGCGCGCGTGCGCGTGAACGGCAACGACATGGGCCTCTACGTGAACGTCGAGGCGATCACCAAGCCGATGCTGCGCCGCCACTTCGCCGACGACGAGGGCAACCTGTACGAGGGCACGCTCTCCGACTTCCGCGATGGCTGGCTCGGCACGTTCGAGCTGAAGACCAACGAGATGCTGAACGACCGCAGTGATCTCGCCGCGCTGACGACCGCGCTCGAGGCGACCGACGCGCAGCTCCTGACCGCGCTCGATCCACACGTCGACGTCGACGGGTTCCTGACCTTCTGGGCGACCGAGACGCTGGTCGGTCACTGGGACGGCTACACCGGCAACGCCAACAACTTCTACGCCTATCACGACCCGGTCTCGGGCCGGTTCCAGTTCCTGCCCTGGGGCGTCGATGGCGTGCTCGAGGCGCGCGACAACCCGTTCGGCGGCGGCGGCAGCACGGCGGTGCAGGTGACGTCGATGTTGCCGCGGCGCCTCTACCAGCTGCCGGAGACGCGCGACCGCTACATCGCGCGACTGCGCGCCCTTCTCGACGACGTGTGGGACGTCGAGGCGATGTTCGCCGAGATCGATCGCATGGAGGAGCTCGTGCGCCCGGTCGTGCTCGTCGCCGATCGCGAGCAGTTCGCGACGGCGGTGAACGACGTGCGCGCCTTCGTGTCCGGGCGGCGCGCGGCGATCGAGGCCGACCTCGCCGGCGGCCCGCCGGCGGTCACCGCCCCCTTGCGCGACCCGCCGTGCTTCGACGAGATCGGCATGCTGAGCGGCTCGTTCTCGACCCGCTGGGGCACGACCGGCGCGCCCGATCCGTTCGCGACGGGCAGCGGCTCGGTGAGCGGCACCGTCAACGGCACGCCGCTATCGGTGACGCGCGTCGGCGGCACCGCGGGCATGGATCCCAACGCGAATCCGCCCCGGGCGCAGGTCGCGGTGATCGCCGCGCTCGCCGACGGCACGGCCGGCATCATCGTGTTCCAGATCGAGCCGTCGCGGATGGCGGCGAACACCGACCTGCCGATCGACCTCAGCACCGTGGTCGGCGTGGTCTACCACTTCACGCCGGCCACCAACGCGTTCGTGCTGGTGGGGCTGGTCGGGGACGGCACGCTGCGCATCGGCGAGTACAGCGCGACCGACGGGGCGACGGTCACGGGCAGCTTCAGCGGCACGCTCATCCAGTCGCCGTTCTGACCTGCGGGAAGCGGGCGCGCACGGCGGTGACGACGAGGTCGGCCGCCGTCTCGAGCGCGATCGTGCCGGTGTTGATCCACAGGTCGTAGCCGGTGGGATCGTCGATGTCCTTGCCGTAGAGGTCGTGCACGAAGGCGCGGCGATCCCGATCGGCCTCCTCGATCGTGGCCCGGGCGTCGTCGGCGGAGATGCCGTCGCGGTCGGCGAGCTCCTGGATGCGCTGGCCGAGCGGACAGACGACGCGCACGCGCAGGGCGTGGCCGGGGTCGATCATGTAGTTGAGGCCGCGCCCGACCAGGACGGCGCCGCCGCGCGCGACGAGATCGCGCACGACGAGCGTGAGCTCGCGGACGTAGTCGAGCTGGCTGACGCCGTGGACCGAGGGGATGATGCCGCTCACGGTCTCGGCCAGGATCGACGGGTGGTGCTCGTCGAAGCGCGCCAGCATCGAGGGATCGACACGGGCGTGGGCCGCGATCGCGCCGAGCAGCTCGCGGTTCCAGAAGGTGTAGCCCAGGCGGTCGGCGACGAGCTTGCCGACGGCCGCGCCCCGCGCACCGAACTCGCGCGACACCGTGACCACGGGCGGCGGCGTCGCCGGACGCTTCGTGACCCGCTGCCGCTCGGCCAACCACCGCTGCACTTGTGCGTCGACCATCGCGTCGACGCTCCGGGGTGCTCGCTCCATGAGACCTCCTCTCGGAGCGAGCGTACCTCCCGCCGGTCGATCAGCCCAGGAAGCCCCGGGCGATGTTCATGAGCTCGCTGTTGGCGGCGTGGGCCTTGCCGAAGGCCTCCTTCTCCGCCGCCGAGAGCTCGATCTCGTAGACCGCGACGGCGCCGGCCGCGGTCAGCTTGACCGGGACGCCGAGGAACGCGTCCTTGATGCCGAACTCGCCCTGGAGCTCGACCGAGCACGGCAGGATGCGGCCCTGGTCGCGCACGATCGCCTCGACCATGAGGCAGGTGCCGGCGCCGGGCGCGAGCCACGCCGAGGTGCCGATGAGGCCGGTCAGCGTCGCGCCGCCCTTCTTGGTGTTCTCGACGACCTCCTGCAGCTTCTCGGGCGACAGGAACTTCGAGGCCGGCACGTTGCCGATCATCGCGTTCGACACGATGGGCACCATGTCCTTGTCGGTGTGGGCGCCGAGCACCATCGCCTGGACGTCCTCGACCGACACGCCCGCGGCCATGCCGAGGTAGGTGCGGAAGCGCGCGCTGTCGAGCACGCCGGCCGAGCCGATTACGCGCTCGCGCGGGAAGCCGGTCACCTGCTTGGCGACGAACACCATCGCGTCGAGGGGGTTGGACACGACGATCAGGACGGCGTCGGGCGCGTGCTTCTTGATGTCCTGGCAGATGCCCTTGACGATGCCCGCGTTGATGTTGATGAGCTCCTCGCGCGACTGGCCGGGCTTGCGCGGCACGCCGGCGGTCATCACGACGACGTCGGCGCCGGCCATCGCCTCGGCCTTGTCGGTGGCGACGTAGCGGTGGCTGTTGAAGCCCTCCCACGGGCCGCACTGGGCGAGATCGAGCGCACGGCCCTCGGCCGGGCCCGGCTTGATGTCGATGAGCACGAGCTCACCGAGCTCCTTCTGCACGGCCCACTGGGCCACGGCCGCGCCGACGTTGCCGCCGGCACCGATGATTGCGATCTTCGGGCGCTTGATCATCCGGGGTTGATATCGCCGCGCACCGTCCAGATCAAGGGCGCTCCCGGTCGTAGAATGGGGTGATGCCGTCGACGTACGGGATCGAGACGCTGGCGGCGTGCCCGCTGTGCGCAGGACGTGCGCTCGCGGAGCTCCCGGCGCCGCGGCGCACGATCGGCGGACGCTTCGAGGGCGACGCGCGGCTGGGGCTCGCTCACTGCCGCCGGTGCCGGTTCGAGTTCGTGAGCCCGCGTCCCGACGCCGAGGCGCTGGCCGCGTTCTACGCGGCGCAGGACTACACCGCGCACGAGCCGATCGACGACGACGCCGCGGTCCGCCGCGCGCGCATCCAGCTCGACGCGATCGAGGAGGTGCTCGGCCCGGTGCGCGGCGCCAGCGTGCTCGACGTGGGCTGTGGCGGCGGCCAGCTCCTCGCCGCCGCGCGCGACCGCGGCGCCGTGCCCTGCGGCTTCGACGTCGCCGCCCACGCCCAGGTCGCCTGTCGCGCCCTCGGCATCGAGTGCGTGGCGCGTATCGGGGATCTCGGCCGCCGGACGTTCGACGGCGCGGTGATGAGCCACGTGCTCGAGCACGTCGGCGACGTCGGCGGCGTCCTGCGCCAGCTCGGCGAGCGCGTGCGCTGGCTGTGCGTCGAGGTTCCCAACGTCGCGTCGCTGCGGGCGCGGATGTCGACGTCGTTCACCCGTGGCCGCCTCGGCGCCGACGAGCGCCACCGCGCCTTCCCGATCCACCTCTCGTACTTCTCGCCGGACACGCTCGCGCGCGCGCTCACCGGCGCCGGCTTCGAGATCATCCTCCTGCGCACCGCGGGCGGCGGCACGGCGCACGCCAAGCGCCTCTTCCACCGGGCGCGCCTCGGCGAGAACCTCCTCGCCGTCGCCCGCGCCGGGCGGCGCTGAGGATTCCCGCGCGCGCCTCAGGGGTACGCGACGCAGACGATCTGGCCGTAGCAGCACTGCGCCGAGGTGCAGTCGGCGCCGCTCAGGCAATCGACGTAGTTCGGGTTGTTCAAGATCTCGTCGAGCGCCTTGGCGTAGTAGTCGATCGTGTCGGGGCAGGTGATGCCCCCCGTGGTCGGCGCATCGGTCTGCATCGATGCGTCGACGGTCGTCCCAGGCGCGTCGACGGTCGTCCCCGGTGCGTCGACGGCGAAGCCGCCGTCGCCGCCACCGCCGGACGGCGCGTCGAAGCGCGGCGGGTCGTCGTCGTCGCCGTGCCGCTCGAAGCCGCTGGCGCATGCGCACAGCGCGAGCAGGCCGGCCCCCAGTACCAGCGTGACTACCCTCATCTGTCGCAGAGTACGCCCGGCCGCAGGCCAGGATCCATAAGGTAAGATCGCCTCACCGATGGCTACCGGGAAGGGACTGGCCAGCGACATCGAGGCGTGGCTGGAGACGCTCGCCGTCGACTCGTCGCAAACCCTGCGACAAGAGCCGGGTTCCACCATCGTCCCAACCCAGGTTCGCTCCACCGGCGGCCGCAAGGCGATGGCGATGCTCGAGCAACTTTCGGGTCTCTCGCCCGGAGCCTCGGCGCAGCTCAAGACCGGCGTGACCATCGGCGAGGGTGGGATGGGCGTCATCCGCCTGGCCGAGCAGACCGCGCTCGGTCGCACGGTCGCGGTCAAGACGCTCAAGGGCGACAAGAAGGATCCCGACGCGGCGCTCGATCTCCTGCGCGAGGCGTGGGTCACCGGCGCGCTCGAGCACCCCAACATCGTGCCGGTGCACCACGTCGGACTCGACGACGACGGTAGCCCGGTCATCGTGCTCAAGCGCATCGAGGGCGTCTCGTGGCACGACGTGCTCGAGGACGCCGATCACGTGCGCGCGGCGTTCGGCGCCCACGATCTGCTCGAGTGGAACCTCGGCATCCTCCTCCAGGTGCTCAACGCGGTGCGCTTCGCGCACAGCCGCGGCATCGTGCACCGCGATCTCAAGCCGTCGAACGTGATGATCGGCGAGTTCGGTGAGGTCTACCTCCTCGACTGGGGCATCGCCGTCAGCCTGCGCGACGACGGCAGCGGGCGCCTGCCGCTGGCCAAGGACTGCGACGAGATGGCGGGCACGCCCTGCTACATGGCGCCGGAGATGCTCGGGCGTGACGGCTCGCCGCCGCTCTCGGAGCGCACCGACGTCTACCTCGCCGGCGCCGTGCTGTTCGAGGTCATCACCGGCGGACCGCCGCACCAGGGCAAGACCGCGCTCGAGGTGGTGACCAGCGTGATCGCGTCGCGGCCCGAGCTGCCGCCCGAGGCGCCGCCCGAGCTCGCGCGCATCTGCATGAAGGCGATGGCGGCGAGTCCCGGCGATCGCCACGCGTCGATCGACGAGCTGCGCCTGGAGATCGCGAGCTACCTCGAACACCGCGGCTCGGCGCGGCTCGCCGAGCTCGCCGGCGCGAAGCAGGTGGAGCTGCTCGCGCGGCTCGCGCTCCCCGCCGGCTCGCCGGGGCGCGAGCGCGAGGAGATCTATCGCCTCTACGGCGCGTGCAAGTTCGGCTTCCACGAGGCGCTGTCGGCGTGGCGCGACAACGACGAGGCGCGCGCCGGGCTGACCGCGGCCACGGTCGCCGTCGCCGAGTACGAGCTCGCCGGCGCCGATCCACGCGCCGCGGTCGGGCTCCTGAGCGAGCTCGACGCGCCGCCGCGGGAGCTGCTCGCGCGCGCCCGCGCCGCCGCCGCCGATCACGCCGCGCGCCAGGCCGAGCTCGACGCCATGCAGCGCGATCTCGACCACAAGATCGGGACGCGGACGCGCATGTTCCTCGTGCTCATCCTCGGCGTGGTCTTCACGCTCGCGCCGCTCGTCGGCGCGCTCGAGCCCGACCTGGTGCGCACGCGCACCCACGCCGAGCACATCACGTGGTCGATCGTGCTCCTGGCGTTCGCGGGCGGGCTCGCGCTGTGGGCGCGCGACTCGATGTTCAAGACCGTCATCAACCGTCGCCTGATGATGACGACGTTCCACCTGTTCGTCACCCAGGTCGCGCTGTGGATCGGGTGCTGGTACCTCGACGTGCCCGTCCCCACGGCGCAGGTGCTGATGATCCTCCTGTGGTTCGCCCTCGGCGGGATGATCTCGATCGCGATCGATCGCCGGATCGCGCCGAGCACGCTCGGCTACCTCGTCGCGTTCGTCGTCGCCGCGCGCTTTCCGCACCACGCGATGTTCGCGATGGCCGCCGCCAACGGCTTCTTCACGGTGAACGCGGCGTGGGTGTGGAAGCCGGCGCAGCTGCGCTGGACCCCCGAGGAGCGACGCGCGGTCGAGGAAGCCAAGATGGCACGTCGGTTGCTTCGCAAGCGCGCATGATTCGAGATCGCCGCTCGATGTGCCTGCCGATCCTGCTCGTCGCCGCCTGTACGGGGTCGGGCGACCCCGACGACACCGGGGGTGTGGACGCCGCCCCGGGGATCGACGCCGTGCCGCGGACGTGCACCGTCGTTTCGGACCTCGGGCAGCTGGGCGCGCGCGACGGGACGCCGATGGCGAGCGGCGCGGCCGGCAGCCGGATCCTCGCCGTGAGCATGACCGTCGCCAGCGACGCGTCGACGCGCGACGTGGTCTTCGTCCAGCTCAAGGGCGGCAAGGGCGCCTTCGCCGCCGGGGATCCGGTGCCCGGGACGTACCCGCTCACCGGCGCCGAGCTCGACTACAACAC
Source organism: Myxococcales bacterium UBA2376 (assembly GCA_002344285.1). Taxonomy (GTDB): domain Bacteria; phylum Myxococcota_A; class Polyangia; order Haliangiales; family Haliangiaceae; genus UBA2376. The sequence goes on from DDTA01000073.1 coordinate 15,504, forward strand.
GTGCGGCGTGTGCGTGACGGTGATCGGCGATCTCGTCGCCGGCCAGGGCCCGACCCAGTTCTACTTCCAGCGCTCGGGCACGGTGACGATCACCTCGACCAGCGGATCGCTCACCGGCTCCCTCTCGAACGTCGAGTTCCTCGAGCTCGACCTCGCGAGCGAGGAGGTCATCCGCGACGGCTGCGAGACGCAGGTCGGCGGCCTGTCGTTCGACGAAGCCCTGCCGTAGCTGTACGTTCGGGCGCATGTCGCGCCTGACGTATGCCGAGCTCGCCGCCCCGCCCGCCGATCACTGGATCCACGAACGGATGCCGGAGTGGATGGTGGGCAGCGGGCCCCTGGGCCTCCTGTGGTGGCAGTGGGCCGCGCTCGCCGCGCTCGTCCCGATCAGCATCGCCGCCGGCGCGCTCCTCGGGCGGTTGGCGCGGTTCATCCTGGGACGCGTCGCGAAGCGGACCAGCGCCCGCTGGGATGACGCCCTGGTCGACGTCATCATGCCGCCCTTGCGCTGGGTGCTGTCGCTCCTCGCGTTCCGCGCGCTGCTCGAGGGGATCGCGCTCGACACGAGCGCGCGGGCGAACGCGGGCACGGCGATGCGCGCGCTGGTCTTCCTGTGCCTGTTCTGGACCGTGTTCCGCGGCCTCGATCGCGTGCAGCGCAGCGCGACGGCCGGCGAGTGGGCGAAGGAGCGGCCGGCCGCGCGCTCGCTCATGCCCATCGCGATGCGCGTCAGCAAGGTCGTCGTCACGATCATCGCGGTCATCTCGCTGCTCTCCTACCTCGGCTACCCGGTCGCCGGCCTCATCGCGGGTCTCGGCATCGGCGGCATCGCGATCGCCCTCGCCGGCCAGAAGACGGTCGAGAACCTGTTCGGCGCCTTCACGATCGGCATCGATCAGCCGTTCCGCGAGGGCGACTTCGTCAACGTCGACGGCGTGCTCGGCAACATCGAGGCGATCGGGCTGCGATCGACGCGCGTGCGCACGCTCGACCGCACGGTGGTCTCGATCCCCAACGCCCAGATGGCGGAGGCGCGCGTCGAGACGTTCGCCGAGCGCGACCGCATCCGGCTGCGCATCGTGATCGGCGTGGTCTACGAGACCACCGGCGCGCAGCTGGAGACGATCCTCGAGGGGATCCGGAAGGTCCTGAACGCGCACCCGCGGGTGCGGCGCGAGGAGAAGGACGACGTCCAGGTCCGGTTCATGGGCTTCGGCGCCTCGTCGCTCGACATCGAGGTGATCGCCTACTTCCTGACCACCGAGTTCTCCGAGTTCCGCATCCTGCGCGAGGAGGCGCTGCTCGACTTCATCCGCGTCGTCGAGGGCGCCGGCAGCTCGTTCGCGTTCCCCTCGCAGAGCGTCTACGTCAAGGAGCTGCCGGCGCGAGCGCGCGCGTGAAGAACCCGAGGCTGTCGTCGATGCGCTGGCCCCAGAAGGCGAAGTCGTGGTCGCCCGGGCCGAGGTACCACTCGTGCGCGACGCCGCGGGCGAGGAGCACGTCGTGCAGGTACTGGGCGCCGTTCTGGAGCAGCAGCCGGTCCTCGGTGCCGCAGTCGAGGTAGATCGCGAGCTCGCCGTCGTCGAGCTCCTTGGCCAGCCACGCGGGATCGTGCGCGCGCCAGTTGGCGACGTCCTTGCCGAAGATCGCGCGGATGTGCTCGCCGATGATGCCGACGCCGCGTCCCCAGGAGGTCACGTCCTCGAGCAGCACCACCTTGTCGGCGGCGTACGGGTGCGGTCCGACGTAGAGGAGCGCGTCGAGGCCCGAGTGCGACGCGGTCGCGGCGAAGAGGTCGGGGTGGCGCATCGCGAGCTGGAGCGCGCCGAAGCCGCCCATCGAGAGCCCGCCGATGCCGCGGGCGCGGCGCTCCGCGATGGTGCGGTAGGTCGCGTCGACGTGGCCGACGAGGTCGCGGGTGATGTAGTCGTCGTAGCGCGCGCTCGCGACGCAGTAGTCCTCGGCCCGCTGGTCGCGCGAGAAGGGGGGCTTCTTGCCGAGGCACGCCGCCTGATCCGCGGGCGTCACCGAGTTGACGTAGAAGCTGTCATCGCCGTCGGGCATGACCACGATCGCCTGCAGCCGCAGCTCGTCGGCGACGGCGTCGAGCTTGCCGCCGTCGACCCAGTTGGTCTCGTCGCCGCCGAGCCCGTGCAGCATGTAGACGACCGGGTAGCGGCGCGTGGTGAGCGCGTCGTAGCCGGCCGGCAGGTAGACCTTGTACTGCTTGGTGACGCCCAGCGCCGGCGACGCGAACGAGGCGTCGAGCACCTGGCCCGGCCCGTCGGGGACGACGGCGGAGGCCGGCGCGGCGCTGGCGGGTGCGCTGCCNNGCGATGGCGAGGAGCGCGGCGAACCCGGCGAGAGCAGCGGCGAGGCGCGACATGCGCGCGACTCTACACCGACGTGCGGTCGGGGAGCTTGCGGTGACGCGCGTCGACCGCCGCGAGCCTCGCGACGCCGTCGGCGCCGCGATCGCCGGGCGCGGTGTCGAGCCACGCGGCGAGGATCTCCCGGGCCATGTCGTCGGAGAGCGTGCGGTTCGACAGGCACAGCACGTTGGCGTGGTTCCACACGCGGGCGGCGGCGGCGGCGCCGGGATCGGCGCAGAGCGCGGCACGCACACCGGCGACCTTGTTCGCCGCCATCGAGATGCCGGTGCCCGACCAGCAGAAGAAGATGCCCTCGTCGCACGCGCCCGACGCGACGGCCAGCGCCGCGGCCTCGGCGACGTCGGGCCACGCGTCCTCGGCGCCGGAGGCGACCGCGCCGAACGGCACGACCGTGTGGCCACGGTCGGCGAGGACGCGCTGGACGGTCGCGTGCACGGGGTACGGCTCGTCGGAGGCGACGGCGATGCGCATGCGATGAGTCTACGTCCTTCGACTCGGCCTCGCTCGCGCTCGGCTTCGCTCAGGACGAACGGGTCAGACCGGGCACCAGACCGCGGCGGGCAGGAGCGTGCTGACGCGCGCGGGCGCGCCGGTGATCGTGCCCTCGCCGAGGCGCACCTCGACCAGCAGATCGCGCAGCGCGGGCGCGCGCTCGAGGCCGGCGCGGAACCGCTCGGCGACGTCGACGGCGCGCGCGCGCGCCTGCTCCTCGTCGAGCTGGCGGCACAGGAGCGCGACCTCGTCGAGCGGCTCGCCCTGCTCGTCGAGCTCCCCGCGCTCCGCGACCGGCAGCGGGAACAGGAACGTCGGGCCGTCGCCGGGGCGGAGGACGACGAGGAACCCGTGGTCGCAGAACGCCGACACCGCGCGCGCCGCGACCTCGAACAGCGCCTCCATCGCGAGCGGGCCGGCGCCGAGATCGACGGCGCGCGCCGAGACCGTCACGGAGACGGCCGGCGTGCGCGGCGCCATCGGGCGATGCGGACGGCGCGCGTTGGCGCGCTCGAGCACCAGCTCGATCACGTGCTGCGCGAGCATCGGGCCGAGCGGCCCCGGCCGGCGGCGTTCGTCGAGCGTGAGCTCCTCGAGCGACTCGGGCAGGACCATGCGCTGTTCGAGTACCACGATCTCCGAGCCGTCGGAGCGGTCCATCTGCTCCGTGCTCTCGTCGATCGTCACGGACTCGGCGCGCACGACAGTGCGCAGATGCACGCGGCGTACCGCGGCTTACGCTCCATGGATCAGGCTGTTTCTGTTCAGGTTGCCAGCCATGCGATGCGTCACGGCCTCCGAAAGTAGGTTCACGATGGCGACCCGAGGCGCCACCTCCACGAACCCTGCTCACCGGGGTCAGACGCCGGCATGATTTGCCACCTTGCCCGGCGCGCCTCGCTCGAGCGCCGCGCGATGACGATCGGGGATCGGCAGCTTCACGTCCTGGTGCGGCGCGACGACCACGTAGACGGTCTCGGCGGTGACGAGCACCGCGTCCTCACCGTGGCGGCGGAACTGCGTCGCGAGCGTGAACGACGTCGTGCCGATCTTGACCGTGCGCACCTCGGCGACGAGCACGTCGTCGAAGCGCGCCGGCGCGCGCCACTCGACGAGCTGGCGCACGAGTCGCCAGTCGAGCCCGGTGGCGTCGGGATCCACCGCGCCGAAGAGCTCGCGCGTGTACTCGGTCGCGGCGATGTCGACGTAGTCGCCCCAGCGCGCGTTGAAGACGATCTGCTGCGGATCACACTCGGCGTACCGGACGCGGAAGATGAATCGGAACGGCTCGCTCACGTCGGCATCGTAGCCGCCCCGGTCTTCGTCGATCGGGGGAGGGGGCCCCAGCATGGGGCGCCGATCCCCGGTCCAACCACGGTTCGACGGCGCATCCCCTGGGATCCTCGCCAGGTCCCTGGCATGGGGGTTGCTGATACCCGTCCCGGAGGTCCCCATGTACCGCTACGGCGACGGCACTCCGTTCCCCTTCGAGGAGAACTTCATCGACATCGTCCGCGCCGCCGTCGACGCATGCGCGGGGATGTTCACCGCCGCCGCCCAGCTCGAGGCCCTGCGCGCCAAGGCGCGCGAGGCGAAGCGCGAGGCCGACGCGGAAGGCGCGAAGCTCGCGGCGCTCGAGCGCTCGATCGAGGGCGCGGTCGCGCTGTCGTCGCCGTCGGTCGCCAAGGACGCGTCGCTCGTGCAACAGACGGCGCTGCGCGCGCTCGAGGGCGCGCGCCACGCGATCACGCTGGCGCGCGGCGCGCTCGACAAGCGCACCGCCGCGGCGTCGGCCGAGCCGCGCGTCGATCGCGCGATGCAGAGCGCGTTCGCGTGCGCCGCGACGTTCTTCGACACGCACCAGCTCCCGCGCACGGCGTGGAGCTGGAGCTGGAAGGTCAACGTCGGTGGCAGCGCGATGGCCCACGCGAGCAAGTTCACCGTGAGCTTCGACCTCCCCGACGTGCCGTGGAACGGCCCCGCGAAGCTCGCGAGCCTCGTCCCGGGCATGGTGGTGCGGCTCCCGCACCGGCGCCTGCTCGGCAAGCCGGCGCCGCAGAAGATCCACCTCGATCGCGGCGCGCTGCTCGAGGTCGAGCGCGAGGGCGACGAGATCACGATGGTCGTGCGCGAGCACGCGAGCAAGAAGTCGGCGGGCTGGGGCATCCACCTCGACAGCCTCACGTCGACGGCGGCGACGGTCACGTTGCTCGACGAGGACGGCTCGCTCACCGGCGTCGAGATGGTGCTGGGCGGCGACGACGGCCTCGCGCTGGCGCGGCTGGCGGCGGCGGTCGTCGACGAGATGGAGCCGGCGCTCGCGCGCCGACGCACGCGCGATGTGACCATCGGCAAGTCGGCGCTGCGCGGGATGGTCGACCCGTCCGAGCCGGCGAAGGCGCTGCTCGACCTGCTCGCGCCGACGATCCGCACGATGTGCCAGAAGAGCCGCGTGCCCGGCGAGATCTCGCTCAAGCGCGACGTCGCCGACGGCCGGCGCGAGGAGCTGTTCGTGTCGCGCCAGTCGCTCGCGGCGAAGTACGCGACGCTCCCGCCCGAGTACCGGCAGCTGTTCGACGCCGCCGGCCTCGGCCGCGACGCGGCCTCGATCGACGACGAGGAGACGCAGACCGACCGGCGTCACCCCGATCACGGCGGGCACCGGGCGGTGCCTCCGCCCCCTCCCCCGATGCGCGCGGCGCCCAACGCCAAGACGCTGATGGCCAGCTGACCGACGCTCGCTGGCACCTCGCTTGCTTCGTACGCAGCGCATGGCGATCTCCGTCCCCGATGCAAGTGGCGTCCTGGTCCGTCCCCCGCAGCGTAACGGCGCCCGGGGTGGGTCGCGGGGCGAGTCGCGCGCCGACCTCCGTCCGAAGACGCAGCGAGGCAAGAAGCTGGCGATGATCGTGATCGGCGCGGCCGTCGCCGTCGGGATCGCCGGCGGGGTCGGCGCGTACCTGACCGCGGGCGGCGACGGACCGTCGCCGTCGCCGGCGGCGCAGGTCATCCCGGCGGTCGAGGCCGAGCGGCAGAAGCTCGAGCGCGAGCTGACGGAGACGAAGGAGGCGCTCGCCGCCGAGAAGCAGCAGGCCGACGAGCTGCGCGCCGAGAAGGCCAAGATCGCGGCCAAGGCCGCCGAGACCGCCAAGGAGCGCGAGAAGCTCGCGGCCGTGGTCGGCGCGCAGGGCGCGGTCTCGCAGTCGGGCGAGGAGATCTCGCTCGAGCTGGTCGACAAGGTGCTGTTCCGCGTCGGCGAGGCGGAGCTGACGCCCCGAGGCAAGGACGTGCTCACGCGCGTGGGCGCGGCGCTGAACGACGTGCCCGACAAGCAGATCTGGGTGCAGGGGCACACCGACACGACGCCGATCCGCGTGGAGAAGGGCGTGGTACCGAAGTTCGCCACCAACTGGGAGCTGTCGAGCGCGCGCGCGCTCACGGTCGTGCACTACCTGCAGAACGAGGCGAAGGTCGATCCGAAGCGGCTCGCGGCGGTCGCGTTCGGCCAGTACCGCCCGGCGTCGCGCAACAAGGCCAAGAACCGGCGCATCGAGATCGTGCTGTACCCGAAGCACCAGCTCGTGAAGTGACCGTTCACCCCGAGCGAGGCGGCGCGCCAGCGCCGGCGAGTCGAAGGGTCACGCTCACGCCGCGAGGATCTCGGCCGCGGCACGCTCGGCCGCGTCGATCGCGCCCTCCATGAAGCCCGGCCAGCGGTGCGCGGCCTCGGTGCCCGCGACGTGGAGGCGCGCGTGCGGCCCGCGCCACGCGGCGCCGGCGCTGCGCGCGCCCGGGGGCAGGCCGGCGACGCAGCCGTGCGCGAGCGGATCGGCGCCCCAGGCGTGGAAGCCGAGGTCGGTCGGGCGTGCGGCGGCGTCGCCGAAGAGGCGGCGGAGATCGTCGAGGACGTGGGCCGTGTGCGCCGGCGTCCACGCCGCGGCCTCGGCGGCGACGACGAACGCGGCGAGCGCAGGGACGCCGTCGGCCGTGCATGCGTCGGCGGTGGCGCGCACGACGCCGGGGCGCAGGTACGCCTCGCCGGAGCGGCCGGCGTCGCGCCAGAAGGCGCGTGCGTACGTGGCGACGACCTTGACGACGGGGCCGGCGCGCGACGCCGACAGCGCGGCCGCGGCGGCAGGCGGCAGCGGCGGCGTGAAGGCGATGGCGCGCGCGGCGGCGGGCGGCACGGCGAGGACGACGTGCGACGCGCGCAGCGTGGCGCTGTCGGTGCGGACGGTGCCGGCGCCGACGTCGATCGCACGCACCGGCGTGGCGAGCGAGACGCGATCGCCGAGCGCGGCGGCGAGGCGGGCCGGCAGCGCGAACGCGCCGGGCACGAAGCGGTGCTCGTCGCCGGCGGTGCCGTCGAACGGATCGCCGCCGGCCGCGAGCTGCGCGAGGTAGTCGAGGAACGAGAGCTCGTGCGGCTCCACGGCGAAGGTCATCTCGCAGTGGATCGCGACGTGATCGCGGAGCGTGGCGTCGGGGATCTCGCGCGCGAGCCACGCGCCGAGGCTCTCGCGATCCCAGTCCAGCGGCGCCTCCCGGCCGGCGCGCTCGATGAGGCGCGAGAGCTCGGCGACGCGGCGCCCGCGCACGAGCGCGTCGACGATGCGGCCGGGGAGCGTCCTTCGCCGCGGCGTCGCGGACGCGAGGCCATCGCTCGCGACGAACGGATCCAGCGTGATCACCGAGGCGCCGGCGCGGTGCTGCGGCACACGCGCGATGCCGAGCTCGTCGGCCAGGGCGGCGAGCCTCGGCTGCCCCGCCGTCCACCACTGGCCGCCGAGGTCGAACATGCCGTCGCCGACGAGGCGGCCGAGCAGCCGGCCGCCGGTGCGAACGCGCGCCTCGAGCACGCGCACGCGCGCGCCGCCGGCGACGAGGCGGGTGGCGCACACGAGCCCCGACAGGCCGGCGCCGACGACGATCACGTCAGCGTCGGCGTCGTCGGTCGCGGTGGGCACCCGGCGAGCTTACTTCCCGGCCGCCGCCGCGTGGGCGCACGCGCGCTGGTTCAGCCTCGTCATGACGCGCTCCGCGCGAGCAGGCCGGCGAGGACCTCGTCGATCGTGGTGGTGCCGCGGACGAGCGGGCGCGCGCCCTCCCAGGCGACCTTGCCGGCGATGATGCCGGCGTACATCTCGCGGTACAGCTCGGCGACGGCGGCGGAGAGCCCGAAGCTCGTGAACGTGGGCACGGCCGCGTCGAGCGGCGCGTCGGTGGCGGACACGGGCTTGCCGGTGAGCGTGGCGAGCACGGCGGCGACGTCCTCCGCGCTCGCGTCGCGCGGGCCGGCGAGCTCGATCACGCGCCGGGTGCCGGCCGGGGCGCCCTCGAGCAGCGCGCCGGCGGCGGTGCGACCGATGTCGCGGGTGGCGACCATCGGGAAGACGAACGACCTGGGCACGAACGTCGGCAGGACGCCCTGCGGCAGCGCCCCGAGCGCGGCGCCCCAGTTCTCGAGGAAGTACGCGGCGCGCACGGCGGTAAGCGCGGTGACCTGCGCGAGCGCGTGCTCGGCGTGGTGGAGCGTCTTGATCGGCCCGGTGCCGTCGGCGTGCTGGGCGCCGACCGACGACAGGAGGACGGCGTGCGGCAGCTTCGCCGCGCGGGCCGCCGCGGCGATCGACGTCGCGACGGCGCGGTTGTCGCCGACCGGATCGCTCGACGCGTGGCGCGGCGGCAGGAGGACGTAGGCGCCGACCGCGCCGCGGAAGGCCGCGGTGAGCGCGGCGGTGTCCTCGAGCGCGGCGACCGCGACCTCGGCGCCGCGGACGCGCCACGGCTCGGCCCTGGCGGCGTCGCGCACGATGACCCGGACCGGCTTGCCGGCGGCGAGGAGGGTGTCGGCGACGACGGCGCCGGTGTTTCCAGTGACTCCAGTGATCGCGTACATGGTGGGCTCCTTCTTGCGAAGGCCAACATGCGCCCGCCGCAATCATGAGTCCAACAGATGGTATTCATCTGGATCATGCGCGGTGTTCATGACGAGCTCGCCGGCCTGGACCTGAACCTGGTGCTCGCGCTCGACGCGCTCCTCGCCGAGCGCCACGTCACGCGGGCGGCGGCGCGGCTCGGCGTGTCGCAGTCGGCGGCGAGCCACGCGCTCGCTCGCCTGCGCGAGCTGCTCGGCGATCCGCTGCTGGTGCGCGGCCCACGCGGCGCGATGCAACCGACGCCGCGCGCGCTCATCCTGGCGCCGCGCGTCGGCCGGGCGCTCGCCGAGCTCGCGACGGCGCTGCGGCCGCCGGAGGCGTTCGTGCCGGCGCAGGCGCGGCGCACGTTCCACCTCGGCGCCGGGGACTACGCCGAGCTCGTGCTCCTGCCCCGGCTCGCCGCGCGCCTGGCGAGCGCGGCGCCGGGCATCGACCTCTTCATCCGCGCCGTCCCCGACGACATCCCGTCGGCGATCGCGCAGGGCGACGTCGACGCGGTGATCGCGCCCGCGCGTCCGCGCGACGTGGCCGGGCCCGGCACCTACCAGCGCTTGCTCTTCGAGGAGACCTTCGTGTGCGCGGTGCGCGCCGGGCATCCGGCCGCGCGGCGTCGGCTCACGCTGGAGAGGTACTGCTCACTCGATCACCTGCTCATCGCACCGCGTGGCACCTACGGCGGGTTCGTCGACAGCGCGCTGGCGGCACTCCGGATGCAGCGGCGCGTCGCGCTCGCGGTCCCCCATTTCCTCATCGTGCCTCACGTCGTGGCCTCGACCGATCTCATCGTCACGATCGCCTCCCGCATCGCCGCGGCCTTCCGGGAAAGCCATCAGCTCGCGACGTTACGCCCGCCGCCAGCGCTCGGACTGTCGGGGTTCCCGATGCACCTCATCTGGCACGAGCGGGCCCACGGAGACGACGCTCAGCGCTGGCTGCGCGAGCAGATCGTGGCCGTCGCGGGCAAAGCGTAGCGTGGCGCATATCGCACCTTTGCGCCGATCATCCGACGCAATTCCCGTACGATTACATACAGAAAACACGTTACAAGGCTGCCGCCGATCGATATCGTGATCTTGTGAAGCGGGCGGTCCTCGGACTGGGTGTCCTCATGGGGTGTGCCGACGATCCGTCGACGCTCGCCAGCGGCGCGCGCCTCGAGCTGCAGTGGAACGCCTTCGACGACGGCTCGCAGCAACTCGACACCGTCGAGGTCTTCGACGCGCAGCGCGGCGAAGCGTGCGTGGCGCGGAAGTGGGCCGACGGCAGCACCTACTGCACGCCCGGCGGTCGCCAGCTCTCGAACATGATGACCGTGTACACGAGCGCGTCGTGCGACGCGTCGGCGCTGCGCCGGATCGACGGCCGCGAGGCGACGTACGTGCACACGCTCGAGGGCGGCACCCTCACCGCGATCCATCGCGCCGACGAGATCTCGCTCACCGCGTTCTGGGTGCGCGACGACGCCGGAGCGTGCGCGGGTCCGTACACGGCGAGCGGGCAGCACTTCTACGAGCGCGGCGCCGCGGTGGCACCGTCCGAGCTCACGCGCGTCGAGACGCGCGAGATCGACGCGGGTGGGCGCGTGGCCCTGCGCGCGAACGTGAGCGACGACGGGCTCACGCTGCCGGTCGGCCTGCGCGACGCGACGTTCGACTTCGACTGCATCGTGCGCACGACGGCGGCGGGCGTGGCGACGTGCCTGCCGCCGCGCCAGGCGGCGCTCCGCTACGCGGACGCGGGATGTCGCGAGCCGATCGTCGGCCAGCACGAGTCGTACGCCACCGTCGAGCCGTACGTGTTCGCCGGCCCGGTGTGCTCGCCGATGGGCTTCGTGGCGACGATCGAGGTCCCATCCGCCCCCGGCTACGAGCTGGTGGATGGCGCGTGCGTGGCGACGGCGGCGCCGGTCGGTCACCGCTGGTTCCTCGCGGCGCCGATCGAGCTCGCGACGATGGAGCGCCGCCGCGTCGCCGCGCCGGGCCACCGGCTCGAGGCGATCGAGCTCGTCACCGGCGACCTCACCTTCGACGAGGGCAACCGCTTCGACACGCGCACCGGCGGAGAATGCCACCTCGCGACCTCGGCGGCCGAGCGCGGCGTGCGTCGCTGCCTGCCGCAGGATCCTGGCTACGAGCACATCTACTACGCCGACGCCGCTTGCACGCAGCGCGTCCCGCTCGCCAACGTCTACCGCCAGGCGCCGATGGCGAAGTGCGGCGCCTCGCTCCCGCCCTTCGCGGTGAGCGCGAGCCAGCCTGGCACCTACTTCCGCATCATGGGCAGCGAGACCACGCCCGTCTACCGCCGCGACGAGGCCGGCCGCTGCACCTCGTCCCCCTACGACAGCCTCGCGGGCGCGCCCCTCCGCTTCCAGCTCGGCGAGCCCGTCGGCCTCGACGAGTTCGTCGCCGCCCACACCACCCGCTGAAACACGTTCCATTTGGGGACGGTGTCAACTTTGTCAACTTCCCGGGCTACGCCCGGAAGTTGACAAAGTTGACACCGTCCCCGGATTAGGTGAGGGAAGACCGGGAGTTACGGAGACGCCAGTAGCGGCGGACGAAGCGCGGGCGGGTGTCGCCAGGGGAGGCGGCGCGGACGCGGGAGAGCCAGGTGGTGAGGTGATGGTCGGCCTCGGCGAAGGCGGCGGGTGGGGGTGGAGGCGCGGCGAGCCAGCGGGCTTCGAGGGCGTCGCGGTCGGCGGTGTAGAGGGTGAGGAGCGAGGGGTCGCGGAGGACCAGGCGGTGGAGGCGCTCGTGGCGCCACCAGAGCGAGTGGTCGTCGGCGCGGTCGGTGGGAGCGCCGATGTCGAGTGGCGTGTGGAGGTCGACGGGCTTGAAGAGCGACGTGCAGGGCGCTGCGGTGCCGGTGACCCAGTGGCGAATGCGCGTGGGTGTCAGCTCGGCGACCCAGGACGCGGTCGTCTGCGAGGAGGCGACGAGGCCGCCGGCGTGCATGCAGGGCGCCGACATCGCGCCGTTGAGGAGACGGTAGCGCGGCGTGGGCGAGTCGCCGTGCGAGCGGAGCGCGGCGAAGAGATCGGCGACGGAGGTCGCGCGCTGCGCGGCCGCCAGGGTGAGCGCACGCCGGGCGCGGCACGCCGACACGAACGTCTCGAGCGGAGAGCTCTCGGCCGCGATGCCGGGCAGCGTGAGCCCGTTGGAGATCGCCGCCGCGCGCGTGACCGCCTGCGCCTGCCAGCGCCGACCCGCCGTCTCGACGACGAACGCGCCGCGAGGATCCGCGACGAGGAAGCTGTTGTGGTAGGTGAACGCGCGATCCTCGTGGCCGCATCCGCCACCCTGGCCATGGGTCTCGAGCAAGACGCCGATCGTCTCGACCGCGTCACGCGCCGTGGCTGCGCGCTCGAGCGCCAGGCGGAGAAGGTCCATGCCCGTGAGGCCGGTCACCGCGTAGGGCTGGCGCGTGAACACCGCCTCGTTGCCGATCGTGACGCCGTGCTCGTTGGTGCCGATCTCCGCACCCCACATCCAGAACGGACGCGACAGGAGCACGGCGTGGGTCTCGCGGGCCTGCGCGATCTCGACGTGCGTGCAGCGGAGCCGCGCACCCGCGGCGGCGTGGCGGCGCGGGTGCCACTCGAGCACCTGCGCCTCGTTGGGATCGCGATCCGAGTTCTTCGCGAACAGCACGCGCCCGCCCTCGATCGCCACGAGCGTGTCACACATCCGATTGGCCCTACACTACTTCGAATGGCGCGCTTCTCTCACCTGGCGACGCAACCGGCGCGCGGGCCCGCGCACATCCTCCGCTGGAAGGTGCTCGACCGCCTGCCCGGTCGGCGCGCGCCGCGCGCCGCCGATCACGCCGAGCTCGACCGCGTGCGCCCCGGCGTCCGTACGGGAGCCGCCGCGACGTTCGCCGGCGCGAGCGGCGCCGCCGCGTGCTGGATCGGCCACGCGAGCTGGGCGCTCCGCCTCGGAGGCAAGCGCATCGCGATCGATCCGATCTGGTCGCAGCGCATCCAGGGCGTCGTTCCCCGCCTCGTCCCGCCGGGCGCCGCGCTGCACGAGCTGCCACCGTTCGACGTCGTGTGCGTCACCCACGATCACATGGACCACATGGATCTGGCGACGCTCGCCCGCATCGGCCGTGGCCCACGCTACGTCGTGCCGCTGGGCAACGCGGCGCGGCTGCGCAAGCTCGGGCTCGACGACGTCGTCGAGCTCGACTGGTGGGAGCGCCACACCATCGACGAGCTCGCGATCACGCTGGTGCCGGCGCGCCACTGGTCGATGCGCGCGCCCTGGACACGCAACGAGACCCTGTGGGGCGGCTTCGTCCTCCGCGCGCCCGAGGGCACCGCCTACCACTCGGGCGACACCGCCGGCGGCGAACACTTCGCCGAGATCGCGAAGCGCGTGGGCCCGATCGACTGGGCGATGCTGCCGATCGGCTCGTACGAGCCGCGCTGGTTCATGATCTCGCAGCACATGAACCCCGACGACGCCGGCGACGCGTACGAGATGCTCGGCGCGCGCCACCTGCTCGCGATGCACTGGGGCACGTTCCGCCTGACCGACGAGCCGGTCGGCGAGCCGCCGGCGCGGATGCGCGCGTGGTGGCAGGCGAAGCGGCACGCCGACGAGCGACTCTGGATCATGGACGTCGGCGAGGTGCGCCCGCTCCGCTGATCCGTCAGGCGCGGGTCACGACCTTCGCGGTCGGGATCCGGGCGTGCGGCGACGGGATCCCGGCGAGCGCGGCGCCGACCAGCAGGTCGACGAGGCCCGCGATCCCGACGTACGCGTGCAGGCTGCGGCTCAGGAGATCGAACGGCGTCGTGCCGGCGAAGCGCCACACCAGGACGAACGCGCCGACGCCCACCACCGCGCCGGTGGCGGCCACGACGCGCGTGCGGTCGTGACGCTGCGGGCCGAGCGTCATCCCGGCCAGCACGAGGCACGCGAGCAGCGCGACGCCGAGCGCGATGCGCGCCGGCTTGCGGCGATCGAGCCAGCTCGCCATGCGCTCGACGTCCGCGCGCTCGCCGCCCGATCGGCTGGCCGCGTAGCGCGCGAACTCGCCGGCGGGGAGCTCCTCGCAGTCCTTGCCCGACCGGTCGCAGTACTGGATCTCGCCCAGGCCGATCGAGATCGGGCCGTGATCGAACTCGAGCGTCCACCACTGACCGCCGAAGATCCCGAGCAAGCACATCAGCACGCCGGCGACGGCGAGGCCACCGCCGATGCGGCGCAGGAGCCGCGAGCGCAGCGGCTCGCGCAGCTTGCGCTCGGCGGCGTCGAGGTCGTCGAGGAGGCCCATGTGGCTCCCTCAGGCGTCCGGCGCCGACTCGTGCAGCACGACGAGCCGCCACGGCAGGCCCTGGATCACCGGCGCCTCCTCGGCGTCGCCGCCGCCGCCGCCGTCGCCGTCGCCTTCCCCGTCCGCCTCGACCTCGACGTCGAACTTCTCGAGGACGATGAGCACCCGCCGGCTCCCCGCCGGCTCGTCGTCGATGGACGCCGGCGCCAGCACCCACGCGAACGCACCGTCCGGCGTCGACGCCGCCGCGAGCGGCGCGTCCACGGTCCACACCGGCGGCTTCTTCTTCCACGCCTTCTTGATCGCCTTCACCCCGCGCAGCGCGGCCTTCTTGCCGCCGCTCGCGCGCACGACGATCGACTGGCGATCGGCGTAGTGGTCGAGGTAATCGACGCGCAGCTCCGGCTCGCCGGTGAGCTGCGCCAGCACCTTCTCGGCGTCCGCCGCCGCCGCCCCGTGTGCCGGGTTGGCGCCCTGCGCCGGCGCGCGCCAGCTCTGCGGCGGGCTCGTCGGGGCTCCCCCGCCGCCGCCCGAGCGCGCGACGTGGACCGCCGTCAGCGCCCACAAGCCGTCGAGCTCCGCGGCCAGCGCGACCACGACGAACGACTTGCCGTCGACGTCGATCTGATCGACTGCCCACGCCGACCGGCCGTCGACCGCGGCCCCGACGTCGAGCTTCGTCGACTTGACCTTGTGCGACTTCTTGCCACGGATCGCGTCGTCGAGCGCGACCAGCGCCTCCGAGCGCTCGAGCCCGAGGTCCCCATGGCGCGGCCCGGCGACGAAGACGTCGGGCGCGGCCAGGGACATCATCCCCGGCGCGTTCGAGCGGCGCACGCTCTGGTAGACCTCGCCGAGGAGCGACTTGATCTCCTTCTTGGCCTCGTCGGGATCGCCGGGCTCCTGCACCGGCACCTCCGGCGGCGGAGACTTGCACCCGATCACCAACGCGATCGCGGCCAGCGCCGCGCGCCCGGATTGCAGCATGGGCCTATAGTACCAGCGTGAAGGTCCACTTCCTCGATGGGAACGAGCCGCGCGCGACCGAGCTCCGCCGTCTCGTGCCGGGCCTCGAGCTCGTCCTCACCGGGCTGCCCTCGGGCTACTCGACGAGCGCGCCCGATCCCGCCGAGCGCGCGCGCGGCATGGTGCTGGCCGCCGACGTGTTCCCGTGTGTCGCCGAGTCCGTCGACCTCACGACGATGGAGGGCGGGAGCCTCCGCCTCGAGCTCGACTCCGAGAACGACAATCGCTTCTGCCGCTGGTGGCGGGAGACGCCGGTGCGCTTCCACCTCTGCGTCGCGCTCCGCACCTCGCCCACCGCGGAGGTCTCGCTCTTCCGCGGCGAGGTCCAGGGGCGCATCGCGGACAAGCCGAGCGGCGCGCGACCGCTCGGCTGGGATCGCCTCTTCGTGCCCGACGGCTTCGACGAGACCCTCGCCGATCTCGTCGACACCGACGCGGTGGCGCTGCGCGCGCAGCTCTACGGCGAGGTCTCGGCCACGCTCGCCATGCAGCGCGCGTGAGCGGCGTCCGCCGCCTCCTGCACCTCGAGCGCGAACGCCGCGTCGCCGGGATCGGCCTCCCACGTGCCGCGATACCAGCAATCGTGGATCGCGAGGCCGTCGCGCGTGACGCCGTTCGCCTGCACCTGACACAGGCCGTGGCCGGTGAGCTCGAGCTCGGCGAAGCAGATGCCGCCCATGCACGAGAGCGGCACGGTGATGCGGCACGCGCTGCCCTCGACGAGCGCGAGCGCGGCCTGTGCGAGCGGATCGTTCACGTCGTGGCCCTGGTCGGCGCGGCGCCCCTCGATGCGCAGGCTCACCGTCTGCGGGAACGTGGCCGCGCCGGGCGCGAGCACCGACGTCGTGCCGCCGGCGGTCGACCAGTCGCGGTTCGGATCGCGCTCGAGCGCCACCGCGCCCGGCGCGTCGGAGATCTGCATGTAGGGCACGGGATCGGCACAACCGATGAGACCGACGAGGCCGACGAGCCCGGAGAGCATGACCGCATTGAACGAGACGCGAACCATGCCCGGACGAAGAGCAACCCCCGGGCCAGCGCCGAACCCGGCTCGCGACGGCCACTTGCACGCGGCGCCGAGTGATGAACCCCTGACGCCCGCCCAGCTCCTGACGCGGTAGTAATGTAGGCCCTTGTCGCGACGTAGCCAGGCGTTCACGGTCACGGCGATCGCCGAGGAGCTCGACGACGCGCGCGTCGCCGCGATCACGCAGGCGCTGACCGGCGCCGGCGCCGACGTCGGCGTGACGGAGCGCCGCTCGGAGCGCGCGCCCGCGGTCGTCGCGATCGAGATCACGGCGCCCGGCAGCGACGCGCCGGCGCGCGAGCAAGCGCGCGCGTTGCGCCACACGCTCCTCGCCGCGTGTTGCCCTGCCGGCGACATCGACATCGCGGTCACGGACGCGGCGGTGTCGGCGCCCGGGCCGCGACTCCTCGTCGCCGACATGGACTCGACGCTCATCGAGATCGAGGTCATCGACGAGCTCGCGCGCCGCCACGGCGTCCACGACGAGGTCGCGGCGGTGACCGCGCGCGCGATGCGCGGCGAGCTCGACTTCGAGGCCAGCCTGCGCGCGCGCGTCGCGAGGCTCGCCGGCCTCGACGCGTCCGTGATGGCGGACCTCGCGGCGCGGCTGCCGATCATGCCCGGCGCCGCCGCGCTCGTGCGCGGGATCAAGCGCGCCGGCGGCTGGGCGGCGGTGGTGAGCGGCGGCTTCACCTTCGGCACCGCCGCCGTCGCCGCCCGCCTCGGGCTCGATCACGCGTTCGCCAACGAGCTCGTGATCGCCGGCGGCCGCCTGACCGGCGAGGTCGTCGATCCGGTGGTGACGCCCGAGCGCAAGGCGCAGGTCATCGACGAGCTCGCCGGGCGCCACGGCCTCGCGCGCGAGCGCGTGGTCGCCGTCGGTGACGGCGCCAACGACCTGCTCATGCTCGCGCGCGCCGGGCTCGGTGTGGCCTTCCACGCCAAGCCGCGCGTCGCCGCCGCCGCCGACACCGCGCTCACCACCGGCGGGCTCGAGCGTGTCCTCTACGTGCTCGGCTGGCGACGCGCCGACGTCGACGCGCTGTTCGCACCCTGACCCGACCATGACCGCGACCATGGCCGCGCCGCACCCGATCCCGTACCAGGGCAGCAAGCGACGGCTCGCGCCGGCGATCCTCGACTACGTGCCCGCCGGCACCCGCCGCCTCGTCGAGCCGTGCTGCGGCTCCGCGGCGGTGAGCCTCGCCGCGCTCCACGCCGGCAAGGTCGGCGAGGTGGTGCTGAACGACAGCCTCGCGCCGCTCGCTGCCCTCTGGCGCGCGATCATCGCCGCGCCCGCAGACGTGGCGACGGCCTACGAGCGCCTGTGGCGCGCGCAGCTCGCCGATCCGCGGCGCGGCTACGACCGCGTCCGCGATCGCTTCAACCGCGACGGCGATCCGGCGGCGCTCCTCTACCTGCTCGCGCGCTGCGTGAAGAGCGCGGTGCGCTTCAACGCCGCCGGCGCCTTCAACCAGTCGCCCGATCGCCGCCGGCTCGGCACGCAGCCGGCGCGCATGCGCGCCAGCCTCGTCGGCGCGGGCGCCCTCCTCGCCGGGCGGGCGACCGTGACCAGCGGCGACTACGCGGCGGCGCTCGCCGGCGCCGGCCGCGGCGACGTCGTCTACCTCGACCCGCCGTACCAGGGCACGAGCGGCCCGCGCGACCAGCGCTACCACCAGCCGCTCGATCGCGAGCGCTTCATCGCCGCGCTCGAGCGCCTCCTCGCGCGCGACGTGCCGGTCATCGTCAGCTTCGACGGCCGCTGCGGCGAACGCCGCTACGGCGAGGCCTTGCCGGCGCGGCTCGGGCTCGCCCACATCGAGCTGGCCGCCGGCCGCTCGACTCAGGCGACGCTCCTCGGCAGCGCCGCGCGGACCTACGAGTCGCTCTACGTGAGCCCGCAGCTGGTGCTACAAAGGAGCCGCCTTGGAAGCGCTCATCCCGATCATCGCGATCCTGGCCGTGTTCGGCTCGCCCGTCGTGATCGTCAAGGAGATCCTCGCGCACCGTGAGCGGCGGCAGAAGCTGCAGCTCGGACAGACGATGGCGGCGCAGAAGGCCCTGCCGCCGGGCACCGTCGAGGAGATCGCCGCGCTCAAGGCCGAGCGCAAGCTCCTCCTCGAGCGCGTCGAGAACCTCGAGGCGATCGTCTGCGGCGTCGACTTCGAGCTCAACCAGAAGCTCTCGAAGCTGATCGACGAGCAGCGCCTGCTCGCCGAGAGCGCGGTACGCCCGGCGGGCAACCCGGCGGCCACGCCGGCGGGCAACCCGGCGGCCGCCACCCCCTCGCCGACTCCCGGACCGAACACCAAGCTCGCCACCGACCGCACCGCGACCATCGGCACGCGCGCCCCGTCGACGTCGGCGCAGACGCTCGCCCCCGGCGACGTCCTCGCCAACCGCTACCGCGTCGAGCGCCTGCTCGGCCGCGGCGGCATGGGCGCGGTCTACCTCGCGCACGACGAGGTGCTCGACGACACCGTCGCGCTCAAGGTGATCGCCGCCGCCTTCGCCGCCGACGAGGCGTCGCTGGTCGAGCGCTTCCGCCGCGAGGCCGCGTCGGCGCGCAAGGTCAGCTCGCCATCGGTGATCCGCATCCACGACCTCGGCGAGGCCCGCCCCGGCCTGCTCTACCTGTCGATGGAGTACTTCCCGGGCCGCACGCTCGCCGAGGTGATCACGTCTCGTGGCCTGGTGCCGATCAGCGACTGCATCGACTACCTCCAGCAGATCTGCACCGGCCTCGCCGCCGCCCACGACGCCGGCGTGATCCACCGCGATCTGAAGCCGCAGAACGTGCTCGTCGGCGAGCGCAACGCGGTGAAGCTCATCGACTTCGGGCTGGCCAAGGCGACGACCGGCGCCGGGCTCACCGGCACGGGCATGCTGCTCGGCACGCCCCACTACATGTCGCCCGAGCAGGTGCGCGGCAAGAACGTCGACGCGTCGAGCGACATCTACGCGCTCGGGGCGCTCGCCTATCACCTCCTGTGCGGCCGACCGCCCTTCGCCGGCGACAACGTCATCGCCGTCGGCTTCGCCCACTGCACCGAGATCGCGCCGTCACCTCGCTCGCTGCGCCCCGACGTGCCCGAGGCGCTCGACGCGATGGTGGTGAAGGCGCTCGCCAAGCAGCCGGGCGACCGGCCGCGCAGCGCGCTCGAGTTCAAGGCCGCGGTCGTCGCCTGACGATGTGCGGCGGCGGCGACGCTACTTGCGCCGGGTGTTCCCGGACGTCGTCTTCATGGTCTCCGTCGCCTCCCGGTACGCCGCCTTCGCGCCGCCGATGAACGCGCGGGCGATGCCCTTGAGCGCCTGGAGCGGCGGGACCTTCGCGCGCGCCTTGCCTTCTTCCTCGGCCGCCCGCAGCGACGGTCCCTCGGGGCCGTCGACGGCCTCGGCGGCGTCACGCGCCGCGGCGTCGACGCGTCCTTCGCGGATGAACGACTTCAGCCGTTCGCGGTAGCGGCGGTCAGCCTTGCGGCTGCCTTCGCCTTCCATCTCGTCGGAGATGTTCTCGTCCTCGGGATCGAACACGTCAGGATCCTTGTTCGGATCGTAGGGTTCGTAGGGCTTCATCGCTTCCTCGCTTGCGGTTGATGCCCTCTCGAGGGAGCACGCTGCGTGCCAGCCTCGCATTCGTGCGTGGGCTACGGCGGCGGCACGCCGTTCTGCCCGGGGCCGAGGCCGGCCTTCCACATGCGAAGACGTTCGGCGACGGCGCCGGACATCGTCTTGTAGTTGTCGACGCAGAACTTCTCCTGGTTGCGGCGCGCGTCCTCGGGCAGCGCGCGGAAGTTCGCCATGGTCTTCTTCATGCCCTCGCACAACGCACCCGCCATGGATCCCTCGGTCGCCTTGAACTCGTCGGTGCAGTAGAGGCCGAAGAGGCGATCGCAGGTCGGCATCGCGGGGTCATATCCACCCGCTGCCCCCGTGCCCGTGCCCGTGCCCGTGCCCGCTCCGGTGCCCACCGCCGCGATCCCCTTCCCCCTCTCCTTCCCGTTCCCCCTCACCTTCACCTTCTCCCTCTCCCTCTCC
>DDTA01000030.1:0-382 GCA_002344285.1 Myxococcales bacterium UBA2376
CGGCGGCGGCGTGGGCGCGCGGCAGATCGTCGGCGCGCATGCGCCGCGCGCCGTCGACGGCGACCTCCACCGCGCCGGCGTCGCCCCAGCCGAGCGCGCGCACCGCGCGCGCGATCGAGTAGTGCGCGGAGCCGGCGACCAGCACCGCGAGCGGGGGGCCCGCGTGGGCGCCGCCGCTCCACGCGTCGAAGCCGGCGACCGCCTGGCGCGCGGCGAGGAGCGCGGTCAGGTTGCCGACCGAACCGCCGGAGGTGAGCAGGCCGCCCGCGGTCGGCGGCATCCCGAGCACGCGCGCCATCCAGGCGACGACGGCGAGCTCCTGCGGCGTGCCGGCGCCGCCCATCTCGTAGACGGCCATGCCGCTGTTGAGCAGCGCGGTCGC
>DDTA01000030.1:461-18718 GCA_002344285.1 Myxococcales bacterium UBA2376
GAAGTCGCCGGGCCACGCCGCGTGCATCTCCGCCGGCGGCACCCAGGGGAGGACCGGCAGGTCGTCGCCGGGGATACACGTCGTGAGGTGATCGGCGAGCGCGTCGATCACGCGGTGCCCGTCGGCGCGGAAGCGTTCGGGATCGTAGGCGCGCGCGATGACGTCGGGCACGGGACCCAGGTCGGCAGCCATGGCAACGGAACGTATATGATGCGCGCGATGGATGTCTCGCTCGCCGCGACTGTGGCGCTCACCGGCGTCGCACTTGTCGCGGGGTTCGTCGACGCCATCGCCGGCGGCGGCGGCCTGCTCACGCTGCCGGCGCTGCTCCACGCCGGCATCCCGACCGACGTCTCGCTCGGCACCAACAAGGGGCAGTCGGTGTTCGGCTCCGGCGCCGCGCTCGTCCGCTTCGCGCGCGCCGGCAAGATCCACGGCGGCCGGAGCGTCCCGAGCTTCTTCGCCGGCCTCGCCGGCTCGGCCAGCGGCGCCGTCCTGGTCACCTACGTCGACAAGAGCACGCTGCGGCCCCTCGTCATCGCGCTGCTCATCGCCGCCGCGCTCCTGGTCATGCTGCCGCGCCCGACGAACGTGAAGCACCCACGTCGCCCGCTGATCGTGGCCAGCGCGATCGCGCTCGCGATCGGCTTCTACGACGGCTTCTTCGGCCCCGGCACCGGAACGCTCCTCATCGTCGGCTTCATGTGGCTGCTCGGCGAGGAGGCCGCGGACGCGAGCGCCAACGCCAAGGTCGTCAACTTCGCGTCGAACCTGGCCGCCGTGATCGCGTTCGCCGCCGCCGGCCTCGTCCTCTGGTCGGTCTCGCTGCCGATGGCCGCCGGCCAGTTCGTCGGCGGCTGGATCGGCGCCCACGTCGTGCTCACGCGCGGCAGCAACGTCGTGCGCGTCGCCGCCGTCTGCGTGGCGCTCGCGCTGGTCGCCAAGCTCACGGTCGACGCCCTCGCCTGAGGGATTGAGAATCAATCCCGTCTCCGTACAGAGTGCCCGAGCCATCATGGCGAGGAAACTCGATCGACAGAGTCTGGGAATCGATTGATTCCCAGACTCTGAGTCGCGTCAGAAGCGAAGCCGCGCCTCGACGCCGGCGCTGCTCCGCCCGACGACGGGCGCGAGCTGGAGCCGGCGGTTGTACTCCTGCTCCATCTTGCGCAGGTCGTGATAGGCGGGCCGGAGGTTGGGGAACAACATCACCGCGCCGGCGACCACGGCCATGCCTCCGATGCTGACAACGAGCCCCAGGTGCTGGCGCGCGTTGCGGTCCTCGTTGCACTCGGTCTGCAGCCCGGGGCCATCGCACGGCGCCGCGGTCACGGCGATGGCGCCCCCGGCGAAGACGACGACGACCCCACCGGCGAGCATCAACCGTCGGTGCAGCTGTCGACGCTCCATGCGATCCGCCAGCTCGGCGTGCCCGGCGATCCGGACGAACTCCGAGATCGAGACCTCGCGGTCCCCATGGAAGAAGACGCGCTGCCCCGGTTTCACCCGCGGCGGCGGCCGCTCGACGCTGCCCCACATCCACAGCCGCGCCGGTTTCTCCTCGGCGCGAACGTCGCTCGCGGCGATGACCGCCATCGCGATCGCGGCCAGCGTGGTGGCCTTCCTCGGTGTCATCGTCCGAGCTTCGGACGCTCGCGCCGTCAGCGCCAGGCTTGCGCGGACAGGTCTCCCGGAAGATCCAGTTCGCCATCAAATGCCACACCAACCGCGTGCGCCGGCGTGGCGAAGCTCGGGCCGCTGCTCCACGTCGTCGCGCCCGTCGCGGTCCAGCGCACCTGGAGCAGCCCTTGCGCGGGCTCGCTCGACACCACGTCGCAGAAGCCCTCGAGATCGCAGTCGAGCGTGGTCACCACCACGCCGAACTGCGCGGCGTCGACGGTGAGCAGCGCGAAGCGCGGGAGCCCGATGAAGGTCCAGTTGGGGACGTAACCCGAGCCGGTGGTGAGCGCGACGGTGAACCCGTCCTCGCGCTCGTCGAGGAGCGCGCCCTTCTCGTACGAGACGTACGTCGTCGTCGGGTTCGACCCGTACTTCGAGCGCACGACGGTGACGTGCTCCGAGGTGGAGTCATCGCCGGCCCGGGCGACGTAGTCGATGTTGACGCCGGCGGCGGCGACCGAGGGGACCAGGAGGAACAGCGCGACCAGTGTTTTTCCCATGGCCTTCAGTGTGCCGAGCCTCGCTCGTAAACTCCGTTCGGTCCCGTACGAATCCAGATGTCCTATGCCGCGCCGCGTCACCTCATTATAGTGATCCCGATGTCGTCTTCCCCGCACCAGCTCGACAAGCGCGACGCCCCGTGGATCTTCCGCACCTACGCGGGGCACTCCAGCCCGAAGGCGTCGAACGAGCTCTATCGCGCGAACCTCGAGCGCGGCCAGACCGGCCTCTCGATCGCGTTCGACCTGCCGACCCAGTGCGGGTACTCCTCGGACGCGCCGATCGCGCGGCCCGAGGTCGGCAAGGTCGGTGTGCCGGTGAACTCGCTCGACGACTTCCACGTCCTGTTCGACGGCATCCCGCTCGAGCGGATGAACACGTCGATGACGATCAACGGCACCGCGATGTGGCTGCTCGCGCTCTACGTCGCGCTGGCGCGCGAGCGCGGCGTGCCCGAGGACAAGCTGCGCGGCACGACGCAGAACGACATCGTCAAGGAGTACCTCGCGCGCGGCACGTACATCTTCCCTCCCGAGCACTCGCTCCGCCTCGTCGCCGAGACCTACGAGTACTGCGTCGACCGCATCCCCGAGTGGAACCCGTCGAACGTGTGCAGCTACCACCTGCAGGAGGCCGGTGCCCAGCCGGTGCAGGAGGTCGCGTTCGCCCTGGCCAACGCGATCGGCATCCTCGATCTGGTCAAGCAGCGCGGCAAGCTCGACCAGGACACGCTCGCGCGCTGCGTCGGCCGCATCTCCTTCTTCGTCAACGCCGGCATCCGCTTCGTCGAGGAGATGTGCAAGATGCGGGCGTTCGCGGAGCTCTGGGACGAGATCACCCGCGACCGCTACGGCGTGACCGAGGAGAAGCTCCGCCTCTTCCGCTACGGCGTGCAGGTCAACTCGCTCGGCCTGACCGAGGCCCAGCCCGAGAACAACGCGTGGCGCATCCTGATCGAGGCGCTCGGCGTCACGCTCTCGCGCCGCGCCCGCTGCCGCGCGCTGCAGCTGCCGACCTGGAACGAGGCGATGAGCCTGCCCCGCCCGTGGGATCAGCAGTGGTCGTTGCGGCTCCAGCAGATCCTCGCGTTCGAGACCGACCTGCTCGAGTATCCCGATCTCTTCGACGGCAGCCCGGTGATCGCGTCCAAGACCAAGGAGGTCGCCGACGGCGCCCGCGCCGAGGTCGAGCGCATCCTGGCCATGGGCGGCGTCCGCGCCGCGATCGACTCGGGCTACATGAAGGGCGCGCTGGTGAAGTCGATGGCCGAGCGCATGACGCGCATCGGCTCGGGGCAGCAGGTGGTGGTCGGCGTCAACAAGTGGACCGAGGCGCTCCCCTCGCCGCTGGTCGGCGGCGACGACGGCGGCGTGTTCAAGGTCGACGACGCCGCGGTCGGCGACGCGCTGCGCGCGCTCGACGAGACCCGCAAGCGCCGCGACGCCGGTCGCGTGCGCGAGGCGCTGGCCCGGCTGGCCGAGGCGGCGCGGAGCGGCGCCCCGCTGATGGAGCCGTCGATCGAGTGCGCGCTCGCCCGCGTGACGACGGGCGAGTGGGCGGATACGCTGCGCGGCGTGTTCGGCGAGTACCGCGCGCAGACCGGCGTCGACGGCCAGCGCCTCGACGTCGACGAGGCGCGCGCGTCGCGGCTGCGGGCGCGCATCGAGGCGTTCGCGGCGGCGCGCGGGCACCGGCCGCGCCTCGTCGTCGGCAAGCCGGGCCTCGACGGTCACTCGAACGGCGCCGAGGTGATCGCCGTGGCCGCGCGCCACGCCGGCTTCGACGTCGTCTACTCCGGCATCCGCCTGACCCCGGAGGAGATCGCGCAGTCCGCCGTCGAGGAGGACGCCGATCTGATCGGCGCGTCGATCCTCTCGGGCTCCCACGTCGAGCTGACCCGTCAGCTCGTGGGTGCCTTGCGCGCGGCGGGCGGCGGCGACATCCCGCTCGTCATCGGCGGCATCATCCCGCGCCACGACATCGCCGCCCTCGAGGAGCTGGGCGTGCGCAAGGTGTTCACGCCGTCGGACTACGAGCTGGGCGACGTGATGGAGCGGATGATGGACGTGATCGAGGCGGGCAGCGGCGCCGGCGACGGAGCCCGCCCGGCGTGACCGACCCGCGCGCGCTCGTCGACGAGGCCACGGCCGGCGACAAGCGCGCCATCGCGCGGCTGGTCACGCGCTTCGAGGACGATCGTCCCGAGGCGGCGGCGACGCGCCAGGAGCTGCTGCGCCTCCTCGACGCGCGCGGCGCGCCGACCGGCCGGATCATCGGCGTCACCGGCGCGCCCGGGGTCGGCAAGTCGACGCTGGTCGGCGTGATCGCCAACCGCCTGGTCGCCGACGACGCCGGCGAGCGCGTCGCGGTCGTCGCCGTCGATCCGTCGAGCCCGCTCACCGGCGGCGCCCTGCTCGGCGACCGCACGCGCGTGCGCTTCCCGCCCGACGAGGCGCGCCTCTACTTCCGCAGCCAGGCCTCGGCGTCGGAGCTGGGCGGCGTCGCCCGCGCGACGCACCAGGCGTGCCGCGTGCTGGTGCGGCTGTTCACGACGGTGATCGTCGAGACCGTCGGCGTCGGCCAGGGCGAGGTCGAGATCGTGCGCCTCGCCGATCGCACGTTCCTCGTCATCCAGCCGCACGGCGGCGACCACGTGCAGTTCATGAAGGCCGGCATCATGGAGGTGCCCGACGCGTTCATCGTCAGCAAGGGTGACCTCGACGCCGCCGCGACGGCGACGTTCCATGCGCTGGGCGCGACCTTGCGCATCGCCGCGCCCGGCGCCGCCGATCGCCCGATCTACCGCACGAGCGCGCACAGCGGCGCCGGCATCGGCGAGCTCGCCGCCGCGATCGCCGCGACGCCGTCGGGCGGCCTCGACGCGCGTGCCCCGTACTACTTCGAGCGCTGGGTCGCGACCGAATACGGCCGCGCCGGCCTGCGCCGCCTCGCCTCGCTCGCGCCGACGACCGCGGCGTACCTCGCCGCCCACGGCGGCCTCGACGGCGCGCAGCTGGCGTTCCCGCGCGGCGATCAGATCTCGTAGCCGACGGCGAGGCCGAGGACGTGGACGGTCGGATCGTTGGGATCGTACTGCGCGGTGACGAGGCGGTAGAAGACACCGACGCCGAGGCGGCCGTGGTCCCAGTCGACGCCGGCGGTGATCCACATCTTGCCCAGGTGGATCGTGTTGCCGTCCTCGCCCAGGATGTGGTGGGTCTCGACCGACGCGACCGGCGTGATGGCGCCCAGCCCCGCGTACGAGATCTCGCCGCGGTTGCGGACCGTGTGACGGTTGACCCGGTTGGCGTCGGGCCGCCATTGCTCCTGGAGCTGGAGCCGATGATCGAGGCGCACGTCGCCGAGGTCCTTGCGCAGCCGGGTGAAGACGTAGGCGCGGTGGCGCGCGACCAGCTCGTCGTCGTTGTTGCGCTCGTACTCGAGGCGGTAGCCGCCGCCGACGCGGAACCACTTCTGGACGCGGTACGACACGCTCGGCTCGGGCATGATCGAGCCGACGCGCGAGATGTCCGCGTCGAAGCGGAGGTGTTGCTCGAACATGAGCGACCAGCGCTTGCTCAGATCGTGCTTGAGCGCGAGCTCGGTCCAGAGCTGGCTCTCGGCCACCGCCGGGCCCGCCGGCGCCATGGCCACGAGGGTGATGACGGAAAAGACGACGACGAGGCGAAGCCGAAGCGACATCGTCACGGGGGTTTGCACTCGATGGGCCAGGATTCGAGTCTAGCAAATTCAGCCAGTTGAAGGCGAGGCCCCCGGATATCCCTGTGCAGGTGCGGGACAGCGCGACGTCCTTGTCGCCAGCGGGGGCGTCTCTTAGATTCGCGCTCCTTCCGCGGAGCATGGAGCTCCGCCTGGCTGGAGAGCACCCATGGGCTTCGTCGACCTGTTCCGTCCCAAGTATCGTCACAGCGATGTCCGCGTCCGCCTCGAGGCGGTCCGCGCGCTCACGTCCGACGATACCGAGATCCTCACCGCCGTCGCGCGCACCGACAAGGACGCGAGCGTGCGCCGCGTCGCCATCGAGAAGCTCGACGAGGTCGAGGTGCTCGCCGAGCTCGCCAAGCAGGAGACCGACAACGCGCTGCGCGGCCTCGCCGGCTCGCGTGCCGCGGAGATCTGGGTGTCGAGCGCGTGTCAGGACGAGGACGAGGCGCTCGCCGAGACCGCGCTCCAGGGCCTCTTGCAGCTGGGCGAACAGAAGGCGGTCGCCGAGGTGGCGACGCGCGCCGCGGTGAAGTCGGTGCGCCAGCAGGCGATGGACGCGCTCGAGGATCCGCGCGCGCTCGCCGAGCTCGCGCGCGGGACGAGCTCGCCCGAGGTGCGGCAGATCGCGGTGGCGCGCATCGACGACGCCGACACGCTGCGCGCGCTCGCCGTCGACACGACGGTGAAGGAGCTCGGGCTCCTCGCCGTCGACAAGATCGCCGCCAGGGACACGCTCGAGCAGCTGGCGCAGAAGGCCAAGAACAAGGCGGTGCGCCAGCGGGCCCGCAAGAAGCTCGACGATCTCCTCGAGGCCGAGGAGGCCAGGCGCCCGCGCGAGTCCGACGACGTCCGTCGCCGGCGCGCGGAGAAGTCGCAGCTCGTGCGCGAGCTCGAGGCGGTCGCCGAGGTGTTCGAGTGGGAGAAGTCGCTGGCCACCGTGCAGAAGACGGAGGCGGCGTGGGCCGAGGTCGTCGCCGCCGGCGACACCGGCGACGCGGCGCTCGACGAGCGCTTCGCCAGGGCGGTGAGCCGGTATCACACGCGCCGCGACGCGGCGCTCCGGCAGCTGGCCGAGCACAAGGACGCGGCCGTCTCGGGGCGCATGGCAGCGGCGCCGGCGGAGCGCGCGGAGCGGCCCGAGCGCCCGAGGCGCGACCGCGACGACGACGACGGCGACATCGTCAACCAGGCGGCGCTGGCGGCGATGCGCGCGCAGGCCGGCGGGCCCGACGATCCGAAGCGGGCGGCGCGCGAGCGCGAGGCCGCGGAGCGGCGCAAGGAGCGCGAGGCGCGCGACGCCCAGCGCGCCGACGAGGCGGCGCAGCGCGACCGCGAGATCGCGGAGCGCGCGTCCTCGAAGCAGGACACCGCCGAGCGGGCGGCGCAGATCGCGCAGAGCCTGGAGGCGCTGGTCGACGAGATGGCGAGCCTGCTCGAGGCGCCCGACGTGCGCGCGATCGACCGGCTGCTGGAGCAGGCGCGGACGGCGTTCGCCCAGCTCGGGCGCGTCGCCCCCGACGCCCGGGCCCGGCTCGAGGCGCGCTACGACGAGATGCGCGGCAAGCTGGTCGTGCGCGCCAACGAGCTGCGCGAGGCCGAGGACTGGAAGCGCTTCGCCAACGTGCCCAAGGCGGAGTCGCTGATCGCGATGGCCAAGGAGCTCGCCGAGCTCGAGGCGCCGCGCCTCGACGTGCTCAAGGAGCTGCAGAAGCAGTGGAAGGCGATCGGGCCCATCCCCGGCAAGAAGTCGAAGGAGCTGTGGGAGCAGTTCAAGGCCCACACCGACGCGGCCTACGTGAAGATCAAGGCGGTCAAGGACGTCGAGAGCGCCAAGCACGCGGAGGCGGCGCAGGTGAAGGAGGCGCTGTGCGCCGAGGCCGAGGCGCTGTCGGAGTCGACCGACTGGGACGCGACCGCGCAGGCGCTCAAGGTGCTGCAGCAGAAGTGGAAGGAGTCGGGGCACGTCCCGCGCAAGCAGGGCGACGAGCTGTGGAAGCGGTTTCGCGCCGCGTGCGACCGGTTCTTCGAGCGGCGCAAGCCCATGCTCGACGAGCAGCTCGCCGAGCTGAAGCAGAACGCGGCCGCCAAGGAGGCGCTCATCGCGAAGGCCGAGAGCGTGGTCGCGAAGGCGCCGGGCGAGGCCGGCTGGGGCAAGGCGATCGGCGAGATCAAGCACCTGACCGCGCAGTGGAAGGAGATCGGGCGCGTGCCCCGCGCCGACGTCGAGCCGCTGTGGCAGCGCTTCCGCGCGGCGTGTGACGCGCTGTTCGCCAAGCGCGACGCGGCGCGGGACGCCGAGGCCGACGCGCGGCGCGCCGAGGTCGAGGCGCTGCGCACCGACATCGAGGCGGTGATCGCCGGCGGCGAGGACGTCGGAGGGCGGACGCTGGCCTTGCGCAAACGCATCGCCGAGCTGGACGAGCGCGGCGACGCGCTCGGCGGCGAGGTCGGCGCGCTGTACGCGACGATGCTGAGGAAGGCGATCGTCGAGCACGGCGCCGAGCTGAAGGGCAGCGACCTGGATCCCGTCGCGATGGCCAACAAGCGCGCGAAGCTGATGGCGCGGGTCGAGGCGCTGCTGCCCAAGGACGCGCCCGCGGTGTCGGCGGCAGCGTCGCCGGAGGAGATCGCGGCGCAGCTCAAGCACGCGATGCAGCAGAACGCGCTCTTCAAGGGCGACGGCCGGGACCCGTACGAGGTGGTCGAGGAGCTTCGCGCGGAGTGGGCGGCGGTCGGCCCGGTCGTCGGCGACGAGGCCGAGGCGCAGGCGCGACGGTTCGAGGAGCTGTGCGTCCAGGTCGCCGGCCCGTCGCGCGCGCGCGCGGACCGTCAGGATCGCGAGGAGCGAGGCGAGCGAGGCGACCGCGGCGACCGTGGTGGCCGTCGCGAGCGCCGCGAGCGACGCGAGCGACGCAGCGACGCGGGCCCGACCGTGCCGACGGCGAAGCCCGACACGATCACGTCGCGCGTGCCGGTCGTGGCCGCGCCCGATGCCGAGACGTCGCGCGTGGAGCTGGCGCCACCCGCCGTCACCACGACCCCCGCCGTGCCCGAGATCGCCGTCGAGCCCGAGGCGCGCCACGCGCGCGCGTCGACGGTCGTCGAGTCGCCGCCCCCGGCGCCGCCGCACATGATCGTCGCCGACGAACCACCCGCCGGCGCCGTTCCCGAGCCCGTCGCGTCGACGCGGACCGAGCCGGTCGCGGTGCCGCCGCCGCCGGTGACACCGGCGCCACCGCCGGCGCCGCCGCCGGTCGCCGCGGCTCCCGAGCCGATCGCGCGCACCCGGACCGAGCCGGTCGTGATCGCCCCGCCGCCGCCTCCGGCGCCGCCTGCCGTCGTCGTCGCTCCGGCGGCGCCGCCGCCCGCGCCGGCGCCGGCGCCGGCGCCCGAGTCGCCCGAGCTGGCCCCGGCTCCGACCGACGTCGTCGACGAAGGCTGGGACTGATCGCACCGCCCGCGACGCACAGGCGCGGCTGACACCTCGGTCACGAGTCGCCGGGTTCGCCCTTGTCGACCCGCGGGCTTTGGGGGACGCTTGGGGTATGGAGTCCACGGCCGCGAAGCTGTTGTTGCTCGCGTTCCTCATCCCGGCCGGCGCCGTCTTCGTCCTCGCCTACCGGTACGCGCTGCAGCACTGGCTGGCCAGGCCGGCGGCGACGCTCCCGGTCGCCGTCGTCGCCAGCCGCCACGAAACGACCCACCGCGCCGACCTCGGCCGCCGCTTCCACGCCTTCGCGATCGCCGCGGCGTTCTCGTCCGTCTTCATCATGGCCCTCATCGCGTGCGCCATGGTCCTGACCGCGATCATCGCCGCCACCTGAGGTATCGTGCGCGACATGCGCACGGCAGAGATCATGGTCGCGGTGTGCTCGGCTGCCCTCATCGTCGGGGCGTGCAAGGGCAAGGACAAGGACGCGGGCGGCGGCGGCTCGGCGACCGCGAGCGGGAGCGCCGCCGCGACAGGAGGCGGCTCGGGGACGGCGAGCGCGGGTGGCCCACGCGCCGTGATCGCGGTCGATGAGGACGCCGTCCGCAAGCTCGTCGACGCGTGGCTCGCAGCCCAGAACAGCGGGGACTTCGCCGCGTACCAGGCGCTCTACGCGCCCAAGCTCGAGGGCGTCAAGCGGGTCGGCGCGCGCACGTGGCGCTACGATCGCGCCGGCTGGCTCGCCGATCGCCAGCGCATGTTCAAGCACCCGATGACCGTCACCGCGCGCGACCTCGTCATCAAGGGCTCGAACATCGCGGCCACCGTCGAGCTGGTGCAGACCTTCAGCCAGGGGAAGTTCAAGGACGAGGGCCCCAAGCACCTCGTCCTCGTCAAGGGACCCAGCGGCTTCCAGATCGCGCGCGAGGAGATGCTCCGCTCCGACGTCGGCGGCTCGGCCGCGGCCGGCAACGCGAGCGCGTACGCCGTGATGCAGATCGACGACGCGTCGTACGTGGTCGTCACCGGCGACGCGAAGCCGGCGTGGGGCGACGGCATCCTCACCGGGCCGTTCGACGACGATCACCAGCTCGCGCTCATGAAGGCGCCCACCGCGCCCAGCGCGAGCGCGTGGCTGGGACGCGCGCTGACCCTGTACGACGACGCGGGGCGCGCATGCACGGCCAAGGTCACCGGCCTCTCGATGGTGTCGGGCGGCACGCCGCACTTCGGGGAGGTTCAGGTCTGGACCGGCGATCCGGCGATGAGCGATGACGGCCGGGTGTGGACGCCCGCCGAGCGCGCCGACGCCGTGTGGGCGATGGGCACGCCGTACCTCGTGGCCGCCGTGGAGTCGTCGGGCGACTGCCAGAAGCCGGTGGTCGCCGTCGACGCCACGTCCACGCCGGCGATCTACGCGAAGACCACGCTGGCGCAGGCCGACCACGACGCCGCGGTGGCCGCGTTCCGCAAGCTGCCCGGGTACAAGGCGATCCAGAAGGACTGGAAGGAGAACTGGGACGGCCAGGACGACTGGGTCGCGACGCCGACGGTGGCCGCCTACAGCGGCGGAGGGCGCACGTTCGTCGTCGTCGAGGGCAAGGAAGGCGACGGCTGCGGCGACTTCTCGGGCGCGCTGTCGGTCATCTTCGAGCAGGCGGGCGGCAAGCTCGTCCCGCTGCCCGGCCCCGACGGCGTCATGTCGGTGAAGCTCGTCCTCGACAGCGACGGCGACGGCGCCGTCGAGATCGCGGGCACGATCGACGACTTCCGCATGGTCGCCGGCCTCTACGAGGCCTCGGCCAAGGGCATGGATCCGGTCATCGAGGTGTCGTTCCCCAACAACGACTGCGGCTGCTGATGCCAGCTCCGCGCCACACGCTCGAGAAGGTCATCCTCTGGCTGGGCGTGCTCACGTTCGCCGGGTTCGGCGTGGCGTTCATGTTCGCGTTCGATCCGCTGGCCGAGAAGCTCGGGATCGTCACGGGCAACACCGGCCGTGTCGATCTCATCGCGATGTACACCGGCATGGAGCTCGGCTTCGCGGCGTTCCTCGCGTACTGCGCCCTCGCACCCGAGCGCCTGCGCCTCGGCCTCGTCGCCAGCGGCCTCGCCTTCGCCGGGTTCGGCGCCGCCCGCGCCGGCGCGCTCGTCTTCCACGGCGACGGCGCGGCGACGTTCCTCTACTACCTCCTCGCCGCCGAGATCGCCGGCGCCGCCCTCTCCTTCTGGGCGGCGCGCCGGGTGCGCTGACCCGCCGCTCAGACCCGCTCGACGCGCGCCGGCACGAACTTGTGCCAAGGCGTGCCGACGAACGGATCGCGATCCTCCGAGGCGGTGAGCTCGTTGGGCGCGACGCCGGTCGCCGGCTCGCCGTCGGCGGTGGGGTACGTGAGGCCGAGGCCGTTGGGCAAGGCGAGGTGGCCGCGCTGCATCGACGGCGTGACCTCGATCGTGACGACGACCGAGTCGCGCCGCGTCGTGAGCCGCACGCGGTCGCCGCTGCCGACCCCGAGCTCGGCGGCGTCCTCGGAGCTCATGCGCAGCGCGCCGGCCGGATCCTTCTTGCGCCACGCCGGGTCACGCATGATCGTGTTGGCGGTGAAGGAGCGGCGCTCGCCGGCCGAGAGCACCATCGGGAAGGCGGGGTCGGCCGGGTCGGGACCGGCCGAGGCCGTCGCGAGCAACTTGCCCAGCTCGTCGAGGAGATCGGGGAGGTCGAGGTGGATCTTCTTGTCCGGCGTCGCGATGCGCCGCAGCACCTCGGCCCAGTCGTCGACCGCGAACACCACCGCGGAGGGGCCGGCGAGGATGCGGTCGAACAGCTGGCCGGCGATCTCGATCGGCGTGCCACGGAAGCCCGCGCGCGCGAGCGCCGCGGGTGACGCCATCGCCGCACGCAGCGCGACGCCGAAGAGCACGGCGCCCTCGCGGTGGGTCTCCGGCAGGTCGAGGGTGCGGTAGAGGATGACCGGCGCCATGTGCGTCAGCCGCGGGTCGGGCAGGACGCGGGCCATGAACGCCTGGATGTACGCGGCGCGGCCGGCCCTGGCCGCCTCCCTCAGGGGCGCGAGCACGTCGTCGCCGATCACGCCGAGCGCCTCGCACAGGCGCGCGTGGATCTCGGCCTCGGGCAGGGGCCCGGGCTGGCTCGACGGTGGCGGGAACAGACGCGGACGCAGGTGGAAGCAGTTCTCGGGGAAGTCGAAGTTGAAGAAGGTCGCCTCGGCCTTCTCGAACTGCGTCGCCGCCGGCAAGACGTAGTCGGCCAGCCGTGCGGTCTCGGACATCGCGACGTCGATGACGACGACGGTGTCGAGCGCGCGCAGCGCCTCCCGCATCCGCTTGGAGTCGGCGAGCGAGTGCGCCGGGTTCGCCGCCTCGACGATCATCGCGCGGTACCGCTTCGGGTGGTCGGTGAGGATCTCGTCGGCGATCACGTTGCACGGCACCAGCCCGCTCACGATGCGCGCGCCCACCACCGGGCTGGGCTGCGCCGACGCGCCGCCCCACAGCGGGACCAGCGTGGTCGGGAAGAAGTGCGTCCCCGGCTTGCCGATCGAACCGGTGAGGACGACGAGCAGCTTGTGCAGGTAGCTCACCAGCGTCGAGTGCTGGTTCATCTGCACGCCGAGATCCTCGAAGCTAGCGAACGCCCGGGCGCCGCCGATCACCTTCGCCGCCTCGCGCACCTGCGCCGCGGGCACGCCGGCGCGGGCGCAACAGCCGGCGACGTCGACCGCGCGCAACGCGGCCAGCACCGGCTCGACCCCGACCGCGTGCGCGGCGACGAAGTCGTGATCGACGCGCCCATCCTCGACCAGGATGGCCAGGATCGCGGCGAGCAGCCAGGCGTCGCCGCCAGGACGGACCTGGAGGTGGAGGTCGGCCATCTCCGCGGTCTCGGTGCGGCGCGGATCGACGACGATGAGCGTGCGCGCCGGATCGGCGGCGAGCTCCTTGAGCGTCACCCGCGCACGCGGGATCGAGTGCGAGTGCCACGGGTTCTTGCCGAGGAAGAGCGCCACGTCGCAGTGCTCGAAGTCGGCGCGCGTGCTCGAGCCCAGCATCCGGTCGCTCACCCAGAACTCGCCCGTCTTCTCCTGCGCCAGCGCGCTCGAGCGGTAACGCGAACCGAGCGCGCGCCGCGTCGCCGTCGCGTACGCGCCCGGCAGGTGGTTCCCCTGCCCGCCGCCGCCGTAATAGAAGATGGTGTCGCCGCCGTGGGTGTCGCGCACCGCGGCGAGCCGGGCCGCGACCTCGCGGATCGCCGTGTCCCAGTCGATCGCCTCGAACGTGCCGTCGGGGCGCCGGCGCAAGGGCGTCATCACCCGGTCGCGCGCGTGCTGGTACAGGTTGAGACGGTGCGGCTTCTCGCAGGCGTAGCCGCGCGACGCGGGGTGCTGCTTGTCCCCGCGGAAGCGCACGAGCTGGCGCCCGTCGTCGCCGCCGAGCTCCACCTCCAGGCCGCAGTTGCACTCGCACAGGATGCAGGCGGTCGACCGCCAGGCGGATTCGGGCATGGCTGTAGCCTGGACAATCTGGTCTCTTCATGCAACCATTCTCCAGTGCGAACGCGCTTCGGCCACGAGCCCTGCTCGATCGCCCGCGCCCTGGAGGTGCTGGGCGACTGGTGGACGCTGCTCGTCGTGCGCGACGCGTTCCTCGGCACGCGCCGCTTCGCCGATTTCGAGGCCCGGCTCGGGATCTCGAAGAACATCCTCGCGCGGCGGCTCGAGCACCTCGTCACGCACGGCGTGCTCGCCCGGGTCGACGCCGGCGTGCACGGCACGCGCTACGAGTACGAGCTGACGCCGAAGGGCAAGGACCTCGTGATGGTGATGACCGCGCTGCGCCAGTGGGGCGATCGCTGGATCTTCGGCGAGGGCCAGGAGCCGCTCCTCGTCCTCGACCGCCGGACCGGCCGCGCGATCCCGCGCCAGATCGTCCGCGGCGAGGACGGCGAGCCCCTGCGCGGGCGTGACCTCGAGATCCGCCTCGGCCCCGGCGCTACGGCAGCTTCAGCCCGCGCGCGCGCAGCTCCGCGACGCTCGCGCCGTCCACGCGGTGAGCGTGCACGAGGCTGAGCCCCTCGACGAGATACTTGCGGAGGTGCACGGTGAGCCCCCAGCGCGGCGCCACCTCGAACGCGGCGATGAGCCACCCCGCGCGCAGCTTGGGCACGAGGATCGCGTTGTTGTCGGCGCGGTGGCGGCTGTACATCTCGCGGAAGCCGGCGTCGGCGACCGCCGCCGTCACCCGCGCCAGCAGCGCCTTGTAGAGGCCGCGCCCGCGCCAGGCCGGGTGGAACACGCTCACGGTCATGTAGTAGCGGCCGAACGTCTCCTGCTGTCCCCAGTAGCCGCCGATCACCGCGCCGTCCGCCTCGAACAGCAAGCGGTGCTGCAGCCGTTCGGCGACGATCGCGTCGAGATCGCGGTACCCGGCCGACTGTTCCGGCGTGAACAGCGGCCCGAGCGCGAGGCCTGGCCGTTCGAGCGTGCCCTCCCAGAGGGCATCGACGGCCGTGTGCCACGCCTCCTCTCCGACGTGACGGATGGTCACGCCTTCGGCGAGCGGCGCGTCGAGGTGGGCACGAGTGGCGTGGTCGAAGCGAGTGCGGGCGTCGGCGGCAGACACCCGCGCATCGTAGTACGCTGGGGCGCCCGCGGAATGAGCCAGCTCACCGACGACGATCTCCACCTCTTCAACGAGGGGACGCACTACCGCCTGCACCACAAGCTCGGTGCGCACGTGCGCGCCGGGGGCGGCGTCGACTTCGCGGTGTGGGCGCCGAACGCCGCGTCGGTCGAGGTCGCCGGCGACTGGAACGGCTGGGTCGGTGGCACCACGCTCGCGCCACGAGGCCACGCCGGGATCTGGGAGGGGCACGACGCGCGCGCGGCCGCCGACCACCGCTACAAGTACCGCATCACGACGCGCGACGGACAGCGGCTCGAGAAGGCCGACCCGTTCGCGACGTTCGCCGAGGTGCCGCCCGCGACCGCGTCGATCGTCTGGAACGGTGCGCACGCGTGGGGCGACGAGCGGTGGATGACGACGCGCCACGAGCGCGCGCGCCTCGACGCGCCGTGGTCGATCTACGAGGTCCACCTCGGGTCGTGGATGCGCGAGCACGGCAGCCACGGACGCGGGCTCGACTACCGCGAGCTCGGCCAGCGCCTCGCCGAGCACGCGGGGCGCCTGGGCTTCACCCACGTCGAGCTGATGCCGGTGATGGAGCACCCGTTTTACGGCTCCTGGGGCTACCAGGTCACCGGCTACTTCGCGCCGACCTCGCGCTACGGGCGGCCCGAGGACCTGATGGCGCTCGTCGACACGCTCCACCAGCGCGGCGTCGGCGTCATCGTCGACTGGGTGCCGGCGCACTTTCCGACCGACGCCCACGGCCTCGGCTGGTTCGACGGCACGCACCTGTTCGAGCACGCCGACCCGCGCCGCGGCTTCCATCCCGACTGGACGAGCTTCATCTTCAACTTCGCCCGCCACGAGGTGCGCAGCTTCCTCATCTCGAGCGCGTTCTCGTGGTTCGAGCGCTTCCACGTGGACGGCCTCCGCGTCGATGGCGTCGCGTCGATGCTCTACCGCGACTACTCGCGCCAGCCCGGCGAGTGGATCGCCGACGTCGACGGCTCGAACCACGATCGCGACGCGATCCACTTCCTCCAGCAGCTCAACACCGCGGTCTACGGCGCGTACCCCGACGTGCAGATGATCGCCGAGGAGTCGACGGCGTGGGGCGGCGTGTCGCGCCCGCCCGAGCACGGCGGCCTCGGCTTCGGCATGAAGTGGGACATGGGCTGGATGCACGACACGCTCGAGTACCTGCGGCGCGAGCCGGTCCACCGGCGCTGGCACCACGAGCAGCTCACGTTCCGCGCGATCTACGCCGAGCACGAGAACTTCGTCCTGCCGCTCTCCCACGACGAGGTCGTGCACGGCAAGGGCGCGCTCATCTCGAAGCTGCCCGGAGACGACTGGCAGCGACACGCGAACCTCCGCCTCCTCTACGGCTACCAGTGGTCGCTCCCCGGCAAGAAGCTCCTCTTCATGGGCGGCGAGCTGGCGACGTCGCGCGAGTGGAACCACGACGACGTGCTCGACTGGACCGGCCTCGACGGTCCGCTGCGGGGCGGCGTGCTCGCCTGGGTGCGTGACCTGAACGCGATCTACCGCCGCTATCCGGCGCTGCACCGCCGCGACTGCAAGCCCGGCGCGCTCGAGTGGCTGGTGGCCGACGATCGCGACCACTCGACGCTCGTGTACCTGCGCCACGGCGACGGCGACGACGCGCCGGTGATCGTCGCGTGCAACTTCACGCCGGTGCCGCGCCACGACTACCGCATCGGCGTCCCGCGCGCGGGCGCGTGGCGCGAGGTGCTCAACTCGGACGCGGCGCCGTACGGTGGCTCCGGGGTCGGCAACCTCGGCGCCGTCCTCGACGGCGGCGAGCCCTGGCACGGACGACCGGCGTCGGTGACGTTGACGCTGCCGCCGCTCGCGTGCGTGTACCTGGTCTGGGAGCCGGCATGAGCGCGAAGCGACGCAGCTCGCGCTGGGTGTGCGTGCACGGGCACTTCTACCAGCCGCCGCGCGAGAACCCGTGGCTCGACGCGATCGAACCGCAGCCGAGCGCGGCGCCGTTCCCCGACTGGAACCAGCGCATCACGGCCGAGTGCTACCGACCCAACGCGAGCGCGCGCATCGTCGACGGCGGCGGCCACATCCTCGGCATCATCGACAACTACGCGCGCATGAGCTTCAACTTCGGGCCGACCTTGCTCACGTGGCTCGCGCGCGAGGCGCCGGATGTCCACGACGCGGTCGTGCGCGCCGACGCCGAGAGCCGCGCGCGCTTCGGCGGCCACGGCGCTGCCATGGCGCAGGCCTACAACCACGTCATCATGCCGCTCGCGACGCGCCGCGATCAGCTCACCCAGGTGCGCTGGGGCAAGCGCGACTTCGTCCACCGCTTCGGGCGCGAGCCGCTCGGCATGTGGCTGCCCGAGTGCGCGGTCTCGGTGGAGTCGCTCGAGTGCCTCGCCGCCGAGGGCATCGCGTTCACCGTGCTCGCGCCGTACCAGGCGGCGCGCGTTCGCGCCCCCGGCGGGCCGTGGCAGGACGTCGCCACCGCCGATCCGAGCCGGGTCTACCGCTGCAGCCTGCCCTCGGGCCGCGCCATCGATCTCTTCTTCTACGACGGCGAGCTCTCGCGCCACGTCGCCTTCGAGAAGCTGCTCAACGACGGCGCGCGCTTCGCGAGCCGCCTCGCCGGCGCGCGCACCGGGCTCTCGCACATCGCCACCGACGGCGAGACCTACGGCCACCACCACCGGTACGGCGACATGGCGCTGGCCTGGGCGCTCACGTCGATCGAGCGCGGCGACCACCCCGACACGCGGCTCACGGTGTACGAGGAGTTCCGCGCGCTGCACCCGGCGACCTGGGAGGTCGAGATCCGCGACGAGACCGCGTGGAGCTGCGCGCACGGCATCGATCGCTGGCGCGCCGACTGCGGGTGCAACGGAGGCGCCGGCGGCGGGACCTGGAACCAGGCCTGGCGGCGGCCGCTGCGCGACGCGCTCGACTGGCTGCGCGACCGCGCCGCCGACGTCCTCGAGAGCGCGAGCCTCGGCCTGTTCGCCGATCCGTGGGCGGCGCGCGACGACTACATCGGCGTCCTCCTCGACCGCGCCACGACCGACGACTTCCTCCGCCGCCACACCGGCCGCGAGCTGGCGGGCGCCGAGCGCGTACGCGCGCTCGAGCTGATGGAGCTCGCGCGCCACGCCATGCTCATGTACACGAGCTGCGGCTGGTTCTTCGACGACCTGAGCGGCATCGAGACCGTGCAGATCCTCCAGTACGCGGCGCGGGTGTGCGAGCTGTGCGGCGACGG
>DDTA01000030.1:18794-33914 GCA_002344285.1 Myxococcales bacterium UBA2376
GAGCGCGTGGTGACGGCGCGCGTCGATCTGCCCAAGGTCGTCGCGCACTGGGCGACGACCCACGTGCTCCACGACGGCGAGGTCACGCCCGAGGCCGTGTACTGCTACCGCGTCGCCCCCCACGACGTCCGGCGGCGGCGCACCGGCAAGGCCCGGCTGCTCGCCGGGGTCGCGCTCGCCGGCTCCGAGGTCACCGGCGAGACCACCGAGATCGCGTTCGCGGTCGTCCACGCCGGCGAGCACCACCTCGTCGGCGGCGTGAAGCCGTGGAGCGACCCGGCCGCGTGGGAGCGCCAGCTCGACGAGCTCGACGAGGCGTTCCTCGGCGCCGACCTCCTCGCCACCCAGCGCGTGCTCGATCGCGCGTTCGGCGGCGCGACGTTCTCGCTCGGCTCGCTCTTCGCGCGCGAGCGCGGCGAGGTGCTCGACCGCATCCTGGCCAACGAGCTGCGCGGCGCCGACGCCGTCTACCGCGGCCTCTACGACGAGCACGCGCCGCTCATGCGCTACCTGGTGCGTCACGAGCTCCCGGTCCCCGGCCAGTTCGCGACGGCGGCGCGCCAGGTGCTGCGCCGCCGGATCCTCTCCGCGCTGGAGCGGCCGGTGCCGAGCTTCGACGAGGTCCGCGCGACGATGGCCGAGGCCCGCCAGGTGAACGTCGATCTCGATCGCCCGGTGATCGCGTACGCCGCCGGCATCGCGCTCCATCGCATGATCGCGCACATCGCCGCGTCGCCGGAGGACCCGGATCCCGTGGAGCGGCTGGCCCGCATGGCCGAGATCGCGGTGACGATGAAGTCGCCCGTCGACCTCTGGGACGCGCAGAACGCGGCCTGGCAGATCCGTGAAGCGAAGCTGCCACAGTGGCGCACGCGGGCCGCGGCCGGCGACGAGACCGCCGAGCGCCTGGTCGCCGCGTTCACGCGCCTCGCGCAGGCGATCCACGTGGCGGTTGGGTAGAGTCGCCTCGTGGTCATCGTTCACGTGCTCTCGTCGTTCGGGGTCGGTGGCCAGGAGCGCGTCGCGCTCGACCTCGCCGCGTCGCAGGTGCGCCGCGGCCACCGCGTGATCGCGGTCTCGCTCGCGCCGGCGCCCGACGGGCCGCTGGCCGCCGAGTTCCGCGCGGCCGGCGCCGAGGTGGTCCGCGTCGCCAAGGGCCCGGGCACCGACGCGACGCTCGTGCCGCGGCTCGCGTGGACGTTCCGCCGGCGCAAGGCCGACGTCGTCCACACCCACAACCCGCTGCCGCTCATCTACGGCGCGCCGGCGGCGCGGCTGGCGGGCGCGGCCGCGATCCACACCAAGCACGGGATCAACCCGGGCTCGCGCGGGCACCGCTTCCTGCGCAAGCAGGCCGCCAAGCTGGTGAGCTCGTTCGTCGCGGTCTCGACGGTGACGGCGCAGCAGGCGCGCACCCAGCGCGACGCGTCCGACGCGCGCATCGTCGTCGTCCCCAACGGGATCCGCCTCGAGAAGTTCGGACCCGATCCGGTGACGCGAGCCGCGGTGCGCGCCGAGCTCGGCATCCCCGCGCGCGCGGTCGTGGTCGGCACCGTCGGCCGCGTCGACGAGTTCAAGAACCAGCCGCTCCTGCTCATGGCCATCGCGCCGCTCCTGGGGCCCGACGTGCACGTCGTGTTCGTCGGCGACGGCCCGACGCGCGAGGCGCTCGAGGCGTCGGTGAAGGCGCTGACCGACCCCGGCAAGGCACACGTGCTCGGCCGGCGCATGGACGTCGCGCGCCTGCTCACCGCGTTCGACATCTTCTGCCTGTCGTCGAAGAGCGAGGGCCTGCCGCTGGTCGTGCCCGAGGCGATGGCGAGCGGGCTCCCGGTGGTGTCGACCGCGGTGGGGGGCATCCCCGGCGTCGTCGACGAGGGCGAGACCGGCTTCCTCACCGCCGTCGACGAGGTCGAGCTGCGCGATCGCCTGAAGCGGCTCGTCGACGATCCGGCGAAGGCGCGGGCCATGGGCGCGCGCGCGCGCGAGGTGGCCCTCGAGCGCTACTCGGCCGAGCGGATGACCGACGACTACCTCGAGCTCTACGAGCGCGCGGTGAAGGAGCAGCGTCGATGATCGACGTCGCGCTCGTGCACGAGCTGTCACCCGCACACGTCGGCCAGCTCCACGCCTTCTACGAGGACGTGTGGTGGGCCAAGGGCCGGACGCGCGAGGGCATCGAGGCGATGCTGCGCGGCTGCCTGCCGTTCGCGTTCGTCGGCGAGGACGACCGGCTGGTGGCGTTCGCGCGCGTGGTCGGCGATGGGGTCTACAAGGCGACGATCTTCGACGTGATCGTCGCGCCCGATCAGCGCGGCACGGGCCTCGGCCAGTACGTGATGGACGCGGTGATGGCGCACCCGGCGGTCGCGGCGGTGCGCCACGTCGAGCTGCAGTGCAAGCCCGAGCTCGACGACTTCTACCGGCGCTGGGGCTTCGCGCCGGTCGAGGGCATCCTCTACCTGCGGCGGAGCGGCACCTGAGCCGGGATGGCCGCGAGCAGCGGCCGCGGGCGACGAGCGCGGCGCCCGCGGCGTCGAGCATCGAACGACCGAGGCCCGCCCGGCGGGCGTGATCGTCAGCTCGTTCGGCGCCGGCGCCTCGTGAGGCGCGCCGTCACGGCTGCGCGCGGACGGGGAGGTCTGTGAGCTGCGCGCGCACGGCCGCCATGAACCGTGCCCCGGGATCCGGCTTCTTGTTGCGGTACGTGGGGTCGAGCTCGACGAACCACGGCGTCCCCTCGAGCGCGCGGACCTCGTGGTGGCCGACGAGCAGCTCGATCGTCGGGTGACGCGCGACGAGGTCGCGGACGAGGGCCACGTTGGCCTCGACCTGCGCGTCGGTGAGCGGCCACTTCGCCTCGTCGCCGACGTTCTCGACCCCGATCGCGACGTGGTTCACGCCGATCGCGTGGCGCGCCATGCGGGTCTCGGGCATGAGCCGGAAGATCGTGCCG
Source organism: Myxococcales bacterium UBA2376 (assembly GCA_002344285.1). GTDB lineage: Bacteria > Myxococcota_A > Polyangia > Haliangiales > Haliangiaceae > UBA2376. Next base: position 21,751 of record DDTA01000030.1, read on the forward strand.
TCGCGATCGACGAGGAAGTGCGCCGACACGTTCACGTCGCCGCCCTCGCGCAGCTTGGCGCGCGAGGCCTCGAGGTGCGGGCGATCGAAGTACGCCTTGGTGCCCTTGGCGGAGCCGCCGGCCGTGTAGTGGAGGACGATCATCCGCGGCACGATCGTCGTGTCGGTCGCCTGGGCGTCGCTGTGCGCCCGCCGGTACGCGAGCATCGCGGCGTCGCGCGACGGTGGCCAGGCGATCGGCCAGTCGACGATCGTCGCGAGCGGCGCGTCCACCGCCGCGTCGGCCGCCGCGTCGACGGCGGGGGGCGCGTCGGGGGATGCGTCGGCGGGAGCGGATCCGGTCCCGGTTTCGGATCCGGTTTCGGATCCGGTTGCGGGTCCGGATCCGGTTGCGGGTCCGGACGACGGTGACCGACACGCACCGACGACGGTCACGGCACAGAGAAGGACGACGGCGCGCAGCACGCCACGAAGGTAGCGTGCTGCGCGCCACCGCGCCGCAGATCGGGCACGGGCACGGGCACGGGCACGGGCACGGGGGCAGGTCGCCCGGACGCGTTCGCGTTCAGCGACCTACCGCCAGAACGCCCAGCCCTTCTTCCGCGGCTGCGACGGCCCCGACCCCGGCCCGCCCTGCGCGAGCTCGCGCAGCTCCTTCGCCGCGCCCTCGAGCACCGTCACCAGATCACCGCCGGCCAGCGCCCCGCGCAGGCGGTCGACGATCGGCGCGAGCCGCTTCGCCAGCTCGTCCAGGCCGACGGTCTTCAGGTCCTCGAGCAGCTCGGCCAGGCGCGCGACCGGCAGCTGCGCGGCCGCGCTCGGCACCACCGCGGTGGCCGCGCGCACCAGCTCGTCGGCGAGTCGCTCGAGCCGCGCGACGTACGGCGACGCGTCGAGGCCCGGCGCGGCCTCCTTCTCGGCGGCCAGGTCGTCGCTCGCCTCGGCCTTCTTCCGGCCGATCGAGATCGACCGCGCCTTGGACGGCGACGCGGGAGACGGCGGCGCCGACTGCGCCGGCGGCGGGGCGCCCGGCGCCGGCGGCGCACCCGGGGGGCCGCCGAACGGATCGCCGATGCCGCCCGACGCGTACCCGCCGCCGCCCATGGGCGCCGCGATCGACGCGGCCGGCATCGGCATCGCCATCGACTTCGCCATGGCCGGCGGAGGACCGGCGTAGGCCGCGCGCGCCACGCCCGCGCGCGTCTGGAACGCGCCGGTCGCCTCTTCCTGGTCCCACCCCGCCGGCTGCTCGACCGGCTGCGTGATCACCTTCGGGTTGCCGCCGGGGTTCACGATCTGCTTGTCGACCGCGACGAACGCGGTGAAGCGCGAGAGCACGCGGTGGCGCAGCGAGACCGAGACGATCGCGCGCTCGAGCGCCGCCTTGTTGCCGGTGCCGGACGCGTACTGATCCTCGAGATCGCGGAGGTGCGCCCGCGCCCACGACTGCGCGATGGCCGCGCCCGGCCGCGCCGAGTCGAGCACGAGCTTCTCGACGTACGCGGTGCCGGCCGGCAGCCGGCCGCGCAGCTCGATCGTCTGTCCGGGACGCGGACGTCCGCGCCAGCGCGCGCGCACGACCAGCGGCGCCCCCGCGAACACGGCGGGCAGCCGCCGCGGCGCCTGCGTCGACAGGTCGAGGCCGTCACCGCTCAGCGACACGTCGACCAGCACCGGGGTCGCGACCCGGCGGTGGATCTTCGCCATCACCTCGTCGAGGCGGTCCTCGCTCTCGACCAGCTCGCACGCGCCGCCGCCGGCGGCGGCCAGGCGGCGCAGGAACGCGGCGTTCACCGCCTGATCGATGCCGAGCGTGAACACGCGCACGCCGCCGAGGGCGGGCGCGAGGCGACGCAGGATCTCGTCCTCGTTGCCGACCTGACCGTCGGTGACGAGCACGAGCACGCGGTCGCGGTCGTCGGTGCCGGCGAGCAGGCGCGCCGCCAGCTCGAGCGGACCGGCGAGCTCGGTGCCGCCGCGCGCGGTGATGCCCGACAGGAACTCGACGGCGCGGAAGCGGTTGCGGTCGCCGCCGGCGACGAGCGCCTGACCGAGGCCCTTCGGCGTCTCGACGTCGTTGTCGAACGCGAGCACGCAGAAGCGGTCGCGCTCTCCGAGCGTGTCGACGATGCGCGCGGCCGCGCGCCGCGCCGCCACCATCTTCCAGCCGTCCATCGAGCCCGAGCGGTCGAGCACCAGCACGACGTCGCGCGGACGGCCCTGCGCGGCCGCGCCCACCGGCGGCACCAGCGTGATGACCGCGGTCGCGCCCTCACCGTCCTCGTCGGGCGCCCACACCGCGCCGGTGCGCAGCGCGCTGTCGCCGACGGTCCAGCGCAGGATGAAGTCGCGGTCGAGGCGCTCGCCGGGCCGGAGCTCGACGCGCCAGCCGGCGCCGTCGCGCGTCGCCTGCGCCTCGTGCAGGCTCGAGCGCAGGCCGCTGATGGGCAGGCCCGCGCCGTCGATGAGGACCGCGAGCGCGAGCCGCACCGGCGACGGGAAGCCGGGGAGCAGCACCGGCGGCGAGATGCGCGACGCGTCGGGCACGCGATCGGTGTCGCTGCTCGTGCCGGTGCCGGCCTGGTCACCGGCGAGCGGCGCGCCCGGGACGTAGCGCGGCGCCACGACGAGCGGGAACACGTACGACACCTCGCCGTCCTCGACGGGCAGCGGGCCCACCATCGAGATCGTGATGATCGCGTGGTCGCCGGGGACGAGGTTGCCCACGCGCAGGGTGAACACGCCCGGCCGATCCTCCTCGGCGATCGCGGCGCGCTGCCCGGCGGCGATCGCGTTGTCATACGTCTCGCGCGCCCGACCACGCTCGTCGATGACACCCTCGACCACGCGCCCGCTCACCTCCATGCGGAAGCGGTGCACCGCGGCGCGATCGGGCAAGGGGAAGATGTACGTCGCCTCGATCGGCTCGCCGGTGTGGTTCACGAACGTCTGCCGCAGCTCCGTCGACACCTCCAGCCCTGTGACCCGGGCCTCCACCTCGAGCGCGGCGAGCGGCAGCCGGCCGCGCGACGTCTCGAGGCAACCGAAGCCGTGATCGGTCCGGTACGGGTGAGTGAGCGAGGGCTCGACGGTGATGGGCAGGGGCATGGGCATCATGGGTGGGTTCTCCAGGGTACGTTCGTGGCCGGGTCAGGGTTCGGGCGAAGTGATGAGGTGACGGCGAAGCAGCTCGGTGAGCAGAGGCGTGGCGGCGGAGAGGAGGGCGGCGGCGTCCGCGTCGGTGGCGGGGCGCGTCGTCTCGAACGCGATGCGGACGCCGGGGGCGAGGGTGAGCTCGAGGACGGGGACGAGAGGCGGAGACGCAGACGCAGACGCAGGCGCAGGCGCAGGCGCAGACGCAGACGCAGACGCAGACTCGTGAGGCGGTGCGAGCTCCATCTCGGGATCGCGCCAGAAGTCGCGACGGCTGGAAGCGCGGGGCGGCCTGGTGGCGAGGGCGACGCCGGTGAAGCGCGCGAGCGCGTGATCGTCCATCGCCGGCAGCGACTGCTGGATCTCCGCGAGCGTCTTGCCCTCGCTCTGCAATCGCTTGATGGCGACGAGCTGGGCGAGGTGACGCGCGCCGTAGATGGCGGTGCGACCGCGCAGCTCCGGGCGATCGATGAGCCCGAGGGTCGTGTAGTAGCGGACGCTGCGCTCGTCGGGGACCGCCCTCACCTGCCCGTTGGCGGGTGCGTCCTCCCCCGCGAGCTGTTCCTCGACCTGCTCGCAGAGCTCACGGATGGTCCACGATGCGCTCACCTCTCGAACATGACACTGTCATATAACACTGTCAATCATCATTTCACAAGATGCTGTACTTGCAGTAGATTTACTCGTGCGCCTCGCCTGGCTGACCGACATCCACCTCGACTTCCTGGCGCCTGCCGAACGCGCTGCCCTGGCCGGGTCCGTGCGCGCGGCGCATCCCGACGGCGTCGTCGTCACCGGCGACATCGCGATCGCCCCGACCGTCCTCGGGCTGATCGAGGACCTCGCCGCGGGCGCCGGCGCGCCGCTCTGGTTCGTGCTCGGCAACCACGACTTCTATCGCGGCTCGGTCGCCGACGTGCGCGCGCGCGCCGCCGCCCACGCCGGCGACGCGCGCTGGCTCCCGGCCGCTGGCGTCGTCCGCCTCGACGCGAAGACCGCGCTCGTCGGCGTCGACGGCTGGGGAGACGCGCGGCTCGGCGACTTCGTCGGCACGCGCGTCATGCTCAACGACTTCTTCCTCATCGACGAGCTCGCCAACCTGCCGCGCGGCGTCCTGCGCGGGCGGCTCGAAGCGTACGGCGACGAGAGCGCGGCGCGGCTGCAGGGCTTGCTCGACGAGGCCGTCACCTGGGCCGAGCACGTCGTCGTCGCGACCCACGTGCCGCCGTTCCGCGAGGCGTGCTGGCACGAGGGCCAGCTCTCGAACGATGACTGGCTGCCGTTCTTCACCTGCAAGGCGACGGGCGACGTGCTGCGTGCGACGTTCGCGGCACACGGCCGCGCGCGCGGCACGGTGCTCTGCGGGCACACGCACTCGAGTGGCACCGCCGACATCCTGCCCAACCTGCGCGTCGTGACCGGGAGCGCATCGTATGGCTACCCGAGGGTGCAGGACGTCCTGGAACTGTGAGCCGCACGCGCGATTGGTCTACGATCAGCGCATGCGTACGCCGCTCGCAGCTCTGGCCGCGCTCCTCGTCGTTGCGTCACCGGTCGCGGCCCAGCCCGGCGCCGGCGCGCCCGCGCCCGCGCCGGTGCCACCACCGCCACCACCACCCGACGAGACGGTGGCGACCGACGTCGCCCGCGCCGCGTACGACCGCGCGTTCGCCGCGCTCCTCGTGAACGACCTCGCCACGGCGCGCGCCGGCTTCGCCGAGGCGGCCGCGACCGCCGCCGACCCCGAGCTGCGCGGCGCCGCCCGCGAGCTCGCGCGCTTCACCGACGAGCTCGCCGCGCGGCAAGCGCGCATCGTCATCGGCCCCGACGCGCCGCCGGCGCCGCTCCCCGGCCTCGGAGACTCGAGCCGCGACGATCCCGACGAGGGGCGCGCCGGCATCATCGTCACCACCACGCTCGCGTCGATCTACGCCGGCGCGGTCTTCGCCGATCTCGCCGACACCGGCGACGCGCGCTCGATCACCGGCATCGTCGTCGCCACGACCGGCCTCGGCTTCGCGGCCAGCCTCTACGGCACGAAGGGACGCACGATCTACGGCGGCACCGCCGAGGCCTACAGCCTCGGCATGCTGCTCGGCGCCGGCAACGGGCTCCTCCTCGCCGATCCCCTCGGCGCCCAGACGTCCGAGGAGTGGAACGTGACGGTGCTCGGCAGCGCCGCGCTGGTGATGGGCGCCGGCCTCTACTACGGCCAGACCGCGAAGCCGACGCGCGGCCAGGTGTCGTTCGCTGGCACGATGGCGACCATGGGCCTCGCCACCGTCGGGCTCGGCCTGGTCATCATCCAGCCCGACATCGAGGACGAGGACGGGATCCTCATCGCGATGGCCGGCGGGCTCGACGCGGGCGCCGCCGCGGGCCTCGTGCTCGGCCGCGATCTCACGTGGTCACCGGGGCGCGCGCGCCTCATCTGGCTCTCCGCGTTGCTCGGTGGCCTCCTCGGCGGCGCGACCGGCGTCCTCCTCTTCGGCGACGGCGAGAGCGACGACGCCAACACCGAGGGCCGCATCGCCGCGAGCCTGACGCTCGGCGGCGCCTGGGGCGGGCTCCTGCTCGGCGCCCACGTCACGCGCAACATGAAACCGGACGCGCGCTTCCGCACGACCGCGCCGCTCGCGCACCGGCAGCTCGTGCCGATCGCCGTGCCGCACGGCGCCGGCGTCGGCTACGCGGGCACCTGGTGACTACTTCTTCCGCGCGGCCAGGTGTTTCGCCGCCTGCGCGCGGATGATCTCGGCCAGCAGACCGAGCTCGCGGCCGCGCGCCGACGACATCCGCCACACCAGGCCGACCTCGCGTCCCGGCGCCGGCGCGAAGCGCGTCGTCGCGACCCCGCTGCCGCGCCCGGCGAGCACGCCGGCCGCCATCTCCGGCAGGAGCGTCACGCCCTGCCCGCTCGCGACCATCTGGACCAGCGTCGGCAGGCTCGTCGCGCGCAGCTCGGCGACCTCGTGCGACCCGGCCTGGCTGCACACCGCGAGCGCCTGATCGCGCAGGCAGTGACCGTCCTCGAGCAGCAGCACGTCCTCCCCGTCGAGATCGTCCTCGCGCAGGCGCGCGCGCCGCGCGAGCTCGTGCGCCATCGGCGCCGCGAGCAGGAAGTCCTCGCGGTAGAGCTGGATCGCCGCGAGATCGCCGGGCACCGGCAGCGCGAGGATCGCCGCGTCGAGCCGGCCGTCCTCGAGCTGCGCGAGCAGCCGCGCCGTCTGCTCCTCGCGGAGCACCGGCCGCAGCTTCGGGTACGCGGCGCGGACGGCCGGGAGCACCAGCGGCAGGAGGTACGGCGCGATCGTGGGGATGACGCCCAGCCGCAGCGTGCCGGTGAGCGGCTCCGCCGCCGTGCGCGCGGCCTCGATCACCTGCGCGGCTTGCGCCAGCGTCGCCCGCGCGCGGGTCACGATCTCGGCGCCGGTGGGCGTGACCAGCACCTTGCGGCGGTCGCGCTCGAAGATCTGGGCGCCGATCGCGTGCTCGAGCTGCGCGACCTGCGCGCTGAGCGCTGGCTGGGTGACGGCGCACGCCTCGGCGGCGCGGCGGAAGCTCTTGTGGTCGGCGACGGCGACCACGTACTCGAGCTGGCGGAGGGTGAGATCCAGGCCCATGGCTGATAATCATGGACTATCACACGTATCAACCGGCGAGATTGGACCTATCACAGCGCCAGCCGCACAGTGAGTTCCATGTTGACCATCGGAGATCGTTTCCCTCAGTTCCAAGGCAAGGCCGTGGTCTCGAACGAGCCCGGCAAGCAGTTCATCGACCTCTCCTCGGCGAGCTACGAGGGCAAGTGGAAGATCGTCTTCTTCTGGCCGAAGGACTTCACCTTCGTGTGCCCGACCGAGATCGCCGGCTTCGGCAGGCTCGATCGCGACTTCCGCGACCGGGACGCGCAGCTCGTCGGCGTCTCCACCGACAGCGAGTTCGTCCACCTGGCGTGGCGCTCGCAGCATCCCGACCTGAAGGACCTGCCCTTCCCCATGTACTCCGACCTGCGCCGCGACCTGTCGACGGCGCTCGGCGTGCTCGACGCGAACGAAGGCGTCGCGCGGCGCGCGACCTTCATCGTGGATCCGCAGGGCATCATCCGCTTCGTCGAGGTGACCGACATGAACGTCGGCCGCAACCCGGCGGAGGTGCTGCGCGTGCTCGACGCGCTGCAGACCGACGAGCTCTGCCCGTGCAACTGGAAGCCGGGCGAGAAGACCCTGGACGCCGCGTGAGCCCGGCGCTCGGAGCCAGCCCATGAACACGTCGCTCGACCACCTGAAGGAGAGGCTGCCGGATCACGCGCGTGATCTGCGCATCAACCTGGGCGTCCTGTCCGCCGACGGCACGCTGACGCCGCGCCAGCGCTGGGGCACCGCGCTGGCCTCGGCGCTGGCCGCGCGCAACGCGGAGGTGATCCGCGCGGTCGCCGCCGCCGCGGCGCCGCACCTCGACGAGCCCGCGGCGCAGGCCGCGCGCGCGGCCGCGTCGATCATGGCGATGAACAACGTCTACTACCGCTTCCTGCACTTCACCGGCGACGACGCGAGCCCGTACAAGGCGATGCCGGCGCGCCTGCGCATGCAAGTGATCGGCAACCCGGGCGTCGATCACGCCGAGTTCGAGCTATGGTGCCTCGCGGCCTCGGCCATCACCGGCTGCGAGTCGTGCGTGCGCTCGCACGAGCAGGTCGTGACCCAGAAGGGCCTGACGACCGCCCACGTGCACGAGGCGGTCCGCATCGCGGCGATCGTGCACGCGCTCGCCGCGACGCTCGACGGCGTCGACGCGCTCGGCGTGCGATAACCGGCGCATGTCGCGCCACACCTGCGCCGCCGTCCTCGTCCTCGCCGCCTGCGGCAAGAGCCCGAGCCAGCGCCCGCCGGCACCGGCGGGCGACGCGGCGCAAGGCGCGGCGACGCCCGCGCCCGCGCCGGTGCCCGCGGCGTACGCCGAGACCAGCGCGCGCACGCTGCGCGAGGGTCGCGCCGCGCTGGCGCTGTTCCAGGGCGGCAAGCTCGCCGAGCTGCACGCGCGCTTCACGCCCGAGCTCGCCGCGATCGCGACGACGAAGGTGCTGACCGACATCCACGACCAGTTGAAGGCGGCCGCGGCACCGGGCCCCGACGACGACACCGTGTTCCTCGTCGCCGGCTCCCGGGCCTACGTCGCCGATCTGAAGGTGGGCCCCCAGACCGTGGTGGCGCAGATGACGTTCGACGACGACGGGCGCCTCTCCGGGCTCAACTTCGCGCCACGCCCGGCGCTGCCGCCCGATCCCCATGCGGGGCGCGCGCTGAAGACGAAGCTGCGCTTGCCGTTCGACGGCCAGTGGTGGGTGTTCTGGGGCGGCGACACGGCGACGCGCAACTACCACGTGGTCGCGCCCGATCAGCGCCACGCCTACGACATCGTGATGTGGAAGGACGGGGGCACACACACGGGGGACGGCAAGCGGAACGAGGACTACCACTGCTGGGGTCAGCCGATCGTCGCGCCCGCCGACGCGACCGTCGTCGCCATCGAGAACGGCGCGCCCGACAACCCACCCGGGAAGATGGATCCGGCGAACAAGGCGGGCAACCACGTCGTCCTCGACCTCGGCGACGGTGAGTTCGCGCTGCTGGCTCATCTCCAGCAGGGCTCGGTGACGGTGAAGGCCGGCGACAAGGTCACGCGCGGGCAGCGCCTCGGCCTCACCGGCAACAGCGGCAACACGAGCGAGCCGCACCTGCACTTCCACGTCCAGGACGGGCCGGTGCTCTTCGAGGGCCGCGGCCTGCCGGTCGTCTTCGACGGCGTTTGCACCGACGGGCAGCCGGCGGCGCCCGCGTCACCGGTGCACGGTCAGTTCATCGAACATTGCGGCTGACCAGCCGCGCGCACCAGACGATCACCACGACCGCGATCACGACGAAGGCGAGGAAGAGCGGGAAGCCCTGTGCGCCCTCGAGCGTCGGCCGCCACTCGATGCGATGGACGCGACGCGCCTCGCGGAGCGCGCTGACGGCGACGTAGAGCACGACGACGCCGGTGGTCGCGAGCGCGCGTGCGCGCGCGACGCCGGCGTGCCACATGACGAACCCAGCGGCGGCGGCGACGAGCCCGACGGCGGCGACGACGAGGTACGGCATGCCCACGGCGGGTACGTCGTCGGGATCGCCCGACGCGAGGAGGGCGGCGCCGGCGGCGGCGACGACGAGCCCGGCGAGGCCCACGCGCGCGAGGCCGCGCCGATCGCGCTCGCTGACCCCGCGCGCGAGCCATCCGGCGCCGGTCGCGAACGCCGCGGCGGCGAGGCCGAGCCAGACCACGAGCCGCTGCGCGATCGTCACGTCGCGATGGACCAGCGCCTGGTCGCGGTAGTGCGCGACCCACACCTCGGGGCTCGCCGCGGCGAGCGTGTGCTCCTCGATCCACGTCCACGCGACGAACAGGAACGCCGCGAGCGCGGTCCCCGTCACGGCGGCGCGCCGCAGCCGCGGCCACGCCGCGACCCGCTCGGTCTTGGCCAGGTAGAGCAGGTAGAACCCGGCGATGAGCGCGGGCACGATCGCCATGAAGCGGTGTGACAGGAGGAGCGTCGCGGTGTAGACGCGGTGCTGGTAGAGCACCTGGATGAGGAGCAACGGCGCGACGCCCGCGGTGATCGCCGCGCCGAGCGCAAAGGGCAGCCAGTCGCGCGACGCGTACGCCACCGGATCGTCGCCACCGCGCAGCGCGCGCACCGTCGCCCAGGCCGCCGCGCCGAGCACGAAGCCGACGAGCAGCTTGTGCGCCGCGAAGGTGAGCACGAGCAGGATGACGTAGCTGCTGGTCATGGCCGCACCTCGCGCCGCGCCTCGGGCCGCTCGGGCGCCGGCTGTGTGCCCGCCTCGTCGAGCCAGCGCTGGATCTGGGCGAGCACCGCCGGGTCGTCGGAGACCGGCCACGTGTCGGGCGCGCCCGCCGCTTCCCAGGCGATCAGCTGCGCGACGGCCTCGACCTCGGTCGCCGGGCCGGCGAACGGCGGCATGAACGCCTTCGTGCGCTGCAGCTTGGCGATGTTGAGGCGGAGCTGATCAGGCGTCCAGCCGCCGCCGAGGTGCACGAGGCCGTTGGCGCCGCTCATCGTGTGGCACGCCGAGCACTGCACGCGTACGACGTGCGCGCCGAGCACGAGCTGCGGCGTGGGATAGCGCGCGGCGTCGCGCAGGGGATACGGATCGCCGGTCACCGAGCCGTCGCGCCGCATCCGCGCGACCTCCCCGGGCGTGATGGCGTTGGAGAAGAGCACCTGGCGGATCGTGTACGGCTTGCGCGCGCCCTCGCGCACGAACTCGCCGGCGGCGGTCGCCCCGAAGGCGAGCGCGAGCAGGAGCGCGGCGGTCGCGCCGCTCACGTACAGCCGACGCCAGAGGATGCCGACGAGCGCGTAGGCACCGATGAGCAGCGACGCGCCCGCCGCCATGGCGAGGAACATCGACATCGCGACCGAGCCGCCCGTGATCCACGCGCGGCTGTCGGCGGGGATGACCGCCATGAACCAGACGCCGAGGAGCGGCATCGCCGCCATCGGCACCAGCAGTCGCGACACGCGAGCGATGAGCGCGTGGCGCGCCGCGCGATCGATGTCCATCGTGTTGACGACCGCGATCGCGGCGAGCGCGCCGAGCGTGCTCGACACCGCGGCGCGGTAGAGGAGCGACGGCCAGAAGCTCGGGTTGAAGAAGCCAGCCCAGACGTCGCCGCCGCCGATCCAGGCGCCCGGCGTGAGCTGCCACGACAGGATGCCGTTCACCCAGAACAGGCTGCCGAAGGAAGCGACCGAGTACGTGGCGAGCAGCTTCAGGCGCGCGCTGTCGGGGAGGCGCGCGCCGAACCGCAGGAACATGTAGCCGGCCACGATCTCGACGGTGAAGCAGCACCACTCGACGGCCCAGATCCAGTGGAACTCGTCGACCATGAGGCCGATCGTGCGCGGGCCGACCTGGATCGTCGTCAGCCACATCGCGACGCCGGTCATCGCGCCCGTGACGAACGAGACCAGCACCAGGTACTTGAAGAAGCTGTCGAGGAAGCGCCGTGCGTCGGGCACGCCGCGCCCGGCGAGCCACTGCACGTAGGTGAGGACGAAGCCGCCGCCGATCGCGAACTGCGCGAGGAAGACGTGGAGGATGCCGACCGCGCCGATGACCATGCCCCGCATCGCCGGACCGAAGTCGTTCACTGGATAGGCGGTCGGATCCATGCCGGTGGCCGTTGGATGATGCCACGGGGCCTCCGGCGTGCGGCGTTTGGCCACATGCGACCGGATCGGTCACCTGGCGCGATCGGAATTGCCCACGACCGTGGGCATCGGCGTCCCCGCTTGTGCGCCACATGACGCGTGGGCGTCGACGAGACGAGAAGTCGAGGCCCGAGACTTGACCGGCGATCGAGGAGCGACGACGGTGAGGATCGTGGGGGGCATGCCTCGCTTCGGCAGGTATGAAGTCATCCAGCACCTCGCATCGGGTGGGATGGCGGAGGTCTACCTCGCGCGCACGATGGGCGACGGCGGCTTCGTCCGTCACCTCGTGGTGAAGGCGATGCGGCCGAGCGCCGGCCTCGACGGCACGTTCGCGCGCATGTTCCTCGACGAGGCGCGGCTGGCCGCGACGCTGCACCACCAGCACATCGCGCAGGTGTTCGACCTCGGCACGTCCGAGGACGGTTCGTACTACCTGGTGATGGAGTACGTGCACGGCGAGACCACGCGCAACGTGATGGCGGCGGCGCGCACCCGCTCGGTCCCGCTGCCACCCGGTTTCGGGGTCGCGGTGGCGACGGCGGTGGCGAGCGCGCTCGCGTACGCGCACGAGCGCACCGACGACCGCGGCCTCTTGCTCGGCATCGTGCACCGCGACGTGACGCCGGCCAACGTGCTCGTCGGGCACGACGGCGCGGTGAAGCTCATCGACTTCGGCATCGCCAAGGCGGTCGCGCGCACCTCGACGACGATGACCGGCGTGGTGAAGGGCAAGG